>NZ_KV787976.1:43090-118859 GCF_001807155.1 Corynebacterium sp. HMSC05C01 | reverse complement strand
ATGTCCAAAATGTTCATGGACATAACAGAATCCAGCTAGACGGCCTCGGGGAGGACCCGGTATTTCCCCAGGTGATGATGAACACGGTTTTCAGTAATTAGCTGATCGTCTGGTTCGACAAAAATGCAGCTAGACGATCAGCGGAAACTAGACGATAAGCAGTGGAAACGAGCCAGAAAGCGCCAGGAAAGCACCGGAAACGGGCCAGAAACACCCACAACAACCCAACGGGCACCACCGCCCACCGTAGAATCACGCGCATGGCTTTGATTGCGGCGATTGACCAGGGTACGACGTCGACACGTGTGTGCATCACGCGCACGGACGGGAAGGTCATCACCCAGGCGCAGTTTGAGCACGAGCAGATCATGCCGCGCAAGGGGTGGGTGGAGCACGACCCGATGGAGATCTGGCGTAACACACGCCGGGCGCTCAGCGAAGCACTTGCTGACAAGGACATCGCTGAGCAGGACATTTACGCTCTCGGGCTGACCAACCAGCGCGAGACTGCCGTGATTTGGGACAAAGCAACCGGCAAGCCGATCTACAACGCGATCGTGTGGCAGGACACCCGCACGAACCACGATGGGGACGCCACGAAGTACCTGAGTAAGACCGGGCTTTTGCACAATTCGTATCCTGCGGCGCCGAAGTGGGCGTGGATCCTGGACAACGTCGAAGGCGCTCGTGAGCGCGCCGAGAAGGGCGAACTCCTGGCGGGCACGATGGATACGTGGCTGATCTGGAACCTCACGGGCGGGGCGAAGGACAAGGACAAGGCGTTGCATCTGACGGATGTGACCAATGCGTCGCGCACGTTGCTCATGGATTTGGAGACCCTCGATTGGGACGAGCAGCTTTGCGACGACCTCCGCATCCCACCCCGAATCCTTCCCGAGATCCGGCCGTCCGTGGGCAACTTTGGCAAGATCCGTCCGCGGGGTCCGCTGGCGGGTGTGCCGATCACGGGCGTGCTCGGCGACCAGCAGGCCGCGCTGTTCGGCCAAGGCGGCCTGCATGAGAACGACGCGAAGATGACGTACGGCACCGGCCTGTTCATGCTGCTCAACACGGGTGCCGAGTCGAAGTTCAGCGACCGTGGCCTGCTGACCACCGTCGCCTACCAGGTGCAGGGCCAGCCGCCGGTGTACGCCCAGGAGGGTTCGGTGGCCGTGGGCGGGTCGTTGATTCAGTGGCTGCGTGACCAGCTCGGCATCTTGAGCACCGCCGCAGAATCGGAAACCCTGGCGGAGCAGGTCGAAGACAGTGGGGGAGTGGTGATCGTGCCGGCGTTTTCAGGGCTCTTCGCGCCCCGGTGGCGTCCGGATGCGCGGGGTGTGATTGTGGGGTTGACGCGGTTCGTCGATAAGCGGCACATTGCGCGGGCTGCGCTGGAGGCGACGTGCCTGCAGGCGCGCGAGGTGGTGTGTGCGATGGGCGGCGACCCGACGACGCTGAAGGTCGATGGCGGCATGACGGAGAACAACCTGTTGATGCAGATGCAGGCCGACATCCTCGGCGTGACGGTGGAGCGACCCGCGAATACGGAGACGACGGTGATGGGGGCGGCGTCGGCGGCTGCGATGGGCATTTCGCTTATCGACGAACCCTTGTCGCTCGGCACCTCCACCACCTGGGAAAGCGAAATGGCCGGCCCCGAACGGGACCGGCTGGTCACCGCGTGGGAAGACGCGGTGGAGCGCTGTCTAGATCTTGCCTAGGCCCGAGCCTGCGAGGGCCTAGCGCGTGGTGATGTCCAGCGCGTTGGTGGTCGGGTTGTAGGTGATGCTGCCGCCTTCGAAGTCGACGCGCACGACGTCGGTGGTCGGGTAGTACTCGCGGGTGATCGGCATGCCCAGCGGGCCGGCGTCGAGGCCTTGCTGCAGCCAGGTCTCCGCAATCTTGCCGACGAGCGAGATGATCTCACCCTGGTCATTACGCGCGGCGATGCCGTTGGAGTAGAAGGTGATTGCCGGGCCGGTCGGTCCGCCAACGCCTGCGATGAGTTTGCCCAGGGTGGGCTCGAGCGCGGTCCAGACGGCGGCGGCCTCGGTGGCACCGAAGGCGTTCAGTGCGGGGCCGACGGCCGGGCCAATCTTTTGGGCCAACTCCGAGACCTGTGCGAGGTTGAGGCCCTGGAAGACCTCCACCCCCTGGCGTTCGCTGACGCCGGGGAGCATGTCGCGTGCAGCCAGGAACAGCAGGATTGCGCCGATGACGGTGCCGGCCGCGGTGGCGATGGCGATCGGGTCGCCGGAGGTCAGGCCGGTGAGAACGCCTGTGGCGTTGTTGCCGGTGTTGCCCTGATTGCCGGTGTTGCCGGTCGGATCCGTGGGGTTCACCGTGTCGCCTGGCAATGCCGGGGACTGCGCCGTGGTGGTGACAGCGGTCGACTCGGTGCCGCGGTTGCCCAGGCCTGCGCGGTTGCCGGCCTTGAGCGTGCGGTACTTCGCTGCGGCGGTGGCGCGGATCATGGGCAGTTTGGAGTACAGGTTGTCGCCTGGGCAGGTGCTGTAGTGGAAGTCACGGTGAGCGTTGATGTTGCTAAACGATGCACCCTGGCCAGCCGAGTACTTGGAGCCCTTGAAGCTGAATTCTGCCTGGTGGTAGCTGTAGCCCATTGGGTTGAAGTCGGCGACGGCTGCCTTCCAGCCGATGATTTCGCCCATGGCGCGCAGTGCTGCGGTGGTGGGCTGGGCGCTTTGGTAATCGCCAAGCATGGATACGCCCCAGGTGTTTTGGTTGAATCCGCCGACGTGTGCGCCTTGCGGGCTGCGGTCCATGCCGCCTGCGCGGCCTTCGTAGATGTTGCCGTACTTATCCACGAGCGCGTGGTAGCCAATGTCACCCCAGCCCAGGTTGCGGGCGTGGTAGGTCCAGATACCGCGGACGATGCCCGGTGCCTGGGCCTCGGTGTAGTTGTTGGAGCCTGCGGTGTGGTGCACGGTCGCTGCGGTGGTTGGTTCGGAGTAGTACGGGGCCTGGCTGGAGCCTGCACCCCACTGTGCGCGGGTGATCACCTTGGGCATGCCCCAGGTGTAGGAGTCCGCGACCGGGTTGATGCCGCCTTGGGTTTGGCCTTCGCCGCCGTCGAGGAAGACAGCGTTGAGGTCCTTGGCGGTGGTGGGTGCGCCGGAGTCGGTGCGGCCGCCGTCGAGAAGATCAACGCCGCCGGTGGAGACCTGGACGCGCTTGGTTTTGCCCACGAAGATCGGTTCGGTGCCGAACTTGTCGCTGCCCTTCGGCGGGTCGATCGGGTCCATTTCGAACCATTCGGACCAGGTGCCGTCGGCCTGCTGGGAGCGGACGAATGCGGCGATGTCGCGGTCGCCGGTCCAGGTCAGGCCGACGATGGAGAAGTCGCGGTCGTTGGTGAACTCCTTGACCACGCGGCGTACTTCGCCTTCTTCGCCGCCTTGGGTGCGGATGGCGGCGTCGTCGACAGTGATGTTCGCGCCGGACGCGAAGGACTCGGACGCGGTGTACACCTCGGGTGCGCCGGCGCCGAGGGATTGGACGTGGAGGATGCGGTTGCCGCTGAACACTTGCGTAGCGACGAGAGCCACCACGAGGAGAACGGACACCACGGCAGGCAGGACTACGGCCCGGCGTGGTCGGACCGCACCGCCCTGAAGACTACGGCGTTGTTGCACGGTAAAACTCCTGACACTTCTTGTGAAAATAGTGGCAATTGTGACTGGAACGCAGTGTAGTGCAATTTAAAGTCTCAAGAAAGACTTGAGGCTTTTGTGGCGTGTCGCGGCGTGGTGTCGTCGATAAGCAACTGTGCGAAAATAGACCGCATGGCATACGACCTCATTGTTGTTGGATCAGGGTTCTTCGGCCTTACCGTGGCCGAGCAAGCGGCGAGCGAGCTGGGCAAACGCGTGCTGGTGGTGGAAAAGCGCAACCACATCGGCGGCAACGCCTACTCGGAGCAGGAGCCGGAAACCGGCATCGAGGTGCACAAATACGGCGCGCACCTCTTCCACACGTCGAACGAGCGCGTGTGGGAATACGTCAACCGCTTCACCTTGTTCACCGACTACCAGCACCGCGTGTTTGCGATGCACGACGGCACCGCCTACCAATTCCCCATGGGCCTCGGCCTGATCAATCAGTTCTTCGGCAAGTACTACTCGCCGGACGAAGCGAAGAAGCTCATCGAACAGCAGCGTGAAGGCCTCGACCCAGCCGCCGCGACCAACCTGGAAGAGCGCGGCATCGCCCTGATCGGCAAGCCGCTCTACGAGGCGTTTGTCAAGCACTACACCGCCAAGCAGTGGCAAACCGACCCGACCGACCTGCCGCCGGAGATCATCTCCCGCTTGCCAGTGCGCTACACCTTTAACAACCGCTACTTCAACGACAAGTACGAAGGCCTCCCCGTCGACGGATACGCCGCCTGGCTGGAGAAGATGGCAGAGCACGAACTTATCGACGTCCGCACCGACACCGACTGGTTCACCGTCCGCGACGACATCCGCGCCGAAAACCCCGACGCACCGGTGGTCTACACCGGTCCGCTCGACCAGTACTTCGATTACGCCGAAGGCCACCTCGGCTGGCGCACCCTCGACTTTGAGCAGGAAGTGCTGAACACCGGCGACTTCCAGGGCACCTCGGTGATGAACTACAACGACGCCGACGTCCCCTACACCCGCATCCACGAGTTCCGCCACTTCCACCCGGAGCGCACCGAGTACCCCACCGACAAGACCGTCATTGTCAAGGAATACTCCCGCTTCGCCGAGGGTGACGACGAGGTGTACTACCCGATTAACACCCCCGAGGACCGCGCGAAGCTCGAGGCTTATCGACGACTCGCGGCGGAAGAATCCGAACAACACAACGTCCTCTTCGGCGGCCGCCTGGGTACCTACCAGTACCTGGATATGCACATGGCCATCGCGTCTGCACTGACCCTGTTCGACAACCAGCTCCGTCCGTTCTTCGAGTCCGGCGAGCCACTGTCCCAGCCGCGCGGCCACTAGGAGGTACTTGTGAGCGCTGAGATTTTCGTTCACCCCGACTGCCCTGACTGCACGGACGTGATCGCGCAGTTTAAGGCAGACCCGCAGGCCTTCGGCGACGCCGAACTTCTCGACGTCACCAACCTGCGCAACCTCAAACGCTTCCTCACCCTGCGCGACTCGCTTGACGGGTTCGCTGACGTGCGCGCCGCCGGCAAGATCGGTGTGCCGTCCAAGGTGATCGACGGCACGACGGTCGAGTTATAAACAACCCAAAACAACTCAAAACAACTATGCTGACCTGCTCGGATGGGCTGATTTCGGGCGAGTTTTGCGGTAAGTTGTTTCGGAGTTGTTTCAAACAACTTTGAAACAACTTTTGTTATTCTGAGCCCATGCTCGATTCGGGTTTTGAGGGTGTGGAGGAAGCGCTGTCGGCAATTGAGGCCGGAGATAGCGCTGGGAGCTGGGAATCCCAGGTACTGGATTTCAAGGAAGATCCTGCTGTCCACCCGATGAACAAGAACCCCGATGCGGGGCTTGTGGAGTTTCTTGTCGACGAGGTCATTTGTTTCTCCAACGCCGACGGCGGTGTCGCCTACATCGTCCTTGGCGTCAATGACAAGAAGGCAGGCCCTGCTGCGTTCACTGGCACCGATCGCTCATGCGACTGGTTGGTGGAAAAGATTTACAGCAAGACGCAGCCTCATATTCAGGTCGAAGCTTCTGAAATCGAGCGCTGCGGCAAGCGTTTGATTGCATTGCGCATCCCACGGGGGATGGCGCTGTATCAGCGTTCCAAAGGCCAAGCCAGTAAACGTGTCGGGAAAAACTGCGTCCCTCTGGGCGAGGATGAGCGTCGCAGTATTCACCTGTCCCGTTCGAACCCTGACCTGAGCGCTACTGCGTCTCGACGAAGCCCTGAAGATCTCGATCCTAAGGCAATCGAGCAGGCTAAAGCACTCCTTGCCAACCGGAAGCATGCCTTGGGTGATGACTCTCCTGTACCCCAGACGAGTCTTGAACTCTGCAGTGAGTTGGGATTGTTTACGCCCCATGGCGCGCTGACCTTTGCGGCAGAAATTCTCTTCATGCAGCCGCTGCGCAACCGGACGGTCGTGCGACACTTGCTTCGCGACGTGCCCAGTGGCGATCCGAAAGTCACCGAGATCTCCGCACCGTTGATTACTGCATCAGAACAGCTTCGTGCGTTGATTAAGGCTCACACGTCGCAGGAAATTGCGCGAGTGCAACTCCCGAACGGGCAAGAGTTTCCCATTCCGGCGTTTCCTGCGGCTGCTGTAGACGAAATTGTTTCCAACGCATTCGCGCACCGCGACTGGGGAGCGACCACTGCAATCGTTGTTGATCAGTCTCCGACCAGTCTGACCGTTTGGTCTCCTGGTGGTCTCCCTGTCGGCGTGCCTGAGGAAAGGATTCTGACCACCCAATCGATCCCGCGTAACCCGATTCTGATGGGTGCATTGCGGCAGTTGGGCCTCGCTGAAGAATCTTCGCGAGGCTTCGATCGCATGTGGGTCGCCATGCTCGCCAGTGGTAGGCAAGCCCCCAGCCTGAATGCCGATGGGCCGTTTGTTGAGGTCACGTTGCCCGCCGGAAACGTCGATTCGGCGTTTATTAAGTCGCTGTACCTGCTGCGTGCTGAGTTCGGAGAGGCGATATTCAATAGCGTAAATGGGCTCTTAGTGGCGCGTCATCTGGCGAACAACCAGATTTTGATGACGTCCACGGCGGCCCGACTCATGCAAGTCCCGGAAGCGCAGGCCCAAGAATACTTGGGGTGGTACGCAAGTCAGGGCTTCCTAGAACCTTTGCGGGATGCCCCCGAGTGGATATTGTCTGCTCGAGCACGGACGGCTTTTGGAGGGAACGAATCTACTGCGATTGCATCCGTGACTACCGAGGACTGGATCGTTGCTCAGTTGCGCGAGGGGAAGTCCCTGAACGCTCGTGAGGTTGCGAATGAACTCGGCGTCGAGCGTGAATCAGTGAGCCGAATCCTTCGCCACCTTCGGGACCTAGGGAAAGCGAAAATCGCCGACGGGAGCCCAACGCGAGGCCCGAGTGTCCGTTGGGTTTCGGTATAAACAACTCAAAACAACTCGAAACAACTATTGTGACCTGCGGCGATGGTTTAATTTCGGGTGAGTTTTGCGAAGAGTTGTTTCGGAGTTGTTTCAAACAACTCCGCAACCGGGTGGCTAGGCGCTCGGGACCGGGGCGACGAAGGCGGACACGAGGTACCGGTTGATGTCAGGGCGGTTGATGATGCCCGCGCCCGTGCCGTCACCGGTCTTAAAGGCGACTAGCCGTTTGGCCGGCTACACGGGCGCCGGGACTGCTCACCTCAAAGCTTTCCTTAGGATAGGCAAGCCTATATAGTTTGCGGGGTGAGTTTTAGACCTTTCCTTGCAACCGTCGTCCGCAGTGAACGCATTGCGCCGAGTTTCCAGCGGGTGACGTTCACCGGGGTCGACGACATGGGACCCGCCGTTCCTATCAGGGATTTGCGTATCAAGCTACTGATCCCGCCTGTCAGTGGTCTGTTCGAGCTTCCGGAAGAGGGGTGGTGGGAGACATGGCGTGCGATGCCGGAGCATATGCGCGGACACCTGCGTACCTATTCCATTCGGGAGTTCCGGCGAAGTGCTGAAGGCCCTGACGAATTGGATGTGGATTTTGTTCTGCACAGCGATAGTCCCGGTCCCGCCTCGGCGTGGGCGCAGGACGCACACCCTGGGCAGCAGCTGCTGATTATTGGACCAACCCGCGACGATGATTCCGGTGTTGGTATTGAGTTTGACCCCGGATCTGCTGTGGTTGCCCGTCTTTACGGCGATGAAACCGCGTTGCCTGCAATGGCTCGTATCTTGGGGGATTGGCCCGAGGGGCTCGCCGGTTCGGTTGATATCGAGGTGCCCGCCGGCAATCACCTGCCCATCGACTCCCCTTCACAGGTTGATATCCGTTGGCATTTTCGTGCAGAGGGGGACTTCGACTACGGAGGCTTGCTTCTTGCGCAGCTGAAACAGGAAGTTGGATCCCGTTGTGTCTCCGCTTCGTTGGAAACTGGAAAAACTGGCCTTGTGGATGAAGCCCAGCTCGATGAAGTCTGGGAGACACCCACGTATTCCAGCAGTGGTGAGTCCATAGCTTCCACGCCGGATACCGTGGGACATACCTATTACTGGATCGCTGGGAAGAATACGGCTGTGACGGCGATGCGGCGGCTTCTGGTGGGTGAGGCGGGAGTGCCTCGTCACCACGTGTCGTTCATGGGGTACTGGCGGTAACGGAGTTACAGCGTGACTAAACGTGTTGGGCTTGTCGCCCTCCTTGTGATTTCCACTGTGTGTGCAGCGCTGGTGTCGCTGTTGATCGGGGCGCGCGAAATGGGTTTCGAGGCGACGGTGAGCGCGGTTCGTGATGGACTCATGCTGGCGTTCTCGGGCGCAGCTGAACAACTTGAGACGTCCAGTGATGAGGCGAAGATCATCGCGCAACTCCGTGTTCCGCGCACCCTACTTGGTCTGCTGGTGGGAGCAGCGCTGGGCACTGCGGGCGCACTGCTGCAGGGACACACCCGAAACCCGTTAGCAGACACAAACCTGCTGGGCGTCGGGCCTGGCGCGGCGCTTGCTGTGGCAGCAGCCATTTCCTTTCATGGGTCAATGACGGTATTGGGCACTGTCGGGGTGGGATTTCTCGGGGCGATACTTGCGGTAGCGCTTGTGTTCGTGCTCAGCATGAGAAGCCTGGGATCTACGCCGATCACGGTGGTGCTTGGTGGTTCCGCGTTGGGTGCGGTTTGTTCTGCGCTGACGAGCGGCATCGTACTGACGCATACGCGAAGCCTTAATGAGATGCGGTTTTGGACAGCGGGTGCTATCGCCGGACGCGATATGCAGGTGGTCACGGTCCTTGCTCCCGTGATTGTTCTTGGGCTCGTGGGCGCCTTTGCTTCAGCGAATCAGCTAAACCTCCTGAACTTGGGGGATGACGTTGCAAATGCACTTGGCGTCCGAGTTTCTATCGCGCGGACCTTGGGTATCGTCCTGGTTGCATTGCTTACTGGCGCAGCGGTGGCTGGAGCCGGACCGATCGGGTTCGTTGGCCTGGTTGTTCCGCACCTCGTGCGTAGCCTCACCGGCCCGGACTACCGCTGGGTGCTGCCGTGTTCCGCGCTGGCTGGGGCGACGTTGCTCTTGTTTGCTGACGTTATTGGTCGCGTCATCGCGCGCCCTGGAGAATTACAGGTGGGCATCACACTCGCCTTCGTTGGGGCCCCATTTGCACTGCATATCTTGCGGAAGGGGACGAAACTCTGATGCGGGTTTTCGCGATAAACACTGCTCTTGCGGTGCTGGCCCTAGCCGCTGCCCTCGGGGGCGTGATGGTTGGAGATTTCGAGCTATCGGTTCGAGACGTAGTTTCCGCTCTCATGGGCCAAACGGCAGAGCTGACCCGGACTGTAGTTCTCGAGTGGCGCCTGCCACGAGTGGTCACGGCGCTGGGGGTAGGTGCTGCGCTGGGCTTTGCCGGGGCAATTTTCCAGACCATTACAAGGAACCCACTGGCGAGTCCGGACATCTTGGGGGTCACCTCGGGTGCCTCCGCTTTCGCGTTGACCGCGCTACTCGCTGGTGGAAGTGCCGGGATGATGCTGCGTGTATTGGGCGTGCCGCTCAGTGCATTCCTCGGGGGACTGACCGTATCTGCGGCAATCTGGTGGCTGAGTCGTGGTGCTGGACTAGGGTCTTTCCAGCTTGTCTTCGCCGGCATCATCATCAATGCGCTGGCGATGGCCTACAACTCGTTCCTGCTTGTTCGTGCTGACTATCGAGATGTAGGCAAGGCGCAGGCGTGGGTGACCGGTTCGGTGGGTTCTTCTAGTTGGCACGACGCCATCGCTGTACTCATTGCACTGGCGGTCGTCATTCCACTATTGCGGTGGGTAGCCTTCAAGCTTGAGGCACTCTCTTTGGGGGAGGACACTGCTGCTGGTCTCGGGGTAGAGCCCCGGCGTACCCAGCTGACCCTCATGCTAATGGCTGTAATACTGGCATCGATGGGCGTTGCGGCATCTGGGCCGATAGCCTTCGTGGCGTTTGTCGCACCACAGATCGGACGCAAGATCACACATGCAGCAACGCCGCCATTAGGAACCGCGATGCTTACTGGCGCGGCGATCGTATCCGTCGCTGACTTGGCGGTGCGAACCCTGGTGCCGGGGAATCTGCCGGTGGGGATAGCCACAACTGCAATTGGTGGCGCAGTGCTGCTTTACACGCTGTTGCGTGCAACACGAAAGGTGTCCATATGATGCTTCAGGTCCGAAATCTTAAGGTAAGTTATGGCGCTTCCGTCATCCTTAAGGGCATTGATTTCGACGTGTCCAAAGGCGGAATCACCACAATCATCGGCCCAAACGGTTGTGGCAAGTCAACGCTGTTGCGTGCTGTGGCAGGGCTTCTTACGCGTGACTGCGGCACGGTAACGCTGAACGGCGTGGACATGGCGAATCTGAAGCGCCGCGAGATTGCGCGTCAGCTTGCAGTGTTGCCACAGACTCCGGTGGCTCCCGAGGGGCTGACAGTGCATGATTTGGTTGGCCGTGGACGCCACCCACATCGATCTTGGTTGCGACAGAGCTCGGCTGAGGATTCACGTGTGGTCGATGAGGTGATGGAACTGACCAATATCACGGAGTTTGCAAACCGTCCGCTCGAGCGACTTTCTGGTGGTCAGCGTCAGCGCGCTTGGATTGCGATGGTCTTAGCTCAGGAGACTCCGCTCGTGTTGTTGGACGAGCCTACGACCTATCTCGACTTGTCTCACTCTGTCGAGGTCTTGTCACTCGTACGTCGTCTCGCTGATCAGGAGGGGAGAACCGTGCTTATGGTGCTGCATGACTTGAACCTCGCTGCACGCTACTCAGATCAACTCATCGTGATGCAGCGTGGCGAGGTGGAAGCGGTCGGTGCGCCCGCCGAGGTGCTCACCGAGTCCTTACTGGACCGTGTTTTTCATCTGCCTGCTGTCGTGGCAACAGACCCGGTAAACGGGGGGCCACTGGTTGTACCCCGGTAAGCACCACTTCTGCCTGGTGTTCTAGAGCTGCTTTTTGAATTGATCGATTGCGTACGGGATCGTGAGGGGGTTCGGCATGCTCATTGCGTTGGCGGTATCTGTGTCTAACCAGTAGACCCCGCCACGCTTATTCACATCGAGGTCCATGAAGGTGGCGTCGTTCTTCAGAGCATCGATTGCGCCGTAGTAGTCCAGCACGAAGAGGTAATCCACGTCGTTGAAGTCGGCGTAGTTCTCGGGGGACCAGTCAAGGAAGAAGCTGGAGCCATCGCCGTTGAACTTCTCCGGGATCTTGAACCCTAGTTTTTCGATGAAGGAGCCGCGGCCGTCGCCCGAGGTGTAGACGCCAAACTTTCCGTCGTAAGGCATGCCGATTACCGCTGTTTTGCCTTGCAACTCGGGGTGCGCTTCACGGAAATCCTGGAAGGCCTTCTCGGAGTCGGCGATGAGCTTTTCGCCTTCGGCCTCCTTATTCAACGCCTTGGAGATTTCCTTAATCTGTTCGTCCCATGGCACCTGCCAATCTTGGTACTCATCCGAGTGGAAGGTGGTTGGTGCAATCTGCTCGAGTAATGCCCTCTTATCGGCTTCGAGGCCGCTATTCACTGCAATGATCTTTGTCGGGTTGAGCGAGGCAACTTGTTCGGCAGTGTCAGTACTGAACTCGGTGGTCGTGTCCCGGAGCGGGTTTGGTTCGACTGTGAGCTTGTCCTTGGCCCACGGTCCAAGTCCGGAAGGGTCCCCCGTACCTTCCTGTTGCCAGGTGGCGTAACCAACCGGTTGTTCGCCCAGGGCAAGGACCGTATCGACGTCGCCGAGGCCCATTGTCACAATGCGCTCCTCTGACCCGTTGGCATCGGAAGTTTCGGGAGCGGTTGTTGAATCGCTTGATCCGCTGGAGCAGCTGGCAAGCATGAGCGCCGCAGTGAACGTGGCTGCGATCCCCTTCAGGGCGCGAGAGGTAAAGAGTGTCAAGGTTGCACCTTTCGTAGGTGGTCAAAAAGTTTCACGTTAGGTCTCCCTGACCTAACGTGATTACTCTAAGGTATGCCTTGCCTAAGTGACAATCCTTGTCTGGGCGCTCGGGACCGGGGCGACGAACGTCGAGACGAGGTACCGGTTGATGTCGGAGTCGCCGATGACGTCCAACACGTCGCCGGCGGAAGCCGATATCGGATTTCTGTGAATTCAGCAGATGGGCAAGGAACCAGCGTCAGCGTCGTAAGCTGAGCCAGCGTGGGAACGTTTATTGCGCTAATCGGATTGTTGCTGGCCACCGTCATTGTCGCTGCGGTTGGTGAGCGCACGGGCATTCCGTGGCCGGCGCTGCTGACCATCGTGGTGGCGCCGGTGATTTTCATTCCAGGCATTGACACGGTGTCCATTGACACACACCTGATCTTGCCGATCTTCCTGCCGCCACTGCTGTGGTCGCTGGCCAGGCGCACGAGTTGGGGTCAGATCGGCTCGCAGCTCAACGTGGTGCTGACCATGTCGGTCATCCTGGTGTTCCTTACTATCGCGGCGCTGACGGCGACGGCGATGTGGATCCTGCCGGGTGTGAGTCTGGCTACCGCGATGGTGTTGGCGGCGGCGATCGCCCCGCCGGACCCAGTCGCGGTCGACGCGGTGGCGGGACCGGCTGGCATTCCGAAGCGCATCACCGGAACGTTGCAGACGGAGGGGCTGTTTAACGACGCCGCCTCGATTGTCACCTTCAACATCGCCATGGCTGCGGTGATTGCAGAGGGTGAAGTGGACTTCACCAAGGGATTCGTTGAGTTCCTTTATGCCGCGGCGGTTGCTGTGGTGGTGGGGTTGATCGTCGGCAGGCTAGCTGCGCTGTTTGCAAACTCGGTGCCAGATTCCGTGATCCGTACCGCGTTTACGTGGGTGCTGCCGTTCGCCATCTATGCGGGTTGTGAGGCGATCCACGCTTCGGGCGTGATCGCGATCGTGATCGCCGCGGTGGAGTTGTCGTCGCGCTCCACGATGACAGCGGAGGACCGCCTGACCGGTCACTCGTTCTGCGAAACAGTGGAGCTGCTGTTCACGGGCGTGGCGTTCGGGTTGATCGGCATGAGCGTGCGTGATGCTATCGACACCGCCGGCACCTACATTTGGCCCGCCGTACAAGTCGGCGTGGTGCTCTCCGTCGTCGCATTTGTGGTGCGTCTGGCCTGGATGTGGGTGCTGTACAAGTTGAACGTGCGCAAGGGTCGCACGCACGTGTCGCCACTGCGCCTGCAGGAGGTGCTCCTGATGGCGTGGTCTGGCATGCGCGGTTTGGTCACGTTGGCGCTGGTGTTGGCTATCCCGCCGTCGGCAACCGAGTACCACCACGAACTGTCCGTCATTGCGTTGACGGTGCTGACCTGCACGATGGTGATCCCCGGCCTCATGCTGCCATGGCTGGTGCGGAAGATGGACCTGCAAAAAGGCCCAGAAGCAGACCGGGCAATTGAAGAATTGAACCAGCGGGCGTACGCGGCGGCGCACAAGGCGGTGCGCGAACACGGCGAGGAGCATGCGCCGGAGGCGTACACGATGGTGCAGGAGTGGTTGAACTCGATTACGGAGCAGCGCCTGCAGGATCCGGAAAGCACTGACGAGCGCATGGCAGCTTTCGAGCGCGCTCGCGAAAGCGCGATTGAAATGCAGAAGGTTGCGCTTAAGGCGGCGAGCTCCGAGTTGCACCGGGCGCGCAGGGAGCGCCAGTACAACCCGGCGGATGTGGACGCGGTGCAGGCTGACCTGGACCGTCTTATCGTGGCCAGCAAGCGCAACGTGCTCGCACGCCCAAGCCAGATGGTGAAGTGGGAGTCCTAGTTGCTAATCGACGACCACATCCGCCATCGCATATAACGTCTCCCGCGCCGCCTTGAACGCCTCCGGTGTGGCGGCGAACTCGGCTGCACGCGCAATGGCGGAGTTGAGCAGCGCGATATCCACGGCTGATACGCCAGGGCAAAAGTCCGCCACGATGGTGCGGAATCCGGCGTGGGAGCGTTGCACGTTGTCGTCGGCAAACGCCTCCGGGAAGTTCTTCGCCGCCGCCATGAGTGGGCCGTGGCCACCATGCGCGAAGAGGTCCAGGGTGGCGTCCACGTAGGCACGCATGCGCTGGTGGGGTTCCGGAGGGGCGTTTTTAATCTTGGCCTCGAGTTCGGCGTTCCACTCGTCGGTGGCCGCGATGAGGAGCTGGACCAGCAGGTCGTGCTGGGATTTTGCATACCGGTACACGCTGGGTCGCGCGAGACCGACCGCGGCAGCCACCTCCGCCAGGGTGGGCACCTTGCCGTGGTTTTCGACGATGAGGCGCTCGGCGGCGTCAAGCACCGCGCGGTGTTGTACGGCGCGGTGCTCGGCGACGGTGTCCTCAGTAATCTTCGGCATGCCCCTGAGTCTACGGAGTGGTTATTTCGTTTCGGCGAGACATGTTTCCGCCGACTATCTCGCAGAATTTCAAAGTGCGGAACGAAATCGTTTCAAAATGTCGAACAAAACCGTTTCAAAGTGTCGAATATGCTGGTGGGAGGTATAGTTTTGGCATGTCGAACTCATACATTCCAAGGCTTGCAGATGGCCAACTCGAAAGCGCTCTTCGTCGCCAAGGTGGAGTGCTCATTCAAGGGCCGAAGGGCTGCGGGAAAACGGAAACCGCGAGCCGGCAGGCCGGGAGTGTCTTGAATGTTGAAACTGATCCGAGCGTCCCGCTGGCGATGGCGACCGATCCACGTGTACTGCTCGAAGGTGGCACCCCTCGCCTCGTCGACGAGTGGCAATTGCAACCGCGTCTTTGGGATTTTGCGCGGCACGAGATTGATTCTCGTAAGGCGAAGGGACAGTTCATCTTCACGGGTTCCACCGCTCCGGGAGTGGACGCAACCCGCCACTCTGGTGCTGGAAGATTTGCGCGCCTAACGATGTCGACGATGACCCTGTTCGAGTCGGGAGAGTCAGAAGGTTCTGCATCCCTCAGCAAGATTGCTGCGGGCAATGCGCCTCAGTTTGCAACTCCTGCCTTGACGCTGACTGAGCTTGCTGAGCGAATGTGTCGCGGAGGCCTTCCTTACAACGCGGACCTTTCCTTGGATGACGCGATAGAGAACGTCCGTGATTACGTGCAGACGGTCGCCGATGTGGATATCCACACTGTGGGTGAAGTCTCGCGAGACTTGGAGCGTGTGCGCAGGATAATGCAGTCCATCTCTCGCGCGGTTGCTACAGAGGTTGATCTGCAAACAATTGCGACTGATATCGACATGCATCGTGAAACCGCACGTGATTATCTCGACGCGTTATCGCGGATCTTTATTTCGGTGGATCAGCCAGCGTGGTCTACGCACCTGCGGTCGAAAGCAACCTTGCGCAAGTCACCCAAGCGTCACCTTGCGGACCCGTCCTTTGCGATGGCTGCGCTTGAGCGCGGTCCTCAGCAACTGTTGCAGGATCCGCGTTACTTTGGGCAGCTTTTCGAGTCGCTCGTTTTCCACGAGCTTCGAGCGCTGACTGGCAAGACGGTGTACCACGCTCGGCTAAACACGAAGCTTGAGGTTGATGCGGTGGTGAACTACGAAGGCGTCGACATCCTGGTTGAGGTCAAACTTGGGTACACGCCGGAAATTCTCGATCACGCGGCAGACACCCTTAAGAGGTTTGACGAACAGCTTGAACAGGACACCGTGTTGCTCGTTGTCACCTCTGGTGGGCCTGCACACCGTCGAGCGGACGGTGTGGTGGTTGTGCCGATCGGGGCGCTAGGCCCGTAGCCGAACCACTTACCGCCCGTCGCCGAACTCGCGCTTGAAGTTGTCGTCCCAGTCCACGTCGGGTTGGGAGTCGAAGTAGTGCTGCTCCAGGTTGGGTGCGTCGTTGCTGCCTTGAACTCCCATGATCAGGAACACGGCACCGGCGATGGCGCCGAAGATGCCAACGAACACGGCGGTTGCGCCGGAAAGGAACGAAAAGGACAGCACGCAGATGGCGATGAGGATTGCGCCGATGGTGTAGTTGCGGGCGGGCGTGCCGGGGGTGCGGTGTTCATTGGGGGCGCCGAGTGGCGAGCGATCAACCGAGTTTCCCCCGAGAAATCCGCCACCCTGTCCGCCGCCAGTTCCACTCCGGTCTCCAGATCCCCCGATGGGGAGGCCGTCGGCGTCGTAGTCGCCGTTGTAGTTGTAAGGCTTCATGGCGAAGAGCCTACGGGAGTTGGCCGGTGAGGCGGTCGAGTCGGGCTTTGCTGGGGCCGTCGAGGCCAGTGATGGTGACGGTTTTGCCGCGGTTGTGGAACTTCTGGGTGATGGAGTCGAGGGTGGCCACGGTGGAGGCGTCCCAGATTTCGGCGTGGCTGAGATCGATGATGATGTGGTCGGCGTCGTCGGCGTAGTCGAAGGCGTAGACCAGGTCGTTGCTGGAGGCCCAGAAGAGTTGGCCGTGGATGCGGTAAGTGCGGGTGTCGATGTGCCCGTCGCCATCAGTGTCGAGCTCCGCCACCTTTTCTACCCACGCGAGGTGGGCGACTCGGCGGGCAAACATAATCATCGCAGTGACTACGCCGAGCACGACGCCGATGGCCAGGTTGCTCGTCGCAAGCGTGGCGACGACCGTGACCACCATGACGATGGTTTCGGACACCGGCATGAGTTTGAGGGTGCGCGGGTGGATGGAGTGCCAGTCGATCGTGCCAAGGGAGACGACGATCATGATGGCGACGAGCGCGGCCATCGGGATGATGCCCACAACATCGCCGAACGCCAGCAAGAGAACCAGCAGGAACACGCCTGCGAGCAGGGTGGACAGGCGGGTGCGGGCGCCGGCTTCGCGGGAGTTGATCAGGGTTTGGCCGATCATGGCGCAGCCACCCATGCCGCCGAAGAGGCCGGTGACGATGTTGGCCACGCCCTGGCCCCAGGATTCGCGGGTTTTGTCGGAGTGGGTGTCGGTGATGTCGTCGACAAGTTTTGCGGTCATGAGCGATTCCAACAGGCCCACGATTGCCATAGCCAGCGCGTACGGCGCGATGATCTGGAACGTCTCCCACGTCAGCGGCACGTGCGGGATCATCATGGCGGGGAAGGAGCGGGGTAGTTCGCCCATGTCGGAGACGGTGGGCACGGTGATGCCGGCAAGCACAACCACGACGGTCAGCACCGCGATGGTAACCAGCGGGGCGGGGACCGCGTTGGTGATTTTCGGCCAGAACACCATGATGAGCAGGCCGGCGGCGGTGAGCGCGTAGACGGGCCAGGCGACGTCGATAAGGTGCTGCATCTGCGCAGCGAAGATGAGGATGCCGAGGGCGTTGACAAAACCAACCATGACTGAGCGCGGGATGAAGCGCTGCAGTTTCGCCACGCCGAGTGCCGCCAGGATGATTTGGAACACGCCGGCGAGCAGCACGGTGGCGATGAAGTAGTCCATGCCGTACTCGCGCGAGACGGGTGCGATGACGAGGGCGACTGCGCCGGTTGCGGCGGAGATCATCGCCGGCCGCCCGCCGGTAAACGCGATGGTCACAGCCATGGTGACGGAGGCGAACAGGCCGACGGCGGGGTCGACTCCGGCCAGGATCGAAAACGCGATGGCCTCGGGGATCAGGGCGAGTGCGACGGTGAGCCCGGCAAGTACTTCACGACGAAGCCGCGTCCCCGAAGAAAACGCATAACGAAACGACGCAACCACCCCGGTCGGGGCGTGCTCGAGAGATGCAGACATGCCTGTGCTTTCCGTTCGCTTTCCGTTCAAAAACGTTGTGACAACCGTGGCAACCGTAGCCCACGGCGCCGACATCGGCCGACACCCGCGAGCCACAGCGGGAGATTCGGCGCCCAGCGATTACGCTTAACTCCGACTGCCCACAATAGAAAGTGAGAGCTGTGGAAACGAGCAACAACCTCGCGGTAGACACGCTTGCGCGTGTGCTGATGCCGAAGAAGGGCGAGCCGCACGACGTGCGTATGCTGTACCTGATCGAGCAGGAGCAGAACAAGCAGCGCCTGCGCTGGTCGGACCGGACGAGTTTTGAGGTTCCTGCGGGCAACGAGGTTTCCTTCGAGACCTACTTCAATGCGTTCCCGGCGAGCTATTGGCGCCGCTGGTCGCAGCTGGACACCGTCGTCCTGGCGATGACGGTTCAGGGCCGCGCGACGATTTCGGTGTACCGCTCGAAGTACGACGGCACCCGCATCAGCGTGACCAACGTGGACGCGACCGGCTACACGGAGATCCCGTTGAAGCTGGGCAATTTCGAGGACGGCGGCTGGCTGTGGTTCGACATCACCGCCGAGGAGGACACGCGCATCAGCGATGCGGCGTGGTGCTCCCCGCAGGAGCCGCAAGAGCAAGTGCTTGACGACGGCACCGTGGTCCCACCCCAACCCAAACAAGTCGCCGTTGGCATCCCCACGTTTAACCGTCCCCGGGATGCGGTCAACGCGTTGCATGCGTTGGCTGAGGATCCGTACGTGGAGGCGTCGATTAGCAATGTGCTCATGCCCGACCAGGGCAACCAGCATCCGGCGGACGAGCCGGACTTCGCCGAGGCCGAGCGCAACCTCAATGGCAAACTACAGATTTTCCACCAGGGCAACCTGGGCGGCTCCGGCGGCTACTCGCGCATCATGTACGAGGCGCTCAACAGCACCGACGCGCCGTTCATCCTGTACATGGACGACGACATCGCCATCGAGCCGGACTCCATCGTGCGCTCCGTGCAGGCTGCGCGCTACGCCAAGCAGCCGATCCTGGTCGGCGGCCAGATGCTGAACCTGCAGGACCGCTCCCAGCTGCGCACAACCGGCGAGACCGTCGACCCGAACATCTTCATGTTCTCTGCAGCCAAGCACGCCGTGTACGACCACGACTTTGCCAAGTACCCACTCGGCTACGTGGGCACTGAGGAAGAGGATCTGGATCCGCGTAAGACCACCTCGCGCCCGCTGCACCGCCGCATCGACGTGGACTACAACGGCTGGTGGATGAACCTGTTCCCGCGCGTCGTCGCAGAGAAGATGGGCCTGCCGCTGCCGCTATTTATTAAGTGGGACGACAACGAGTACGCCCTGCGCGCCAAGGAAGCGGGCTTCCCAACCGTCACCTGGCCGGGCGTTGCCATCTGGCACATGGCCTGGGCCGACAAGGACGACGCCATCGACTGGCAGGCCTACTTCCACATGCGCAACCGCCTCATCGTCGCCTCCATCTACGGGCCGGACAACCCCGAGGCGATGCTGAAGAACATGCAGAAGTCCACGGCGAAGCACTACTTCTGCATGGAGTACTCCACCATCGCCATCCAAAACGAGGCAATGCGTGACTTCCTGGCAGGCCCGGACCAACTCTTCGACATCCTCGAATCCTCGTTGCCGCGCATCCAGAAGATCCGCAGCGAGTACTCCGACGCGCAGGTCCTGCCGTCCGCGACCGAACTGCCCACACCCACCGGCGCGCCGGGTGTGCCGACCAACAAAATGGGCGGCCGCCTGGCCAAGGTGAAGAAGATCCCGTGGGCCGTCAAGGCGCTGCTGCACCTGCGTAAGGACGAAGACCGCGCCCACTGGGATGCCCCGCAGCTGAACCTCACCGCGGAGGAAGCCCGCTGGTACACCCTGGCACGCGTGGACTCGGCAACCGTGTCTACCGCCGGCGGCACCGGCGTGGCCTTCCGCAAGCGCGACAAGGCCCTCGCCGACAAACTCGTCGAGGAACAAAAGCAGCTGCGCGCCGACATCAAGCAGCGCTGGCCGGAACTCAAGCGCATCTACCGCGACGCGCGCGAAGACCTGACCAGCCACGACAACTGGGGGAAGGTGTTCGATGCCCAGTAAGGAAACAGACCTGCTCGTCGCCATCCAGGACGCGCTGTATTCTCCCGCCACCGCCAAAGGCGCCCGTGTGCTCTCATACTTCGGTGAGCACGACCTGGGCTGGCTAGGCGTTGCGATGGCTGGCGCCATCGCAACGAGCATCGGGGACGTCGATAAGCAACGGCGCTCAAAGTGGCTCGCACTGGGCGTTGGCACCTTCGCCGCGCACGCCGCAACCGTGGTGCTCAAACGCATCGTGCGACGCCCACGCCCGAACGACCCGCGGGTGAAGATCGGAGTGGGAACGCCCTCCCAACTGTCGTTCCCGTCCTCGCACGCTGCGAACACGGGTGCCGCCGCCGCGCACCTGGCCAACATCACCGGAAAGAAGTGGCCGTGGCTGCTGGTGCCCGTAATGATGCTGTCGCGTAACGTGCTCGGCGTCCATTACCCGACCGACACCCTCGCCGGCGCACTGCTCGGCGCAGGGACGGCGAAGGCCGTGATTGAAGCGGAGAAGAGGATTTAAGTGGCACACACGCAAGAACCTATCGACGAGCCGCTGCTGAAGTCTGAACCCCACACCTCAGGTGTGGACCAGGTGATGAAGAAAACCCCACCGAAGAACCTCGTCGACGCGATGATCAAGGGGCTGCGCCCCAAGCAGTGGGTGAAAAACGTCCTCGTGCTGGCGGCACCGTTGGCTGCCGGCGCGGAAGCGTTCACCCGCCACACCGTGGTGGACATCCTGCTGGCGTTCATCGTGTTCTGCTTCGGTGCGTCCTCGATCTACCTGATCAACGACGCCCGCGACGTCGAATCGGACCGCCGCCACCCGACGAAGCGCTTCCGCCCGATCGCCTCCGGCATGCTGCCGATCAACCTGGCATACATCATGGCGGCGGTGCTCATCGCCGCGGCACTCGGCCTGTCGCTGCTGGCCACTGATGGTGCCGCGTTGGCGTGGGTCATTGGCATTTATATTGCGCTGCAACTCGGCTACTGCTTCGGCTGGAAGCACATCCCGGTCATCGACATCGCCCTGGTGTCCTCCGGCTTCATGCTGCGCACCATGGCCGGCGGTGTCGCTGCCGACATCGAGCTGTCGCAGTGGTTCCTGCTGGTCGCCGCGTTCGGTTCCTTGTTCATGGCTTCCGGCAAGCGCTATGCAGAACTGCTGCTGGTCAAGGAAACCGGCGCGGAGATCCGCCGCTCGCTGCAGGGCTACACCGAAACCTACCTGCGCTTCGTCTGGACCCTGTCCGCCACCGCCGTGGTCATGTCCTACGCACTGTGGGGCTTCCAGCTTTCCAACTCCGTCGAGGGCACCGCCGCCATCTGGTACCAGGTATCCATGGTGCCGTTCGTGATCGCGATCCTGCGCTACGCCTCCGTCGTCGACGGTGGTCAGGGTGGTGCACCCGACGAGATCGCCCTCGAGGACCGAGTGCTGCAGCTTCTCGCCGCAGCTTGGATCTTCTGCATCGTCATGGCCGTCTATGTCGTACCAAACTTAGGTTGGTAGGCAGAAACGCAGTAACATCTGCGCAATGACCAAAAACGCCCGTATCTCCGCGCTCGCCGCAGCCGTGGTGGCGGGCGTTGCCGCATTCTGGGGCGGTTGGACCCGCCGCTGGATGTCCGACGACGGCCTGATCGTCCTGCGCACCGTGCGCAACCTGCTGGCCGGCAACGGTCCCGTGTTCAACGCCGGCGAGCGCGTCGAGGCCAACACCTCCACCCTGTGGCAGTACCTGATCACGCTGTTCGGGTGGCTCACGGATGCGCGCCTGGAAAGCATCGCCATGTGGCTGGCGCTGCTGTGCACCGCCGCAGCCGCCGCTACCGCCGCGTACGCCTCCGGCAAGTTCTGGGGCAGGGTCGGCCCCGTCATCCCGTTCGGCATCATCATTTATGTTGCGCTGCCGCCCGCGCGCGACTTTGCCACCTCCGGGCTCGAGTGGGGCATGTCGCTGCTGTGGATCGCCATCTGGTGGGCGGCACTCGTCGCCTGGGCCGAGGACCCGGTCAAGCGCCGCGCGCCCTACGCCGGCTACTTCCTCGCGTTCTGGTCCGGCCTGTCCTGGCTGGTCCGCCCCGAACTCGCGCTCTACGGCGGGGTGGCAGGCATCATGCTCATCGCGTTTAGCCCCCGCAAAACGCTAGGCATCCTCGCCGTAGCGCTGCCGGTTCCCGCCGGCTACCAACTGTTCCGCATGGGCTACTACGGCCTGATCACCCCGCACACCGCGGTGGCCAAGTCCGCCAGCGGCTCTGAATGGGCCCGCGGCTGGGAGTACTTTGCGGACTTCTTCGGCTACTACTGGCTGGCCCTGCCTCTCCTCGGCGCTGCCGCGGTGGGGGTGTGGTTGTTGTGGGGTGCGAGGGGGCGTCGATTAGCAATTGTGTGTTTGACCACCGGCGTTGCACTCGCGCACATGCTGTACGTACTGCGCGTCGGCGGCGACTTCATGCACGGCCGCATGTGGCTGCTGCCCCTGTTCGCGCTGCTGCTGCCAGTGATGGCGGTGCCGTACACCAAGGTGACCGCATCAGTGGGCACCGCGCTTGTCGTGTGGGCCAGCGTGATCGTCCTGCGCGCGCATCCCATCGACTGGGAGCCATACAACAACGGCGAAAAAGAACTCGGCATTGTCGACGAGCGCGACTTCTGGACCATGGCCGTCGGCCGCGACGCCGGCGACCCACCCCTGTACGCCGAAGACTTCCTTGGCTCCAAACTCATGAGGGACTGGACAGACGCGATCGAGCAAGGCCTCGACGAGGACGCCGCACAGATCAGCCTCGCTATCGTCACCGCCGAGCCGGAGCGCTACAAGTGGTTCGTGCGCGAGCGCCAGCCCGACGCAACCGACCAGCGCGATCTGGAGCTGACCGCCTACATGGTCAACCTTGGCATGACCAGCATGAACTCGCCGCTGAACACCCGCATCCTGGACACGGTCGGCCTGGCCACTCCAATCGCCGCTCGTATGCCACGCGTGCCGGACGGGCGCATCGGCCACGACAAGGAACTGGGCCTGGAGTGGCAGGTGGCGGATACGGATGCGGATTTGGACAAGTTGCCGCAGTTCGTCGATAAGCAAAAAGCGCAGGACGCGCGCGAAGCATTGCGTAGCGACGACATCGCCGACCTGCTGGCCACCTCCCGCGAACCCATGAGCTGGGACCGCTTCTGGGCCAACGTCCGCTACTCAGTTGGACCGGGCCGCACGCTCACGCTTGACGACGACCCCACGCACTACCTCAGTCACACCAGCCCCACCCGACAAATCGCCTGGCCGACCGAGTGAATAGCGGACTATGTTTCGGGTTGGTAACGTGAACGTGTCTTTTGCCTGAAAACACGTCTCGAGGGGAATGCATGAACACTCGAACCTCCGTGCGCCGCAAACTCACCGCGGTGCTGGTCGCGATCCTCAGCGCGATCTCCATCGTGAGCGCGCCACAGGCCGCCGCGGCCAACCGTGACTGGCTGCGCCCCGGCTGCACCTGGGACCGGGTCGGCTACTGGGTCCAGCGCTGCAACGTGTGGTCGGCCGCAATGAACCGCCACATCCCGGTACAGATCCAGCCCGCACAGCGCGGCGGCAACGCGGGCCTGTACATGCTGGATGGCCTGCGTGCGACGGAGCGCACCAACGCGTGGCTCAACGACGTCAACGCGGCACGCACCTTTGTTAACCACAACATCACCCTCGTGCTGCCGGTGGGTGGACAGTCGTCGTTCTACACCGACTGGAACGCCCCGGCGACCTACGACTTCAACAACCCGGTGACCTACAAGTGGGACACGTTCCTGACCAAGGAGCTGCCGCCGTACCTGCAGCAGCACTTCGGTGTGTCGCCGACGAACAACTCCATCCTTGGCCTGTCCATGGGTGGCACCGCCGCGGTCAACCTGGCTGCGCTGCACCCGAACCAGTTCCGTCAGGTGCTGTCCTACTCGGGCTACCTGGCCACCACCATCCCGGGTGGTCAGACCGCGCTGCGCGCCGCGCTTCTCGACGGCGGCATGTACAACGTCAACGCCATGTGGGGCTCCTCGCTGAACCCGCGCCGCTTTGAAAACGATCCGTTCCTGAACATGGGCAACCTGCGCGGCAAGGACGTGTACGTCTCCGCAGGCTCCGCCGTGCCGGGCCCGGCCGACGCGAAGTACCTGCCGCAGCACCAAGCCGCCGGCATCGCGCTCGAGGGCGTGGCCAACGCGACGACGCGCGCCTGGTCCGCTAAGGCCACCGTGACCGGCGTGAAGCACACCGCCGTGTTCACCCCGACCGGCCTGCACAACTGGGATCAGTTTGGCAGCCAGCTCGAGGCCACCAAGCCGCGCATCCTGAATGTGATGAACGCCTGGTAGTTCCCGGGTTTCCGGCCAGGTAAGGGCGCGTGCGGATGTGATCCGCACGCGCCTTTTGTTGTTTGTGGAAGTGTTTGCAGTAACGCCCCGCGTGTCGCGCTCGATTAAACCCTCAAGTGAAACTTAAGATATAGGGCGATACTCTTGTGACACAAGTAGCCCGACGAGGTAGGAGACTCATGCGAGACAACCGGATCACCCCCACCAGGCTCACCGCAGCCCTGCTGCCTGCCGCGCTGGCTCTCACGCTGGCGCCGTCGGCCGCAGTCACCGCCCAAGCACAGTCCTCGGACCTGTCGTCGCTGTCGTCGAACCGCGGCATCTCCGACGGTCTGCGCCCGTCCGACCCGCCAAAGCGCACTCCGATCGAGGTGGAGAAGAACCCCGAGATCCCCGGCCTGCCGGAGGGCGTGAAGGTGGACCGCATCGAGTGGATCACCAGCCGTCGCGTAGCCGTATTCATCAAGTCCGCGGCCATGCCGAAGGAACTCATCCAGGTGCAGATCCTGCTGGCACGTGACTGGCACTCCAACCCGACCGCGAAGTTCCCGGAAGTGTGGGCGCTCGACGGCCTGCGCGCGCGTGACGACGAAAACGGCTGGACCATCGAAACCAACATCGAGCAGTTCTACGCCGACAAGAACGTCAACGTCATCCTCCCGGTCGGCGGCGAGTCCTCCTTCTACTCCGACTGGCAGCGGGAGAACAACGGCAAGCACTACAAGTGGGAGACGTTCCTGACCAAGGAGCTCGTCCCGGTGCTGAACAACGAGTTCCGCTCCAACGGCAAGCGCGCCGTTGTCGGCCTGTCCATGGGTGGCACCGCCGCAGTCAACCTGGCTGAGCGCAACCCGCACCTGTTTAACTTTGTCGGCTCGTTCTCCGGCTACCTGGACACCACGACCACCGGCATGCCGTCCGCGATCAAGGCCGCGCAGCTGGATGCCGGCGGCTACAGCGCTGAGGCCATGTGGGGCCCGCTGGGCTCCCAGGACTGGATCGACCACGACCCGAAGCTGGGCATTGAGAACCTGAAGGACATGACGGTGTACGTCTCCTCCGGTTCGGGCCGCGACGACTACGGCAACGCCGAATCCGTGGCCAAGGGCCGCGCGAACGCTGCCGGCATGGGCTTGGAGGTCATCTCGCGCCTGTCCACCCAGACGTTCGTGGACTACGCCTCGCGCACCTCCGTCAAGCCGATCGTGCGCTTCCGCCCCTCTGGCGTGCACTCGTGGGAGTACTGGCAGTTCGAGATGGCACAGGCATGGCCGTACATCGCTAACGCCCTCGACGTGCCGGAGGCTGACCGTGGCTCCAAGTGCAACCCGATCGGTGCGATCGCAGAAGAGACCAAGTCCGGCGTCATCGGCACCTGTGTCAACGACGAGTACAACGCGGGCAAGGACGGCAAGGGCAAGGCCCAGGACTTCCGCGGCGGTACTGCGTTCTGGTCCCCGAACACCGGCGCGCACGCCCTGTACGGCGCAATCCTGGCCAAGTACAACGCGCTCGGCGGCGCCGCTGGCTGGCTCGGCTTCCCCACCACCGGCGAGCTCCAGGCACCAGACGGACAGGGCCGCTTCGTCCACTTCGAAAACGGCTCCGTCTACTGGACCGCGAACACCGGCGCCTACGCCATCCCGGGCGACATGTTCAAGGCATGGGGCGCCAACGGCTACGAGACTGGCGACCTGAAGTACCCGGTTGCCGAGGCCAACAAGGTTGGCGACGGCTACGTGCAGAAGTTCCAGGGCGGCTACCTCACCCGCAACCCGGACGGCAAGCACTACATCGTCCACGGTGCGATCGGCGAGAAGTACGGCGAGATCGGCACCGCCACCTCCGAGCTCGGCTACCCGAAGTCCAACGAGATCGCCATCAAGGGCGGCTTCTTCCAGGAGTTCGAGCACGGCAACATCTACTGGTCCGCTGCCACCGGCGCCCACACGATTCTCAAGGGCGACATCTTCAACGAGTGGGGCAAGCGTGGCTACGAGCAGGGCGAACTCGGCTGGCCGGTGAAGGACATGGCGAAGATCCCGGCTGGCGGTCTGACCATCGACTTCCAGCACGGCACGGTTGAGCAGGTCAACGGCGTGGTCAACGTAAGGAAGAAGTAATGCGCAAATTCGCCCTTTGCTTGACGACGATCACCTGCACCGCCGCCCTCACCGCCTGCGGTGGAGCCACCGTGGACTCCGAGGACGTCACCGAAACTGCGGCCACCTCAGCCACGGAAACGGCCACCTCGGCCACTGAGTCGGGTACCGCGTCCGCGACGGAATCCGCGACGGCGTCGTCGGCGGGTGGGGCGCCGCGGTCGTCGTCACGCAATGGCGCCGGCGACCAACCCGCACGGGAAGTGGAAACCGTGCCCACCCAGGTGCCTTCATACGCGCCGGAGGAGCAGGCGTTTCTGGATCACCTCAGGCAAAACGGGGTGAACGTCGACGGTCTTGAAGACCAACTCACAGCAACCGGGTTTACCGTGTGCGACGACGATACGATCACCCGCGACGCCGTCGCCGGGCAACTGGTCGAACAACGCCGCACCGACATGGACGCAGGCACCGTAGCGACCCTGCTCAGCGACACCGCTCGCGCCAACCTGTGCGGCTAACCCCGCACGTGTAAGGAGTTTTCATGCGCCGATCGCGCAACGTTGTCGTCGTCGCTGCCGTGATTGTGGTGCTTGCGCTTATCGGCCTAGGTATCTACCAGTGGCGCACCACCACCGACAGCGACCTGCCGTCGGCGAGCAAGCCACCAGAGTCGAGCGCGCCCGAGCGTGTCGACGAGCCCGACTGGTGCCCCGCCGTCGAAGTCATCTCCGTACCGGGCACCTGGGAATCCGCGGCAGACGACGACCCGTTCAACCCCCAGGCCAACCCGGCCAGCTTCATGCTGTCCATCACGCGCCCGCTGCAGGAGATGTACGACATCAACCACGTGCGCGTGTTCACCGTCCCGTACACCGCGCAGTTCCGCAACATCCAAACCGCGCACGGCCGCGCCGAGATGACCTACGACGACTCCCGCGCCGAGGGCACCGCGAAACTGCGAGGCGAACTGGACTTCGTGGCGCGCACCTGCTCGTCGACAAAGTTCATAATTGCGGGCTTTTCGCAGGGTGCGGTGATTGTGGGGGACGTGGCGTCGTCGATAGGCAATAGCGAGGGTCCGATCAACCCGGACCGTCTGCTCGGCGCGATGATGATCGCCGACGGACGCCGAGAAAACGGCGTGGGCATCAACCCCGGCGCCGAAGTGCACGGCACCGGCGCGGAGATCGTCCTGCAGCCGCTGCAGCGCGTCGCCGACGCCGTCACCCCCGGCGCCACCATGACCGGACCACGCCCCGGCGGCTTCGGTCTCGTGGAGGACCGTGCCTACGAAATCTGCGCGCCGAACGACACCGTTTGCGACGCCCCACTGGGTGTAGGCAACGCGATCGAACGCGCAAACGCACTCATTTCGGCAAACGGCAATCATGCACTATATGCCACAAATCCGGACGTGATTCCGGGCTCGACAGTGCCCGAGTGGGCTGTCAATTGGGTCCGTGACGTGGTAGAGAGTTTGTAACTCGAATACAGGTGTAAAACAAGGAGTTTTTCGATGGATCTTCAGCAACTGACCGCCCAATTCATCGGCCCCGACGGCGACATCGCCCTGCCAGAACACTTCACCCTGCCCCGACTCGCCGAAATGATCCACCAGGCCCACCTGCAGGCCGGCGGCGGCGACGCGATCAACGTCCGCGCGTGGGACTTTTCCACCGACCCAGCTGGTGTGGAAACAACGTTCACCCGCTCCGAGGTCAACACCCGCATCAAGGCCGTCGCAGCACGCCTCGCCCAGGTCGGCGAGCCGGGCGCACGCGTCGCGCTGATGGCGCCGAACTCCGCCGAGTACGTCTTCGGCTTCATGGGTGCGCTCTACGCGGGCCAGGTGCCGGTGCCGCTGTACGACCCGACCGAGCCGGGCCACGAGGGCCACCTGCGCGCAGTGCTTGGCGACGCCGGCGTCCAGATCGTGCTCACCAACTCCGCCGCCGCCCCCGCTGTGCGCCGCTACTTCGCCGACCTGCCCGGCACCGAGCGTCCCCGCGTCATCGCCGTGGACTCCCTGCCGGACACGCTCGCCGAGTCCTACCAGCCAATCCCGCCGGTGCCGGGCGAGGACACCGCGAACCAGATCTGCTTCCTGCAGTACACCTCCGGCTCCACCCGCAACCCGGCAGGCGTGATGATCACCAACGAGGCGCTGGTCACCGACGTTCTGCAGATCAACGACGCGGTGAAGTTCGAAACACCGATGCGCATCCCGACCTGGCTGCCGCTGCACCACGACATGGGCATGATCGTGGCCATGATCGGCGTCGTGCTGGGCCAGGAGATTGAGATCTTCGCCCCGCGCGACTTCATCCAGCAGCCGAAGCGTTGGGTGGAGCGCCTGTCGCGTCGCGACGACGACCTCGCCGACATCCACGTCTACACCGTGATCCCCAACTTCGCGCTGGACCTCGCCGCCCGCTACGCCGCGCCGGAATCTGCGGACCAGTACGACTTCTCCGCCGTGGAGTGCATCATCATTGGCTCCGAGCCGGTTACCCGCGCGGGCGTGACCGCGTTTATCGACGCGTTCAGCGCCTCCGGGCTCGACCGCTCCGTGCTGCGCCCGTCCTACGGCCTGGCCGAGACCACCCTGCTGGTGTCCACCGACCGCACCGATGAGCGCCCGAAGTTCATCGAGTTCGACCGCGACGCCCTCGCCGAAGGCAAGGCCGTCCCGGCCGAAGGCGGCGTGGCTACCGCGTCGAACGGCCAGCCGGTGAACTGGATGCACTTCGCCATCGTCGACCCGGAGACCCGCAACGAGGTCGAAGACGGCACCATCGGCGAAATCTGGGTCCACGGCAAAAACGTCGCCGCCGGCTACCTCGACCGCCCGGAAGAGACCGCCGCGACGTTCCACAACACCATCGGCGAAACCATCCAGGACGGCATGCCGAAGGACAACTGGTGCGCCACCGGCGACCTGGGCACCATGCTCGACGGCCACCTGTACATCACCGGCCGCGTCAAGGACCTCGTGGTCGTGGCGGGACGCAACCACTACCCGCAGGACATCGAAGCCACCGTCATGGAGTCCACCGACCACGTGCGCAAGGACTCCGTCGCCGCATTCGCAGTGCCTGGCGACGACGTCGAGCGCCTCATCATCATGGTCGAACGCGCCGACAACGCCTCCGCCGACGGCGACGCAGCCGCCATCGACGCCATCCGCTCCGCCGTCACCGCCAAGCACGGCATCGCCCCGGAGGTCGTCGAGTTCTACGGTCCGGGCGAGATCGCACGCTCCTCGGCAGGCAAGATCGCCCGCCGCGTCAACGCGAAACGATTCACCGATCGCGAACACGCTGCAACGCAGTAACAAAACCCCGCCGGTGGGCGATAGTCTGAGCTGTTATGAACGAGCATGATCTGATTCAGTGGCTCACCAGCTGGGTTGAGCGCGCCACCGGCGTAGATAACGTCGACCCGACCACGCCGCTGGAGACCTACGGCCTCGCATCCCGCGACGCCGTGATCCTCTCCGGCGAACTGGAAACGCTCCTCGGCCGCCGCGTAGACCCGACCATCGCCTACCAGTACCCGACCGTCGCCGCGATCGCCGCGGCGCTGACGGCGGTGAAGGCGGAGGGGCCGGTAAGGCGTCGTCGTCAAGCAACTGCGACCCCTGGCACCCACGACATTGCCATCATCGGCTCCGCCGGCCGCTTCCCAGGCGCCAAAAACAACGCCGAATTCTGGCAAATGCTCATCGAAGGCCGCTCCGCCACCGGCCCACTTCCCGCACCACGCTGGAACGAATACCTCGGCGACCCCGTCGTCCGCACCAAAATGTCGGAAGAAAGCACCGACGGCGGCTACATGGACGGCATCGCCTCCTTCGACCACGAATTCTTCGGCGTCTCCCCACTCGAGGCCCAAAACATGGACCCGCAGCAACGCATCATGCTCGAAGTTGCGTGGGAAGCCCTCGAAGACGCAGGCCTCGCACCCAGCAAGCTGCGCGGCGAACCCGTCGGCGTGTTCGTTGGCTCGTCCAACAACGACTACGGCATGCTCATCGTCGCCGACCCAGCCGAGGCGCACCCGTACGCGCTGACCGGCGCATCCTCCGCGGTCATCCCGAACCGCATCTCTTATGCCTACGACTTCCGCGGCCCGTCCATGAACGTGGACACCGCCTGCTCCTCGTCGCTGGTGTCGGTGCACCACGCGGTGCGCGCGCTTCGCGACGGCGAAGCCGACGTCGCCCTAGCCGGCGGCGTGAACATCCTGGCCAACCCGTTCGCCTCGCTTGCGTTTTCGGAGTTGGGCGTGATCTCGCCGACCGGGCGCATCCACGCGTTTTCCGACGACGCCGACGGCATCGTCCGCGCCGACGCCGCAGGCTTCATCGTGCTCAAGCGTGTCGACGACGCCATCGCCGACGGCGACAACATCATCGCCGTGATCAAGGGCTCGGCCACCAACTCCGACGGCCACTCCAACGGCCTGACCGCCCCCAACCCGGACGCCCAGGTAGACGTGCTGCGCCGCGCCTACGACGACGCCGGCGTGGATCCGCTGCAGGTCGACGTGGTCGAAGCCCACGGCACCGGCACCATCCTCGGCGACCCGATCGAGGCCACCGCACTCGGCGAGGTCCTCGGCCGTGGCCGCGACGCTGGCTCGCCGCTGCTGCTGGGGTCGGCGAAGTCCAACATCGGCCACTCCGAATCCGCCGCCGGCGTCGTCGCGCTGATCAAGGTGATCGAGGCGCTCAAGCACGACACGATTCCGGAGTCCATTAACTTCACCGCCCCAAACCGCTACGTCGACTTCGACACCGAGCGCATCGAGGTCGTCCAGGACCCGCGCGAGTGGCCGCGCTACTCCGGCCGCCGCATCGCCGGCGTGTCCGGCTTCGGCTTCGGCGGCACGAACGCGCACGTGGTCGTCGCCGACTTCGACCCGGCCGAATACGACACCCAGGCACCCGAAACCGAGCCGTCCTTCGAGGGCGTGGCTGCGGCGGCGTTGCCGGTGTCGGGCCTGTTGCCCTCTCGTCGCAAGGAAGCAGCAGGCGCACTCGCTGACTTCCTCGAAGGCCGCCCCGACACCGACCTCATCCCGGTGGCGCGCTCCCTGGCCAAGCGCAACCACGGCCGCTCCGCCGCCGTCGTCCAGGCCACCACCACCGAAGACGCCGTCAAGCGCCTGCGCCAGGTCGCTGCCGGCAAGATCGGCCCCGGCATCGCCTCCGCCGACGCGCCGACCCCGATGGGCCCCGTCTTCGTCTACTCCGGCTTCGGCTCCCAGCACCGCAAGATGGCCAAGGAACTCATCGCCCGCTCGCCGCTGTTCGCCCGCCGTATGCGCGAACTCGACGAGATGGTCAAGTTCCAGGCCGGCTGGTCGATGCTCGAGATCATTGAAAACGACGAGCTGACCTACGACACCGAAACCGGCCAGGTCACCATCACCGCCATCCAGATCGCCCAGACCGACCTGCTGGCCTCCGCCGGCATCACCCCGGCCGCCACCATGGGCATGTCCATGGGTGAGATTGCCGCAGCCTACGGTGCCGGCGGGCTGAGCGACGAGGACTGCATCCTCATCGCCACCGCCCGCGCCCGCCTCATGGGCGAAGGCGAAGAAATGATTGCCGGCACCGACCAAGAAGGCGCGATGGCGGTTGTGGAGTTGTCGCGCGAGGCGCTGGCGGAGTTCGTCGATAAGCATGAGCAGGCTGCAGGCGTTGAGCCAGCCGTCTACGCGGGCCCCGGCATGACCACCGTCGGCGGGCCGTCGAAGGCCGTCGACTACATCGTCGAGGCACTCACCGCTGAGGAGAAGTTCGCCCGCAAACTCAACGTGCGCGGCGCCGGCCACACCAGCGCGCTTGACCCGATCATGGGCGAGCTCGCCGGCGAAATCGCAGGCATCACCCCGCGCTCGCTCACGGTGCCACTGTTTACCTCCGTCGACCGCGGCGAGGTCTACCAGCCCGGCCAGACCATCCACGACGACGCCTACTTCCTGCGCATGACCCGCCAGCCGGTCTACTTCCAGGACGCCACCGAAGCCGCGTTTGCCGCCGGCCACACCACGCTTGTGGAGATCACCCCGAACCCGGTTGCACTGATGGGCATGATGAACACCGCGTTCGCCGCCGGCCAGCCGGATGCGCAGCTGCTGTTCACCACCAAGCGCAAGGTCGACGAGCTCGAGTCGCTTTTGGACCTCGCCGCGAAGCTCTACGCCGGCGGCGTGCCGGTGGACTTCGGCGCCTTCTACGGCGCAGGCAAGGTCATCGACGCGCCGAAGATGGCGTTTAAGCAGGTGGATCACTGGACGCCGGCGAGGCCGTCGTCGGCAAGCACGTCGCTTTTGGGCTCCCGTGTGACGCTGCCGAGCGGCGAGGTTGCGTTCGCGACCGCCGCCGACCAGGTCTTCAGCCCGCACCAGCTCATCGAGGCCGCCGCGGCTGAGGTGGCCGAGGGCGCGCGTGTCGTCGCTACGGAAGAGCACGGCTACCTGCCCGCCGACGGCGAGGTGACCACGGTGGTGGCGTCCTCGCTCGGCGGCGTGTCCGTCAAGGTGTACGACGGTTCCGCGCTGGTTGCGGAGGGTTTCGCCTCCACCATCGACCGCGCCCCGGTTCAGGGCGTCATGGAGCCCACGCGTATCGACGACACCACCCCGTCCGCCGCCTCTGACGAGGACCAGGACGACGACATCGACGCCGTGCGCTGGGACCCCACCTCCGGCGAGACCGTTGCCGAGCGCCTGCGTGGCATCGTGTCCGAATCCATGGGCTACGACCCCGAGGACCTGCCCGACGAACTGCCGCTCATCGACTTGGGCCTCGACTCCCTGATGGGCATGCGCATTAAGAACCGCGTGGAAAACGACTTCCAGATCCCGCCGCTGCAGGTGCAAACGCTTCGCGACGCCTCCGTCGCCGATGTCATCCGCATCGTCGAAGACGCCGTCGCCGGCCGCACCGATGCGCCTCAACCGATGGCTGTCAACGACGAGGCGCGCGACCCGGCCGCCGCCACCGAAAAGACCCAGGGTGTCGGCGTTGCCCCGCGCGACGCGTCCGAACGCATGGTGTTTGGCGCCTGGGCGAAGTACGCCGGTGCGGCGGCTGCTGGTGTGACGTCGGAGTTGCCGCAGATTAGCAACGAGCAGGCGGGAGAGATCGCCGCGCACCTGACCGAGCGCTCCGGCATCGAGGTCACCGCCGAGGATGTGCTGGGCGCCGAGACGCTCGAACCGCTTGCGAACAAGGTCCGCGAGGGTCTGGAGACCCCGGTCGACGGCAACATCCGCGTCTTCCGAGATGGCGACGCCGCCAAGAACCCTGTCTTTATTTTCCACCCGGCGGGCGGGTCGTCGTCGGTGTACGCGCCGCTGGCCCGCCGCCTGAATAAGGACGTCCCGGTCTACGGCGTCGAACGCCTGGAGGGCTCCCTCCAGGAGCGTGCTGCCGAGTACGTCAAGGACATCGAGCGCATCGCAGGCGAGCGCAAGGTCATCCTCGCCGGCTGGTCCTTCGGCGGCGCCCTGGCCTACGAGGTCGCATCCCAGTTGGGCAACGACAAAATCGACTACATCGCACTGCTGGACACCACCCAGCCGTCCGAGCCGATCCCCGACACGCTCGAGGAAACCAAGGCGCGTTGGGGCCGCTACGCCGCCTTTGCCAAGGAAACCTACGGCCTGGACTTCGAGGTGCCCTACGAGCTGCTCGAAACCGCCGGTGAAGACGCGCTGCTGACCATGCTCACCGAGTTCCTGGCCAGCACCGACGCCTCCGAACACGGCTTGGCCGCCGGCGTCCTGGAGCACCAGCGCGCGTCGTTTGTGGACAACCAGATCCTCAACCACCTCGACTTCACCCGCTGGGCCGATGTCGATGTGCCGGTATTGCTGTTCCGCGCCGAACGCATGCACGACGGCGCCATCCAGCTCGAGCCGAACTACGCCCACATTGACGAGGACGGCGGCTGGGGCGCTATCGTGAGCGACTTGACCATCGTCCACCTGCCCGGTGACCACTTGGCGGTTGTGGATGAGCCGGCGGTGGGCATCGTCGGTAAGCATATGAACGCATGGATCGAAGGGAAGCGATGAGTACCGCCGACAAACTCGCCGACCTGCGCGAACGACTAGAAAAAGCGCAGGACCCGGGCTCGGAACGCTCGCGCAAGCGTCGCGACGACGCCGGCCGTACCACCCCGCGCCAACGCATCGACGCCCTGCTCGACGAGGGCTCCTTCGTCGAAATCGGCGCGCTCGCCCGCACCCCCGGCGACCCTGACGCCGTCTACTCCGACGGTGTGGTCACCGGCTACGGGCGCATCGACGGTCGCCCCGTCGCCGTGTACGCCCACGACAAAACCGTCTACGGCGGCTCCGTCGGCGTGACGTTCGGCCGCAAGGTCACCGAGGTCATGGAGTTCGCCATCAAGATCTCGTGTCCCGTGATCGGCATTCAGGATTCCGGCGGCGCACGTATCCAGGACGCGGTGACGTCGCTGGCGATGTACTCCGAGATTGCCAAACGCCAACTGCCGCTGTCGGGTCGCGTCCCGCAGATCTCGATCATGCTGGGCAAGTCCGCCGGCGGCGCCGTGTACGCGCCTGTGACCACCGACTTTGTCATCGCCGTCGACGGCGAGTCCGAGATGTACGTCACCGGCCCGAACGTGATCCGCGAGGTCACCGGCGAAGACATCACGTCCGCCGAACTCGGCGGTGCGCGCGGGCAGGAGGCCGCCGGCAACATCCAGGCCGTGGTGGCCACGGAGGAGGACGCCTTCGACTACGTCAAGGACCTGCTGGCCCACCTGCCCACCTCCACCTTCGACGCGGCCCCCGTCGTGACGGCCCCCGCGGACGAGGAGTTGGACGACTCCGCACTCGATTCCTTCATGCCCGACGACACCAACGCCGGCTACGACATGATGGACTTGCTCGTGCAACTTGGCGACGACGAAGACCTCGTCGAAATCCAAGCCGGCTACGCCGAAAACCTCATCTGTGCCTTCGGCCGCATCGACGGTAAGGCGGTCGGCTTCGTCGCCAATAACCCGATGTACGCCGCTGGCTGCATCGACGCGGACGCCGCCGACAAGGGCGCGCGCTTCATCCGCACCTGCGACGCCTACAACATCCCCATCGTCTATGTCGTGGACACCCCCGGCTACCTGCCGGGCGTGGAGCAGGAGCGCGAAGGCCTGATCCACCGTGGCGCGAAGTTCGCCTTCGCCGGCGTGGAAGCCACCGTGCCTAAGGTGACGCTGGTCGTGCGCAAAGCCTACGGCGGCGCGTATGCGGTGATGGGGTCGAAGAACCTCAACGGCGACATCAACCTCGCCTGGCCCACCGCCCAGATCGCCGTGATGGGTTCGGCGGCGGCGGTGGTAATGCTGCAGGGCAAGCAGCTCGCCGCCATCGAGGACCCTGATCAGCGCGAGGCCATGAAGAAGATGTTCATGGACTTCTATGACCAGGAGATGACTTCCCCGTACGTGGCTGCGGAGCGTGGGTACATCGACCAGATGATCGAGCCCAATCAAACACGCATTGCTTTACGACGAGCCCTTCGCCAATTGGCCACCAAACAAGAATTCGACCTTCCTAAGAAGCACACCATCAGCCCCCTGTAAGAAAGGCCCTTCTTCTATGCTTTCCTCCACCCTCGACCTGTTCGGCGACCTTGTCAGCATGATCATCTGGTTCATCAACGGCATCCAGACGGGTGATCCGCTCTGGAACTTCGGCTCTAGCTTCTAGGCCTGGACGCCGAAAACGCACCCGTTTGGTTGGCGGGTGCGTTTTGTTATTTGCGCACGAGTTTTGCGATTCCGCGCCAGCCGAGCATGAGCAGCGCGGACATGGTCGTCGCCACGATGATGAACGACCAGTGGGGGATCGAGCCGTTGCGGATGCCCCAGATGACCAGGCCGGTGATCACGGTGACCGGCCAGATGATGCCGCCCTTGTTGTCACGGGCGATCAGCCATCCCAGCGTCACGCCCAGGGCGAACGGCCACAGGGTGGATAGCCAGCCGGTGAAGTTGAACGGCATGGTTTCGGATTGGTGGGCGGCGCGTGCGAGCAGCGCGAATACCGCGATGGCGACGTAGTCGGCCGCGATCGCGGTGGGGCGTGTGATTCGTTTCGTCATACTCGCAGATGGTAGCGCCCGAACAGCGCGTCCATGATTCCGCCGGGCCTAAACACCGGGTACCCGCGCGGTGAAACCCACACCGGCCGGCCCCGGATCCGTTCGATCCTTCCGCGCCGGTTGGTGTGGCGGGGGTCGTCGTGGTTGACCCGGTTGTGGTACCTGCACAGCGGCACCAGGTTGGCCAGGTTGGTCTGCCCGCCTTGCGACCACGCCGTGATGTGGTGGAACTCGCACATATCCGCCGCCACCCGACATCCGGGTACGGGGCACATCGGGGTGGCCATGCGGGCTAAGTCGCGCTGCTTCGCGTTGGCCACGCGCTGGGTGCGGTACAGGTTCACCGGCCCGGCCTCGGGGTGCACGAGCGCGACCTCGGTCGGGAACATCTCGCCCAACAACGCCGCGACGTATTCGGCGCCGGTGATGGTGGTGCCGTCGGAAAGTGCGAGCAGGACGTCGTCGCCGTGGTCGGCGAGGATTGTCACGTGCTGGTCCGCCGGCACCGCCACGATCGGGCGCGGTGCCTGCACCTGCACCCCGCCACCCCCGGCGAGCATGTCGGCGAACCGGGCGAACATTTGCGGGCCCGCCGGCTTCGACGCGTCCAGCCCGGAGCGCAACTGCTTTTCCAGTGCTGCCAGCACGTGTTCGTCGCCGCAGCCGGAGAACTTCCGCTTCCCGCCGCGTGAGGCAGAGAAGCGGAAGGCGTCTTCGGGCGTGTGGTCGTCGTCGGGAAGCAGTTCGCGCGCGGCTTTCTGCACCGCCCGGTAGTCGCCGCGCACCTCCAGCAGCGCAAGCCGCGGCGCCCAACGCTCGTTGACTGGCAGGCGCTTCAGGCGGCGCTCGATGGCCACCAACTGGTGCAGCGAGAACCCCCGCGCCCGCTCCAGCGCCACGGCCTGCTTGCGGGTGTAGGCGGTGCGGCCGAAGTACACCTCGCGCAGCCCCGCCCACGCGGACACCTGCGCCGGGTCGAGGCCTGCCTGGAGAGCGTACTGCTCGTCGAAACCGGCGAGCGCATCAACGGCGCTGGCCAGCGTGTCCACGAGAGCAGTAAATGAAGTCATGCATTTCAACCTAAAGCGCCGGCCAAACTTGCGCAACGGCCCTGTGGATAACTCGCGATTATGCCGTTGGTTTATCCACACGTCCCAGGTAGAAGGCGGAATAGACGATCCAGCCGATGGCGGTCACGAGCGCAAACGAGATGGCGCGGTAGATGACGGTGGCGGCGGTGGCGTCGGCAAGCGAGAGGCCCCCGGCGACCAGCATGCCCACCGCCACCGGCTCCACGGTCCCCAGGCCGCCGGGCGTGACCTGGGCGGATCCCGCGAGTTTGGTCATGATGAACGCCAAGCAAATACCTGATAGCGAAATGCTTGACGACGACACCGCCCACACCGAACACACCATCGTCGCAAGGTCCAGCAGCCGGTTACACAGCGACAACCCGGCCGCACCCGCGAAGGCGGGGGCGGAGATGCGGATGGCGGAGACCTGGTCGATCACGGACACAGCGCGCTCGTGCACGCGCGAGGGCAGAAACCGCACCCAGCGCTTGAGCACCGCGGGGTTGAGCGTCGCCCAGAACACTGCGGCGATGGTCAGCGCGGCCGCCACGAGCGACAACACGAGAGACGTCACCGACAGGTCGGCACCCAGCAGCACCACGGCGACGATGCCGATGAGCACCAGCCATACCGTGGACAGCGCACCGGAGACGACGAAGAACCACCCGCACAGGCCCGTCGACGCACCCCAGGTGCGCTGCACCCGGTACGTCAGCCACGCCGATAATGCCGGACCGCCCGGCACGGTGGTGGACCACGCGTTGGAGGCGAACACGATCGCGTTCGTGCGCGCCACCCCCGTGATGCGGCCTTCGACGTTGAGCAGGATCTGCATCACCCCGGCCATCGCCACTAACGCCAGCAAGGCTGTGACCACCGTGCCCAACAGCGGCGGCGGCGAAGCAGACCGGACGGCGCGCCAGGCGTCGCCGAAGAACGGCATCTGGTCGCGGAGTACTACCAGCACCACCACAACCAGAACGACCGGGGCGAGCCAGCGCAGCCAGGTCCTAGCGTTCAAGTTCTTTCTTCTTCAGCTGCTCGAGGGCGCGGCGCTGCTCGATATCGCGCATGAGTTCGCTAAACGGCACCAGCGTCGCGTCCTCTTCGACGGAGACGCCGGCGCGGCCGGGCAGGGTGTCAACGACCATGTGCTCGATGGGGGTTTCGGTGGGTGGTGTCGTCGATACGTCAGAGCCCTCGCCGAGTGCACCCGCGGCACGTTTGACCCAGCGTGGCGCCCACCAGTTGTCCTCGCGCAGCAGGTGCATCACGCCGGGCACGAGCAGCAGGCGGATGATTGTCGCGTCGAGGGCGAGCGAGAAGATCATGCCGTAGGCGATGTACTTCATCATCACGATGTCCGACAGGGCGAACGCGGCGGCGACCACGATCATGATGGCGGCCGCGGCGGTGATAATCCCACCGGTATGGGCGGTGCCGTCCTTGATGGCGTCGTCGGTACGTGCACCGTCCTGGCGGGCCTCCACCATGCGGGAGACCAGGAACACCTCGTAGTCGGTGGATAGGCCATAGAGGATGGCGACGATGAGCACCAGGATCGGGCTCATCAGCGGGCCAGGCGTGAAGTTGAGCACCCCTGCGCCGAGCCCGTCGACGAACACGGCGGTGAGGAAGCCGAGGGTGGCGCCGATGCCGAGGATGTTCATGATCACGGCCTTCGCCGGCAGGATCAACGACCCGAACACGAGCGCCATGAGCAGGAACGTCGCGAGCACCATGTAAACGCCCATCCACGGCAGGCGCTCCAGCAGCGCTTCGATGGATTCGACTTCCATGGCGGGGGTGCCGCCGACGTAGGTGGTTACGCCCTCCGGCACGTCAATCTGACGCAATTGCTTGACGACGTCCGCCCCACCGTCCCTGTTCTCCAACGGCGCCGACAGCACCGTGATGTCGCCTTCGGTGGGGTAGTCGGGCTTGAGCGGGCGGGTGAAGCCGTCGATCTCGCGGGTCTGCATGACGATCTGGCCGAGCTGCGCGTTGTCGGCACCCTGGACCACGAGTTTCACCGGGTCGGTGCGGAAGGCGGGGAACTCTTCGTTGAACTCGTCCTGCGCTTGGCGGGTGACCTGGTTGGGCGGCAGGTAGGTTTCGTTGATGCCGCCGAACGCGATGCCGACAATCGGCACGGTTAGGGCGATGAGTAGCGCCGCCACCCCGACGACAACGGGGCGGGCGTGGCGCATCGCCCAGGCGGGGATCTTGTACCAGACCGTATCTTCCATGCTGCGCTCTTTGCGACGACGCACGGACAGGAAATCGATCTTGGGCCCCAGCATGCCAAACAGCGCCGGCAGCACCGCCACCGAAATCACCGCCGCGAGCACGACCGCGCTCATCGCGCCGTAGGCAACCGACTTGAGGAACGCCTGCGGGAACATGAGCAGGCCCGACAGCGCGACGCCGACCATGAGGGCGGAGAAGAACACCGTCTTGCCGGCCGTGTTGGTGGTCACGGCGACGGCCTCTTCGGTGTCCAGGCCGCGGTCGAGTTCCTCGCGGAAGCGCGACACCATGAACAGCCCGTAGTCGATGGCCAGGCCCAGGCCGAGCAGCGTAATGATCGACTGGGAGAAAATATTGACCTGCTGGAACTGCGCCAGCACCGCCAGCAGCGACAGTGAGCCGATGATGGACAGGATGCCCACGATCAGTGGCATCGCAGCGGCCACCACGCCGCCGAACACAAACAGCAGGATGATGGCAACGAACACCAGGCCGATCTTTTCGGCGCGCGCGATGTCGTCGGCCATGCCGGTGTCCAACGCGTCGGCCACGGCGGTGGCGCCGGCGATCTGGGCGGTGCCGCCAGGGACCTCCAGCGCCTCGAGCGCGGGCTGGATGGTGCGGAAGTCCTTCAGCGTCTGCTCGCCGTCGCCCTTGAGCCCGATCGCGGCGAACGCCTTGGTGTGATCGGCGTTGACCAGTTGCGGGTTGGGACGCTCGAAGTAACTGGTGATGTGCGCGATCTGGTCAGGGTGCTGCGCCTTCAGCTCCCCCAACTGCGCATTCACCTTATCGACGACCTCCGGCCTGTCCACCCCATCCGGCGCCGTCACCAGCAGGATCACATCGCCGGAGTTGTCGCGACCGAACGTGTCGTATTCGATCTGCGCCGCCGTCGTCGAATCCGCGCCCGGGTCTTCCCAGCCTTCTTGGGAGAGGCGGTCGGCAAGTTTGGATCCGAACAGCACTTGCATCAGCAGGATCAACGCGATGACGATGACCGGGATGATGCGGCGGTGGCGGTAGGCGAAGTGGCCCCACTTGTAAAACACGGCGGGCTCCTAGTCTTTCGGGTTGTGCAGAAGCGCCTTGAGCGGGCGGAACGGTTGCAGCCAGGCGCCCTCGTCGGGCAGTTTGTCCAGGTGGACGCGCGGCAGCGGGTTTTGGAACACGCCCGGGATGTCTTCGAGGTCCACGAAGGTGACGTCCGGGGAGTTCACCGCCCAGGAGGCGTGTTCGTGGAAGCCTAAGACGGTGACGGGGACGTTGTCGTCGACAAGTTCTTGCAGGAGTTCTTGGAAGTTCTGCCCGTCTGCGGATGCGACGACAACGCCTTGGAGCACGCCTTCTTTACGACGACGCTCTATGTGGTCGATCATGTCACCGTCCACATCCGAGTCTTCCTCGCTCTTCGGCTTAGCAAAGACGGCGAAACCGACGTTGCGCAGCGCCTCCACCCACGGGCGGATCGAGTCTGCGCCGGCGGGGGAGACGTTGGTGAACACGGTGGCTTCCGGCTCGACGTCGTAGCCGAGTTCGTCGGAGCGGTCGGCGGCAAGGTCGATGAGCCAGCGGCCGATGGCGTCGAAACGCGGACGGTGCGCCGCAGTCGGGCGGCCACCCAGGATCGCGCCGAGGCCCATGTCCAGGTTCGGGGCGTCCCACACCAGCAGGTAGCTCTCCGGACCGGCCGGCGCGCCCGGGGTGTAGGGGTGGGTCATTGCCTGCAGGTCCATTACTTCTTCTCCCACAGGTACTCGCGGATCACGTGATCCTTGTCCAGACCCTTGCCTTCGAACTTGGTGATCACCTGGCGGTCCGTCAGCATCGGCGCCTCGTCCCACGGCCAGCCCTTGTACTCCAGCATCGGCTCCACGTTCACGAGTTCGTCGATCCACTCGGCGTAGTCTGCGTGGTCGGTGGCCACGTGCAGCACGCCGCCCGGCTTCAGGCGCGTGGCAATGAGGTTGAGCGTGCCGGACTGGATGATGCGGCGCTTGTGGTGGCGCGCCTTCGGCCACGGGTCCGGGAAGAAGATGCGCACGCCGTCGAGGGATTCCTCGCCGAACATGCGGGCCAGCACCTCCACGCCGTCGCCGCGCACCATACGAATGTTGTCGATGCCACCGCGCACCACCGCGCCCAGCAACTTCGCCAACCCCGGCTTGTACAGCTCCACGGCAACCACGTTGGTGTCCGCCTCGAGCGGGGCCATCGCCGCGGTGGACGTGCCGGTGCCGGAGCCGATCTCCACGATGGTGGGGTGGCCGGCGCGGCCAAACCAGCCGTCGATATCAATGCGCTCGTCCGAGCCCTCCGCCAGCACCTTGCCCAGGCGCGGCCAATGCTCGTTGAACAAGGCCTCCTGGTTATCGGTCAGCGTGCCGCGACGAAACGTCACGGACCCCAAACGCGGGTAATCCAGGCCGGTTTCAAAATCAGTTTGCAATGGGCGGCCAGCGGGCAACTCGCCCGTGCCCGACCGCGTGTTTTCAGAATTATTCATCGTGTTTATTGTCCATATGAACAGGTCAAACGCAAGTGTCCCGGCGAGGGGTGAGGGGCCGGGTTGTCACCCCCGCGTCGTCGATACGCATGCACCCCTGTCGGGGGTAGCGCGTTACCCCCGCCCAAAGTGTTATGAGTGCTCGGGCGTACTGGTTATATCCACTATGCTGTGGAAGTGCCCAAGGTTTGGCTTGAAGAACACACATTTCGATACTCTTGGGACAAAACACAACGATTATTGGGGTTGCCGTGCGCCACGCACTGGCAATAACCAGTTACACAAGGAGTGCACATGACCGCCGAAGTCAAGCGCCTGGAGGGCCAAGCGCCCACAGACAACGAACACCTCATCGACTGGATTAACGAAGCCGTCGACCTGTTCGAGCCGGAGAAGGTGGTCTTCGCAGACGGCTCCGACGAGGAATGGAACCGCCTGGCCGACGAACTCGTCGCCGCCGGCACGCTCATCAAACTCAACGAGGAAAAGCGCCCCAACTCCTACCTGGCGCGCTCCAACCCCTCCGACGTCGCACGCGTCGAGTCCCGCACCTTCATCGCCACCGAAAACGAAGAAGATGCCGGCCCGACCAACAACTGGATGAAGCCCGAAGCGCTCAAGGAAGAAATGCTCGAGCACTTCGCCGGATCCATGCGTGGCCGCACCATGTACGTTGTCCCGTTCTGCATGGGCCCGATCTCCGACCCGGACCCGAAGCTCGGCGTGCAGCTCACCGACTCCGCTTACGTGGTTATGTCCATGCGCATCATGACCCGCATGGGCACCCAGGCGCTGGACAAGATCCAGGGTGACAACTTCGTCCACTGCCTCCACTCCGTTGGCGCCCCGCTCGAGCCGGGTCAGGAAGACGTGGCCTGGCCGTGCAACGACACTAAGTACATTTCCCAGTTCCCAGAGACCAAGGAAATCTGGTCCTACGGCTCCGGCTACGGCGGCAACGCCATCCTTGCCAAGAAGTGCTACGCCCTGCGCATCGCCTCTGTGATGGGGAAGGAAGAGGGCTGGATGGCTGAGCACATGCTCATCCTGAAGCTCACCAACCCGGAGGGTAAGAAGTACCACGTTGCCGCTGCATTCCCGTCCGCTTGCGGCAAGACCAACCTGGCCATGCTCACCCCGACCCTGCCGGGCTGGGAGGCAGAGGTTGTTGGCGACGACATTGCGTGGATGAAGCTGCGCGAAGACGGCCTCTACGCCGTCAACCCGGAGAACGGCTTCTTCGGCGTCGCGCCGGGCACCAACTACGCCTCTAACCCGATCGCCATGAAGAGCATGGAGCCGGGCAATGTGCTGTTCACCAACGTTGCTCTTACCGACGACGGCGACGTCTGGTGGGAAGACATGGACGGTGAAAAGCCTGCACACCTGATCGACTGGCGTGGCGAAGACTGGAACCCGGACTCCACCAGCAAGGCCGCCCACCCGAACTCCCGCTACTGCGTGGCCATCGAGCAGTGCCCGACCGCAGCGCCGGAGTTCGAGGACTGGCAGGGTGTGAAGATCGATGCCATCCTCTTCGGTGGCCGCCGCCCCGACACCGTCCCGCTGGTCACCCAGGCGCACGACTGGGAGCATGGCACCATGATCGGCGCGATGCTCTCCTCCGGCCAGACCGCAGCCTCTGTCGAGGCGAACGTCGGCTCCCTGCGCCACGACCCGATGGCGATGCTGCCGTTCATGGGCTACAACGTGGGCGACTACTTCCAGCACTGGCTCGACATGGGTAAGAAGGGCGGCGACCGCATGCCGTCGATCTTCCTGGTCAACTGGTTCCGCCGCGGCGAAGACGGCCGCTTCCTGTGGCCGGGCTTTGGCGAGAACTCTCGTGTGCTCAAGTGGGTCATCGACCGCATTGAGGGCAACGTCGAGGCCGAAGAGTCCGTCGTTGGCTACACCGCCCGCGCCGAGGACCTGGACCTCGACGGCCTGGACACCCCGATCGAGGACGTCCGCGAGGCGCTTACCGCCGATCCGGAACTGTGGAAGGAAGACGTCGCGGATTCCCGCCGTTACCTCGAGAGCCTCGGCTCCCGCATCCCGCAGGAGATCTTCGACCAGTTGAAGAAGCTCGACGAGCGCATCCACGCCGCGAAGTAACCCCTTGCCCGCCCACGGGGTGATGCTGTAACATCGCCCCTGGAAAACTTCAGACAAGATCTGTTGTTAATTTTGCAGGATGCCCGCCGCGAGGCGGGCATTTTGTTATGCTCACGGCATGGTGGGTGAAATGCTTGGGGGATTGAGTGACGCTCGTGTTCGGTCATACCGCATGGTTATTGTGGGAGAGACTGGGAGAAGCGCAGACAGCATCTCTGATCGCTCAGTTCAATCCTTGTATCTGTGGCAAAGTGCAATTGCTTCGGCTTGGTATGAGGCGCTTTCGATCTTCGAGCCTGTGCTGAGGAATCGTATTGACGCATCTTTAAGGTCGTGGAACCAAGCGCAAAGCAGTACTGAAGATTGGCTTGAGGACCCGGCTCGTCCACTTAGAAAAGTAGTGGAGCGCATGGCAACGGATGCACGGAATGCAGCGGAACGTAGCGCTCGGCGCAGACCTCGGAATCATCCCCGATTTAAGGCTCCGGTGACATTGGATGACAGGGTTTCGCAGCTCTCGTTTGGGAATCTAAGTGCTCTTTTCCCGTTGCATCCACCGGCTAATCGTGCGGATTTCGCGACAGGATTTTCAGCAAAAGAGAATCTTTGGATTCATGCACTGGTGAGTGGTTTCCCAGGGTTGACATCGAAGCTTGTTGAAAGGCACCGCTCGAGCATTTCACCTCCAGTTCCCGCCCAAGTTGAGGATGGGTATGCGGTGGCGGTTGCTTTAGAACAGTTGCGTCGGCTCCGGAACCGTGTAAGCCACCAGGAACAGATTCTTAACGTTGACCACCAGGAACGGTTGACGGACATGTATGCCTTGGCGCATGCAATGTCTCCCTAAACACTCGGTGTGATGAAGAAGATGGATCGAATACAGCGCACTCTGCTGTTGAGGCCCCAGTATTAGCCGCGCAGGACGAGGACGAGGTTTGAGACGGCGAACTCGCGCAGCACCGGCACGCGGGTGACCCACCACGCCCACGCTGGGTGGTAGCGGGGGAAGGCGGCGGCGAGGCGTCCGGTGGCTTCGGCCCATTCGAGGCCTTCGCGTGCGGAGACGGCGAAGAGTGTTTCGCCGAAGCGGTTCTTCGGTTCGTGCCCGTGCACTTTTGCGTATCGACGACGCGCCCACCGACCTCCCACATAATGCTGCCAAAGCCCCGTTTCGTGCCCGCCGAACGGCCCGAGCCACACGGTGTAGCTCAGTACGACGAGCCCGCCGGGCTTGGCCACGCGCAGCATTTCTGCACCCATGGTTTGCCAGTTGGGGATGTGTTCGGCGACGTTGGAGGAGTACACGACGTCGAAGGTGTCGTCGGCAAATGGCAGCGCTGCGCCGTCGCCGCGTACGGAGCCGAATCCGGATAGGCCGGCGGCGGACAGCTCGGACACGCTGGGTTCGACGCCGACGTAGAAGCAGTCTGCGAATGCTTCGGCGAAGTAGCCGGGTCCGCCGCCGACGTCGAGGACGGAGTGGTTGGTGATGGGGGGTAGGGAAAGGTCGTTGGCGAGGGCGTCGATAAGCATCCGCGTGTCGCGCGCCAGGGAGGAGTAGAACACGCGCGGGCGGAACTGCTCGTAGGGGAACGAGCGCAGCAGCCGCAGTGAGCGGCGGAGCGTGGCCATCCGGCGGGTGTGGTGCATTCGCGCAATGTTAGCACTGTAGCAACCGTGCTACGCTCCGGCGTATGGCACATCCGGAATCGGACGAATCGCTGGTGGAGCGCAGGATCTCCCAGCGCGAGCTGCGCAATGATTCGGCGAAGATCCTGCGTGAGGTGCGTTCAGGGTGCAGTTTCGTGGTGACGAACAACGGCGAGCCGGTCGGGCGCCTGATGCCTCTCGACGACCCGCAGCCACGCCTGGCCATTACCCGTCCGGCGACCCGGGTGGGTGGTTGGCTCGACCTTCCGGTACCGCAGGTGGAGGGCGAGTCTCTGGCGGATGCGCTCGACGATATGCGCGCGGACAGGTACTGACATGCGCAGGGTGTACGCCGACACGTCGGCGATGGGCTGTCTGCTCAAGTTGGAGCCGCACACGCACGCGATGCGGCTGTGGCTCGAGGCAGGCGAATACGAGGTGGTGTCGTCGGACTTGTTGGAGATTGAGCTGCGGCGCTTGGCGGTGCGCCTCGGCCGGCCGCAGGGGGAGGCTACGATGATCTTGCGGGGAATTTCGATCGCGGAACTTGGCCGGGGGACACTACGAGCGGCGAGTATGTTGCCGATGCCGTATTTGCGTACGTTGGATGCGATTCACTTACAGGCTGCGTTGGATGTGGAGGCGGATGCGGTGTTGACGTACGACGACAGGCTCGCCGAGGCCGCCCGTGAAGTTGGGCTCGAGGTCATTGCGCCGTGAAGGTGTTGTTGTTGTGTTGGCGCGACTCCACCCACCCGCAGGGCGGCGGTTCGGAGCGCTATCTCGAGCGCGTTGGGGAGTACTTGGCCGAGCAGGGCCACGAGGTGGTGTATCGGACGGCGAAGCATACGGATGCGCCGCGGCGGTCACGCCGAAACGGGGTGCGCTACGAGCGTGCCGGCGGGAAGTTCAGTGTGTACCTGGCGGCGCCGTTGTCTATCTGGCGCAACCGGCCGGATGTGGTGGTGGATACGCAGAACGGTATTCCGTTTTTCGCCCGGCTGTTTACGCGTAGGCCGGTGGTGTTGCTGACGCACCATTGCCATAAGGAGCAGTGGCCGGTGGCGGGTCCGATCATTGGCCGGTTGGGGTGGTTTTTGGAGTCGAAGGTGGCGCCGCGGGTGTATCGGGGGGCGCGGTATGTGACGGTGTCGGAGGCGTCGAGAAGCGATTTGGTGGCGCTTGGCGTGCGCGAGGGTGACATCGAGATCGTGGAGAATGGCGTGGATCCGGTGCCTGCGCATGTGCCCTCGCTTTACGACGACCACCGCACCCACCTGCTCACCCTCTCTCGGCTGGTGCCGCACAAGCGGATCGAGGAGGCGATCGACGCCGCGGCGCGGATTCCGGGCGCGGTGCTGGATGTGGTCGGTTCGGGCTGGTGGGAGGACGAGCTGCGGGCCTACGCGCAGGGCCGTGGCGATGTGGTGTTCCACGGGCATGTGTCTGAGCCGTACAAGCACGCGCTGCTGGAACGCGCGGATGTGCACCTGTTGCCGTCGCGGAAGGAAGGCTGGGGTATTGCAGTGATTGAGGCAGCGCAGCATGGGGTGCCCACGGTGGCGTACGCGTCGGCGGGCGGGGTGGCGGATTCGATCCGCGACGGCGAAACTGGCCGCCTCGTCCGGGATGGGGAGGACTTCGCCGAGGCCACCCGCGAAACACTTGAGCGCCGCGCCAGCATGGCCGAGAATGCCAAGCGTTGGGCGCAGCGCTTTTCGTGGGAGGAGACCGGCCGCAGGTTCGCGGCGGTGCTCGCGGAGCTCGTTACCCCTCGATGAGCTGCGTCGTCCAGTTGAGTTGCTGGATCTTGGTGTCCAGTTCGCGGTAGGCCTTGGAGGCGTTGTCGGCCATGTCGCGGAGCGATTTCACGTCGATGGTGGGCACGAAGCGCACCTCGGAGCGGGAGTAGCGGGCGTTGGTCATGGTGCCGGCGTCGGCAACCGCGGCGTAGAGGCGGCGGGAGCGCAGGAGGGCGTCGCGGCGTGCGATGGCGTCGGTAAGCGTGGCGCCTTCGAAGGCGGTCTGCGCGTTGGTGTGGTTGATGCGGCGCACTAGCGTCTCAATCTCTTGGAGCAGCTCGGCGGCTTCCTTGAGCAGTTCGGCCGGGTCCTCGACGGGGGTGTCACCCTCCTGCATCAGCGCGCCCTGCATCAGACGTTCCTGCAGCTTGTTTAGGCGGTCCTGCGCCTCGGCGCGGCGTGCGAGTGCTTCTGCGAGCAGCATGTGTGCCTCCTTGAAAGTTCTGTCCCCGTTCCCAACCCTCACGAAAGTGTCCGGGTCACCCCCAACGTCGCGGTAGTAAATCGTGCTCGGTGCAACCCTGTGGTGGGGGTTGTGCCCGTGTGCGTCGTGCAGGCCGCATGCGTTGTGCGTGTGAGCGGAATCGAACCGCTTCAGCCTTGATACGGCCACAAGGCGCCGGTGTGTGCTCCCTTTTCCCCGGGCGCGTGGGGTTGACGTTCGCTGGGTGCCGGTGTGCTTTCGCTACCGACAGTGTTAAGTGTCGAACATAGCAAAATGCCCAACCGCTGCAAAGGGGTTGGGCGTTGGGGTTTGCTGTGAGTTATGCGGCGGCCTGTGGGAAGAGTTCGCCGTCGCGGAGTCGGTCGCGCATTTCTGCTTCGACGAGGACGGGGATGAAGTCTTCGACGGTTGCGGTGCGCTTGTGTGCGCGGACGACGGCGTCGAAGGCGTCGTTGATCTCGAGTGCGTCGTACTGTCCGGCGAACTCGGCGAGCAGGTCCTCGCGGATGTTACGCAGGGCGCGCTCGCGGATGATGCTGAAATCGATGTTGTTGTTGGCCACGGCTATACCTCCTTGATTCTGCGGTGCGTAACCTTTTGTTCATCTGGAGTTCACTTTAACCGCACAACACAATTCATGCAAGCTTTCAATCATGGGAGGTTCCAACTATCGGTTGCGGCGCAGCGTTGCTGGCACCGCGAGCCACAGCGCGAACAGTGCGATCCCCGCAGGTGGCAGCGGGTTCGCGGGCGCTTGCGTATCGACGACCCGCCCATCCGAACGCACAACCACCCCGATACCCATCTCGTGCAGCGCATCGGTGTCGTCGATGGCCGCTTGGGCCGCGATCCAGCGCGGTGACGGAGGGTCTACGACGACGCCGTCGACGGTAAGCGCGCCGGATTCGACCACGTTCATGGCTTTGGGGGCGGGGTCGACGGTGGGGTGGTCGTCGATAAGCGTGAGCGTCGGGCGGGATTCAAAGAGGACGTCGCGGCCGTGGTGGTTGATGGCGGGGATCTCGACGGTGGTGGGGGTGAGTGCGGCGACGGCGACGGGCGCGTCGGGGACCTGCAGGAGCGCGAAGGTGGCGGCGGCGAGCGCGCGGCGGGCGCTTAATGCGCCGGCGGCGGTGACCAGGGCGGGGATGGTGAGGATGAGCCACTTTTGGCCGTCGCGAAGCAGGCCGGCCCCGGGGACGTGCGCGACCACCGGCCCCAGCAGGCCCGCCCAGGACAACAGCGCGATGCAGAAGCCGACCCCGGCGAGCACGAGTAGGCGGCGGGGGACCTTGCGCCACGCCAGCGCAAGCAGCACGAACAGCGCGATGCCGAACAGGGCGAAGCCGGCCTCGCGGGAGGCGGGCACGGCGTGGGCGTTCCAGATCCCGCCAAGGCCCAGCATCGCGCCGAGGGTGCCAGTGTGCCCTTCGGCGCGCGGGGCGAACACCTCCGCGGAGATGGCTGATGAGGTGCCACCTGCCCCGGCGAAGATGCCCGCGACCACCCAGGGGGCGCAGGTCAGCACGGTGGTCAGGGGGCTGCGGGCCACGCACGCGGCGGCGATCGCACCGGTGGGTGTCAGCGACGCCAACCAGTGCGCAAGCCCCGACAGCGGGTGCACGCCCAACGCCACCAGCGGCAGCAGCCAGGCCGCGGCGGCGAGCGACCACTGGCCCTGCAGCAGCCGTTCCACGACGAACGGGTTCCATACCGCCACCGTCATCGCCGCCGCTTGGCCAAGTGGAGTGCGGCCGAGTTTCCACCCCGCCCACGCGGCGGCCGCGGCCGTGGAAACCATAACCACGCGCAGGAACACCACCGGATAGGGCAGGATGCCCAGCAACGCGTCTTGGGGGACGTTGCGGGCAGGCAGGTCACCCCACCCCAACGAGGCGCGGGTGAGTTCCATCGCGTCGAAGACCAGCATGTCCCGCAGCGCGAACGCTTCACCGGGGACAAGAAACGGCCAGGTCAGCGCCAGAACCAGCAGGGCGCCATAGACCGGCGCCCACCACCTTTTAGCGGCGGCGCGCATAGGCCACCAGGCCAGCAATGAACGCCGCGGCCGCGATGAAGCGGGTGAGCACCGCCATGACTTGCAGGCCACGCAGCCAGGCCACGTCGCGGCGCGCGGCGTCGACAGCTGCTGCCTTGGTCTCCTCCGCAAGCACCCACTGCTCGGGCGGGCAGTCCCAGATCTCGTCGAGGATGCGGCCGGTGCGGCGTTCCGCGTCGACGGTGCGCACGCAATCGTTGGACAGGGCAGCGGTGTACTTATAGGTCTGCATGCCGCGCACGTTGCCGGGACCTAAGTAATCCATGGGGACGTCTTGGCCGGAGGTGGTGTCGAACAGTGGGTAGGTGCGCCGTTCCGGCTGGTAGGGCAGCAGCGGGCCGAGCCCGGCGCGGCCTTTGGCGGGGAAGGCGGTGGAGGGGTCGATGAGAAAACTGTCTACGACATCGCCGTCGACGGTTACCTCAGCCAGCATGGATTTGGGCTGTTTGGTCAGGGTGACGGTGCGGGAGCGGGTGTCGTCGAAAAGCATGGTGTACTCGCCGGGCTGCAGGGTGCGCTGCTGTGCAATCACGATGGGGGAGGCGATGTTCAGCGCGGCGCAGACGACAATGATGCCCAGGCAGATGGCTAATCGACGACGCAGGTTCACCCGCCTAACCCTACCGGGCGACTAGACTTTGCCCCATCGTGAATCCAAGACCCGCTGTGTTGCCCGAGCTCGACGGCCTGCGCGCCGTGGCCGCGTACGGCATTGTGGCCACGCACGTTGCGTTTCAGACGGGGACCGGCTCGGCGGTGTTGGAGCGCTTCGACTACTTCGTGGCGGTGTTCTTTGCGCTGTCGGCGTTTTTGCTGGCGCGCGGTGGGATGCGGCCGGGCTACTACTCGCGACGAGTAGCAAGGCTGGTGCCGGCGTACGTGGTGTGCGTGGCGGTGGTGCTGCTTGCGCTGCCGCCGCTCGCGGGGGTCAGCGCAACGCAGGTGGTGGCGAATGTGCTGTTGGTGCAGGTCTACGTGCCGCACGCGCTTATCGACGGCCTCACCCAAATGTGGTCCCTATGCATCGAAGTCGCCTTCTACCTCGTGTTGCCGCTGTACCTGCGGCTGAGCGCGCGGGGCCGGTACGTGGCGCTGGCGGTCGCGGTGGCACTCGGGTTCGTGTGGCCGTGGGCGGTCTCGGGCATTGCGGACCCGGCGGTGCTGAACCTGCAGATCTGGCCGCCGTCGTATGCGCTGTGGTTTGCGGTCGGGTTGGTGCTCGCCGAATTGGAGCGCGCCGGGGTGCGCTACGCGGGACCGCGCTGGCCGTTCGTGGTGCTGGCGCTGCCGGTGGCGTGGGTGGCGGGCGTGATCGGCCCGCGCGGCCTGGAGCACCCGAGCCCGCTGGAGTTCAACGTGCGGATAGTCCTCGGCGCGGTGTTCGCCGCCCTGCTCGTGGCGCCCTTTGCGCTGGGGCAGAGGTTTGAGGGGACGGTGCTGTCGTCGAAAAGTATGCGCACACTCGGCCACTGGTCCTACTCGGTGTTTTTGTGGCACATGGCGGTGCTGTACTTCGTGTTCCCCATGCTCGGCGTGCCCATGTTTTCGGGGCACTTTCTGCTGATTTTTGCCGCGACCACCCTGCTGAGCACCGCCGTCGCCTACATCTCTTACGAATCGGTGGAGGTACCCGGCGCGCGGCTGGTCAGGCAGGCCACGGCGAAGCAGGCGGCGAGAACGAGGAAGGTCGACGAGCCGGCGTAGTTCGCCGCCGGCCATGGCGCACGTGCAAGCACGAGGCCGCACACGGTCATGGTGGCGGCGGCCAGGTGCGGCATCGGGATCACGGTGAAGCGGCGCACCAGCCACGCAAGCGCCACGGCGGCCGCGCCGGGCAGGGGTGCCACGGCGATGACGGCCACACCCGGCAGCCAGTTCGCGCCGGGCGGGGGCGTGAAGCGTTCGAAGCGGCGCCACGGCACCCACAGGCACCGGGCGGTGACCAGCAGGCTGAGCAGGGTGCCGGCGACGAGCGAGTACCGGTAGGCGCCGTCGCCGGTGAAGAACATGTCGAACTCGGCGGTGGACACGTCGGCGGCGTCGGAGGGGACGCGGAAGGCTTGGGCGCCCGCGTCGATACGCATGGGCTCGAGCGGGACGCCGCCGAGGGTGGCGCGCAGGCCTTCGTTGAACGCGCGGGTGGTCAGGATCATGCGCTCGCCGGTGTGGTTGGGCAGCGGCGCGCGCGAGAGCATGACGGTTTCGGCACGGGTGACAATCTCGTGCGTGCCGGCCTCGAGGAACACGCGGCCGGCGTGGCGCTCACCGTCGATCGTCGCAGGTTGAGAGAGCACCCACTCGCTGTCCACTGCGGTGGTGAAGCGGCGCTGGATCACGTCGGTGTCGGGGAAGCGGCGCTGGAAGAAGTAGCGGTCGGCGGTGCCGGGGACCTCCACGATGCGGCTGATACCGACGTCGAGTTCGCGAATACCCACCGGTTCGGTCAGTTCCAGGCGGGTGGCATCCCCGCGCGTGATGGTGCGCGGCTGGTCCTTGACCAGGGTGACGTTGCGGCATTCGCGGTTGCCGTTGCACAGCCGCACGGTGGTGTTCGCGGTGGTGGTGACCGTGACAGTGTCCTGCCGCGGCTCGAATTCGATCCACGCGTTGCGGTCGCCCGGCGCGGGCCACCAGGCGGTCTCGTCCAGGCCATCGAAGGCGGCGGTGATCGACTTCGCAGGGTCCGGGCCACCGAAAGCACCGGCGTCCGCGCGTGACGACGACACCCGCACCTGCCCATCCGCCACCACCCCAACACGCGTGCCGGCGGACGGGTAGTCCTTCACGCGGTTGCGCACGGTGGTGTCCTCGGATTCGTCGGCAAGGTGGCCCGATTGCCCGTGGATGGTGCCGTAGTTGCGCACCGCCAGCGCCGGGGTATCGGTGACGATGTCCGGGTTCTCGCCGGTCAGGCGCGCCGGGAAGTAGCCGAGTTCGCGCCACAGCAGCGCGAGCACCTCGCCGCCGCCGTCGACGGCAATCGGCGCACGGTCGGTGTCCATGATGTCCGCATCCGGGTCCAGCAGGAAGATATCCACCTCCCCGAAGCTCGCGTCCGGCTCGCCCAGGTTCGGCGTGACGGGCTGGCGCTCGAGGTCGCGGCGCACCACCACCGCGCCCACGCCGATAGAGCGCAGCGCCTGCTGATCTGCGACCGCCACCTGCCCGTCCAGCCCACGAATCGCCTCCGGATCCACCAACGGCACCGCATCGCGGAAGGCAAAGCGCGTGCTGGTCAGGGCCTGGATCGGCTCGTCGCGCGTCCACCCCCAATGCTGGCGCGCAAAGGAGGAGGCAGGCACCACCAATGTGCGCGTGCCTGCGGCGTGCTCCTCCAACCACTCGCCTGCCGCCACCCAGTCCTCGGAGACCTCCGACCAGGTGCCCTCCGGCAGCAGGCGCAACGACCAGGCGGGCGCGAGCGCCACCGCAGCCGCCAACGCCACCCCAATCGCTTGCGGGCGACGCACGTGCGAAGCCACAAACCCCACCCCGAGCACCAACGGAAGCCGGACCAGCGGGTCGAACTTGTGGAGGTTGCGCAGTGGGGCGAGGGTGTCGTCGTAAAGCGATGCAAACATTGGCGACGACCCCAACACCACAAACCCCACCACAAACACCGCAAGCAGCGGGAAGCGCCACGGCATGTCGCGCCGCGCCAGGCCGGCCAGGCCGAACGCGGCGATGAGGCAGGTGGCGATGATGAACACCGGCTCCGCAACCAACAGGTGGCCGGCGGTGCGCTCCGTGTCCACGAACGGGGTCCAGCTGGTGGTGCCGCGCAGGATCTCCACCGGGTTGAGCCACGCGGTGGTCACACGGGCGGACTCGATGAAGTCCGTAAACGGCGGGGAATACATGCCCAGGACCAACAGCGGGCCGATCCACCACGCCGACACCAACACCGCACCCAGCGTGAACCGGGCGGCCTCACGGAAGCGGCGCAGCGCCACCAGCAGCACAAACGCCGGCAGGCACGCCGCGATGGTCGCCGTCGCGTTGACCGCACCCATGCACGCCACCGCCACCACAGCCGGCGCCACCTGGGGACGACGCTGCACCAGCGGCACCAACGTCCACGGCACCAGCGCCACCGGCCAGGCCTCCGAAGAAATCGCCGTCAGCGTGGTCAAAATCCTTGGGCTCAGCGCGTACAGCAACGCCGCACACACCGGCGGCCACGTACCCGTGATCCCGATGCGCCGCGCCAGCACCAACGTGCCGGAATACGCCACACCCAGCAGCAACGCCCACCACGCACGCTGCGTCAACCAATCCGGCAACCACCCAAACAACCAGAAAAACGCGCCCTGCGGAAACAGATACCCGTACGCCTGGTTCTGCACCTGCCCCAGCGGAAACTCATCCGTGTACGCGTGCGTCGCCCGCGCCAAAAACCGCGCCGGGTTGGCAACGAGATCAAACTTGGTGTCGGCCGCCACCTGCCCTGGCGGCTGCGCCAGCGCAAGCAGGGTCAGGACCAGCCACCCAAGAGCATGGGCGCTTCTCGACGACCCCACCCAGCCCTACTTCCGCGAGCCGTACTCCGGCCCGCCAAGCACCGCATCATCAGCGGAAACAGCCGTATTATCCGGCACCGTCGACTGGCCCGACGCCGCCGCGATACCCAGCACACCAACCACACCGAGCACAATGCCAACGACGGCGCTCGCCACGACAGGGGACGCGGCGTGGCGCTTCAGCGGCTCGGGGAGGTCAACGGTATGGGACATGTCGGAAAAGGCTACCAGCAGCGAGTAGAGTAGGGGCGTTTTTACACGCCACAAAGGGGCCACAAAGGGGTCAGTCACATGCGGAATCGAGCCTTCGCCGCACGCGCCGCGCACGCCACGCGCGCCGTTGCGCTCGCGGCGTGCGTTGCGCTTGCCGCGTGTAGCGCCCCCGAGCCCGCGGAGGAAGCCACCCCGACCCCAGAAGCGGTGACGGAGCCGTCGACGGCGTCGGAGGGTGGGGTCGTCGATAAGCAAGAAGCTCCTGCGCTGTTAAGCCCCGCGCAACAACGCGTGCCCGAGGACCTGCGGGCACGGGTGGCGTCGCTGATGGTGGTCGGCGTGACCAACTACGAACAGGCGCGATTTGCGCTCGACCAGGGCGCCGGCGGGCTGATCATCCCGAGTTGGGCGGACCCGCGGCTGCTCACCGAGTCGGGCCGCAACATCAATGCGCTGCGGGAACAGTACGACAGGCCGTTTGTCGTCGCCATCGATTTCGAGGGCGGCCGGGTGCAGCGCCACACCAACGTGCTCGGCGAGTTCATGCCGCCGCGCGCACTGGCCGGCACCCCGCCGGAAGTCATCCGCGGCACCGGTTGGGACATTGGCCGCTCCCTGCGAGCGCACGGCATCAACGTGGACTACGCGCCACTGTTGGACCTCGACGTGACCGACCTGGACATCGTCGGCGACCGCGCCTTCCACGGCGACCCGGCCGAAGTCGTGCGGGTGGCCACGCTGTTCTCCCAGGGGCTCACCGACGCCCACGTCACCCCCACCTTCAAACATTTCCCTGGCCACGGCCGCGCCTCTGGCGATACGCACCACCAACTTGCCGTCACCCCGCCGGTGGACCAGATGCGCGAGCTGGACATGCGCCCCTACGGTCCGCTGCTGAAGCAATTCCCGCGTGGCAGCGTCATGATGGGCCACATGATCGTGCCGGGCCTTGGCCCCGACGGCGTGCCCAGCTCCATGAACCCCGAGGCCTACCGCGTGCTGCGCGAGGGCGACTACCCGGGTGGCGTGCCGTTCAACGGGGTGGTGGTCACCGATGACTTATCCGGCATGCGTGGCATCCTCGACTACGCGCCCACCCGCGACGCCGTTGCCCGCGCCATCGCATCCGGCGCTGACCAGGCGCTGTGGTCTACCGGTAAGGATTTGCCTGCCATCATCGACCATGTCGTGTGGTGCGTGCACAACGGCTACATCGCGGAAGAGCGCATCAATGAGGCCGCCACCCGCGTGCAGCAATTGCTTATCGACGACAACCTCTAACCCGCTTTTTCAAACATCTGCATTACCCTTGTTTGGGTGACTACGGTGAAGGCAACCTCGCACAAGGCGAGTGGCAAGGGACGCGGCGGCAAGATCGCGCTCGGTGTGCTGCTCGGCATCCTCGCCATCGCGCTTGCTGTGTACCTGGCGGATCTGGCGATGCACCGCGGCAACGTCCCGCGCGGCACCACCGTCGGCGGCGTGAACATCGGTGCGATGAAGCCGGACGAGGCTCGCGCGAAGCTCGAGGGTGAACTCGGCAGCGCTGCTGACACAACCGTCGAGGTCCGCGCCGGCGACAAGACGTCCACGTTCGTGCCCGCGAAGTCCGGCCTGGACATCGACTACCAGGCCACCGTGGACGCCGCCGGCATCGAAACCGCCAACCCGATTACGCGCCTGCGCGGCCTGTTCACCACCCACGAGGTCGACGCGGTTCCGCTTATCGACGACACCGCCCTGAACCGCACCCTCGACCGCATCAGCGACGAACTGCACTTCGACCCCACCGACGGCACCATCCGCGTCGAAGCCGGCAAGGCCGAGACCACCAAGCCGATCAACGGCCAGAAGGTGGAGCGCGACCTGCTGCGCGAGGAGACCACCACCGGCTGGCTCAACCCGGACGGCATCGATGTGGATCCGACCTCCGTGCCGCCCGCCATCGACGACACCGCCATCAGCGCAGCCATGGACGGACCTGTCAAAGCCGCTTTGGGCGGCCCGCTGACCGTCACCGGCACCGACAACCACAAGGCAGCCATCCTGCAGGAGCGGCTTGGCGAGGTGGTCAGCTTCCCCAACGTCGACGGCAAGATCGCCCCGAAGGTGAACGTCGAGGCAGCGCAGGCCATCCTGGCCGAGCAGCTCGCCGAGACCGAAGTGGAGATGCAAAACGCCCGCGTGCTCACCGGCGGCGGCGTCGAACCCTCCGTGGATGGCACCGCTGTGGACTGGGAAAAAACCCTCGCCGGCTTCAACGACCGCGTCCTCGGTTCCAAGGGGCGTTCCTGGGACGCCGACTACAAGCCGGTGCCCGCGGACTTCACCACCGAAGAAGCGAACAACGCCACCTTCAACGAAGTGGTCGGCTCGTTTACCACCGGCGGCTACTCGGGTGCTTCGGGCACCAACATCGCCCTGGTGGCCAACACGGTCAACGGCGCGATTGTGAACCCGGGGGAGACGTTCTCCCTCAACGGCTACACCGGCCCCCGCGGCACCGCCCAGGGCTACGTCGAATCCGGCATCATCCTCAACGGGCGTGCCGACACCGCCGTCGGCGGCGGCATTTCCCAGTTCGCCACCACCCTGTACAACGCGGCCTACTTCGCCGGCATGACCGACGTCGCCCACACCCCGCACTCCTACTACATCTCCCGCTATCCGGCCGGCCGCGAAGCCACCGTGTACGAAGGCGCCATCGACCTGCAGTTCCGCAACGACAGCCCCTACCCGGTGCGCATCGCCACCAACGTCGGCGGCGGCCAACTCACCGTCAGCCTCATGGGAGTGAATACGGTCAACGTGCAGTCCATCAACGGCGGCCGCTGGGCCCAGACCAGCCCGCAGCCGGTCAACGTGTCCGGCCCGAACTGCTCGCCGTCCGGCGGCGCACCCGGGTTCACCACCTCGGATACCCGCATTATCTACGACCTCGCCGGCAACGAACTCTCCCGTGAAACCCAGACCACCGTCTACGACCCGCAGCCCATCGTCCGCTGCGGGTAGGGGAGCGGGTGCCGCACCACTTGACACTAGACCGCTTGGTCTATATTGTGTCGTTTTGGATCAAGAAATCTGACGGATAAGGCCCCTCGGCTCGTCGATTAGCAACCGCGCTCATCGCGCACGGTGCTCCCGAGGGAAGATCCGCCGGCACGCGCAACCGCCGCGCCGGAAGAGCGATATTTCAAGGAGCACCATGTCTTTTGGCATGCCCACCGACTGGACCCCAGCCACCCTCAGCAGCATGGACGGGCTGACCTTTGCGTTTACGCTTGATGAGACGGGTGAGGTGGTCGTCGCAAAGTTTGATAGCGCTGCGCAGGGCCACGAATTCGTCGCAAACACCGGCGCGACATTCGACTACTCGCCAAGCGCCGCCGCCATACGCGTCGGCGACGACGCCGTGCCGCTCCCCAAACGCCCCGCCACCCGCCGAACCTGCACGTACCGCGAATGCGACCAACGTACCCGCGGCCACAACCAGCACTACATCCCAGTGCTGCGCGCCATGAACCAAAAATACGGCTGGTTCCCCATCGACATCCTCGCCCACGACGGCACCACGCTCACATTCCGCGTGAGCACACCACTTGGCGACGACATCATCACCGCCCACAACCACAACCCCGAAGACCTCGCGCTCGCGCAGGAATACAACCCAGACTGGAAGATCCTGCGCTACACGGTTGATGGTGGCGGCTACCGCGCCATCCTGCTGTCGGATAAGCCCGTCACGGCGTGCACGACGGAAGCGTGAGGGGTTTAAGACTCCTCGTCCGGGATGTCTGTTACGCGGGGTGTTAAACGGGCTCGGTCTGCAAGAATCCGGCGGTCAATCTGCTTCATGGTCTCGACCAGTTTTGCGTCAGCTTCGGCTAGATTGTCGGATTCCCGACCAGCATTAAATAGCTCGTAGCGTTCTTTGGCTAGTCTGTTGGCCTCTTCGCGCGAGATTCTTCCGCGATCCTTCAACGGCTCGAAGCCATTGAATTCAATAAACGAATCGGTCTTCTCCAACCAATCCTTCATGTAGATAGGGCTTCTCATACGAGTCTGGAGGTCTGCATATTCCAAAAACTGGGAAACTAGCAGGTTGAGTGTGGTGAGCTCGGAATTTGTTAGATAGTTTTTTGCGGTGGTTACATCACCTTTCCGTACCACTTTCCCCTTGAAAGTGGATAACCCCAGGTTGTCGGCTCCGGGGTCGCAACGTGTCGCAATGATTTCTGAAGCAGTTTGACCGGTAACTGCGTAATGGAGTTTGTCCTGAATCCAGCTGAAAATCCCGCGTGTTTTGGGACTATCTTTGTTGTAGTCCGTAGCAAGCGCGACAATGTCTCGTAGTTTGAGGTAGAGGCGAGCTTCGGAGGATCGAATATCCCGGATTCGCGCGAGTAGCTCGTCGAAATAATCGGTTCCGCGGGGGTCTTTGAGCTTTTCGTCGTTGAGGACGAAACCTTTTCTCAAATACTCCTGGAGTATTTCACTGGCCCAGCGTCGGAACTGATTTCCTCTTGGTCCTTTAACTCGGTAGCCGACAGCAACAATCGCATCCAGATTGTAATGTTTGAGTGTTCGCGAAACATCGCGATCTCCTTCAGATCGAACTATTTGAATTTCTTTAATAGTTCGATCCCTGCTCAGCTCGTTTTCGGCGTAGATATTCTTGAGGTGAATGCTCACGCTTGCCGGAGATATATCAAAGAGATCTGCGACTTCACTTTGAGTCATCCATACTGATTTGTCGACAACTCGCAGATGGACTTCCGTTAATCCGTCCTCGGTCTGGTAGATGACAAACTCGCCGTGATCCGTCGAGTCTAATTTGACCGTCCGCTGATCCATTTCGCCCCCAAAAATAACCAGTGCCTTGGAGCCGGCGACGGGAATCGAACCCGCACTCTCAGCTTGGGAAGCTGATGTTCTACCACTAAACTACGCCGGCAGCTTTTACGACTTTAGCACTGCAGGAACCGGCTCCAAAAACCGGGCAAGGGGTGGGGAAGTACACTCTGTGTCGTGCTGCTTTCAGATCACGACATTCGCGAATCCATTGACTCCGGCCACCTCGGCATCGACCCCTTCGATCCGTCGATGGTCCAACCGAGTTCGGTTGACGTGCGCCTGGATAAGTTCTTCCGAGTCTTTAATAACTCGAAGTACACGCACATTGATCCGAAGCAGGAGATGCCGGACCTGACAACGCTCGTCGAGGTTTCCGACGACGACGCCTTCGTCCTTCACCCCGGCGAGTTCGTCCTCGCCTCCACGCTGGAATGCTTCACGCTGCCCGCGGATCTGGCCGGTCGCCTCGAGGGCAAGTCCTCGCTGGGCCGCCTGGGTCTGCTGACCCACTCCACCGCGGGCTTCATCGACCCTGGCTTTTCCGGACACATCACGCTGGAACTGTCTAACGTGGCCAACCTGCCGATCACGCTGTGGCCTGGCATGAAGGTCGGCCAGCTCGCGCTGTTCAAGATGACCTCCCCGGCTGACACTCCGTACGGCTCGGGTGCGCTCGGCTCGAAGTACCAGGGCCAGCGCGGCCCGACCCCGTCGAAGGCGTACCTGAACTTTCAGTAGGGCTGGTGGTGCATCGTCTAGCTAGACGGTCCGAACTGCTAGACGATCCGCCCGCCTTGTCTGCGTTTCCCCAGGTCATGTTGAAGATGGTTTGCAATAAGGTGTGAATCGTCTAGCAGCCTGCCGAGGGAACTAGACGATCAACCCCACCACCGCGCTCACCCTGCAGTGCCAACACCGCCACGGCATAATGGCCACCATGCGACTGACTGTGATCGGCACTGGTTATCTTGGCGCGACGCACGCGGCGTGCATGGCGGAGTTGGGCCACGAGGTGCTTGGCGTCGACGTGGACGAGCACAAGATCGAGGCGCTGAAGAACTCCACGGTGCCGTTCTACGAGCCGGGCCTTCCCGAAGTGCTGGAGCGCAACATCGACGCAGGTCGCCTCAGCTTTACGACGAAATACGACGAGGCCGCCAACTTCGCCAACGTGCACTTCATCGGGGTGGGCACGCCGCAGCAGCGCGGGTCGTATGCGGCGGATACGCGCTATGTCGAGGCGGTTATAGACGACCTCGTGCCCAAACTGCACGGCCACCACGTGATCCTGGGCAAGTCGACGGTCCCGGTAGGCACGGCAGCCGCGCTGCAGGAACGCGCCGATAACCTCACCCAGGACGGCGCGACCGTGGAGATCGCCTGGAACCCGGAGTTCCTGCGCGAGGGATACGCCGTCAAGGACACCATCGAGCCCGACCGGATCGTATTAGGACACCGCAGCGAGAACTCCCACGCGGAGGAAATCGCCCGCGAGGTGTATGCGACGCCGCTGGCCAACGGCACCCCGTTTATCGTCACCGACTTGCAGACGGCGGAGTTGGTGAAGGTGTCGGCGAACGCGTTTTTGGCCACGAAGATCTCGTTTATCAACGCGGTGAGCGAGGTCTGCGAGATCGTCGGCGCGGACGTGACCCAACTCGCAGACGCGATTGGTTACGACGACCGCATCGGCCGCAAATTCCTCGGCGCCGGCCTCGGCTTCGGCGGGGGTTGCCTGCCGAAGGACATCCGTGCGTTCATGGCGCGCGCCGGCGAGGTTGGCGCGGACCAGGCGCTGACCTTCCTGCGCGAGGTGGATGCGATCAACATGCGACGCCGCCAGCGCGTGGTCGACATGGCGCGCGAGGAGCTCGGCAGCCTGATCGGCCGCAACATCACGGTGCTGGGTGCAGCGTTTAAGCCGAACTCGGACGACGTGCGCGACTCGCCAGCCCTCGCCGTGGCGGGCCAACTCTCCCTGGCCGGCGCGAACGTCACCGTCTTCGACCCGCAGGCGATGGACAACGCCCGCAAGGTCTTCCCCACCCTGGACTACGCCGACACGCTCGAAGAGGCGCTGCGCGGCGCGGAGCTGACCATCCTGGCTACCGAATGGGGGCAGTTTAGGGAGATGGATCCGGAGTGGGTTGCTGGGGTCGTCGAAAAGCAATTGCTTATCGACGCCCGAAACGTCCTGGACGTGCAACAATGGCGCAATGCCGGATGGGAAATGCGGGCGCTCGGACGCACCCTCTAGTCGACGAAACCGCGTGCCTGTCAACAACTACAGATTATTAAGGCATGATGGGGCGCATGCCTAAGGACAAGTCAGGAAACTTTGCCAAGGTCGCCCTCGGCAGCGTCGCAGCGGCGTTGGGCGGCGTGGCCATCCACGACCTCACTCAGACCAAAAACCCGGTCCTGCGCAACTACCCCGTACTCGGGCACATGCGCACCCTGCTCACCGATATCGGCCCCGAACTGCGCCAATACTTCATCGAGCGCGACTGGGACGGCCGCCCCTTCAACCGCGATCAGCGCAACGCAATTTACGAACGCGCAAAGGGCATGCAAAGCGAAACGTCCTTCGGCACCGTCCAGGACGTCTACGCCACCAACCACGAACACCTCGTACATACGCTCGCGCCTGTCGACGAACCCTCCGAACCGCCCCGCACCCTCATCGGCGGCAAGGACTGCACCCAGCCGTACTCCATCTCCATGCTGAACGTGTCCTCCATGAGCTTCGGCTCCCTGTCCAAAAACGCCGTGCGCGCACTGAACAAGGGTGCGGCCATGGGCGGCTTCGCCCACAACACCGGCGAAGGCGGCGTCTCCCCTTACCACAAGGAATTCGGCGGCGACCTCGTCTGGCAAATGGGTACCGGCTACTTCGGCGCCCGCACCCACGACGGCGACTTCGACCCCGCTAAGTTCCGCGACCGCGCCGCCGACGACCAGGTCAAGATGGTCGAACTGAAAGTCAGCCAGGGCGCCAAGCCGGGCATCGGTGGCGTGCTGCCAGCCGACAAGATCACCAAAGAAGTCTCCGAAATCCGCGACGTGCCCATGGGCAAGGACTGCATCAGCCCCGCAGCCCACCGCGTGTTCAGCACCCCTGTCGAACTCATCGAATTCATCGCGAAGATGCGCGAACTGTCCGGCGGTAAACCGGCGGGGTTCAAGTTGTGCGTGTCGAGTCGTCGAGAAGTACTTGCCATTTGCAAGGCCATCCGCGAGGTCGGCACCGCACCCGACTTCATCGTCGTCGACGGATCCGAAGGCGGCACCGGTGCCGCCCCCATCGACTTCGAAGACCACATGGGCATGCCACTGACCCACGGCTTGATGACCGTGCACAACGCACTCGTCGGCACCGGCCTGCGCGACCAAATCAAACTCGGCGCGTCCGGCAAAGTCGCCGGCGGCTCCGACATCGTCATGCGCATGATCCAAGGCGCCGACTACACCAACTCCGCCCGCGCCATGATGATGGCCGTCGGCTGCATCCAGGCACAACGCTGCCACACCGGCGAATGCCCCACTGGCGTCGCCACCCAAGACCCGCGCCGCAACCGCGCCGTTGTGGTCAAGGACAAGTCCCAGGCGGTGTACAACTACCACAAGACCACCGTCAACACCGCCGTGCGCCTCATGGCCTCCATGGGAGTCACCGACCCGGCGGATCTCACCCCCGAGATGCTGCGCCGCAACATCTCCCCGACCGAGTCCCGCTCCTACGCCTCCATCTACGAATGGCTGCGGCCGGGCCAGCTGCTCGAAGACCCGCCGTCATCCTGGACCGCCGACTGGAAGGCCGCCTCGCCGGATACCTTCCGTCCGATGTAGTTCGGCTGCTGTCTGCTGGCGGGGCCGTTAACAACCTCTCGCGGCTGACAAAGTACGGCGGAATGTGTCAGTGACCGGCATCGTGCCTGGTCAAAAATCGACCCTGACAGATTTTGTGGAATCTGTCAGGGACGGGGCCTCAACGCCCGTAGCAGGCGGGCGTGCAAAATAGTTCCCGGGTTCAGTGCGAAACCGGGAACTTTCTTACCCCGCCGGGATGCCGACCTGGGGAAACACCGCCGCGGTGGGGTGCAAACGCCCAAAAAGTTCCCCGGCCGGGAACTATTTTGCGGGAGCTGCAGGGGCCATCAGGTCAGATCATCGATGGAAACTTCCCTGTCAAGGTTCATACGCTCACAGAAGTCTTCGTCGTGGCTGACGAGAAGAACCGCACCTGCATAACTCTCAAGAGCGGAGACAAGCCAGTTCACGGTTGAGATATCGATGTTGTTGGTGGGCTCGTCGAGAAGCAATAGCTGCGGAGCAGGCGACGAAAGAAGAACGCGGGCAAACTCAACGCGGAAACGCTCACCACCCGAAAGCGTTCCAATAGGCGCGTGCACAGTCTCATTCTGAAACAACAGTTGCGCGAGTTGGTCCCGAATATACTGCGGGTCAGCAGACGCGTTGGCCTCCGAGACCAATTCCAAAACTGACCGGTTGGGGTCAAGAACAATGCGTTGCCGGAGGTACCCCACATTCCTAATCACATACCCCGCGCTACCGTCTGCAACAGAGTTGAGCAGGGTCGTCTTTCCGCTGCCGTTCGGCCCAGTGATCCGGACACGCTCGGGGCCCACAACAGTGAGCCCTGGGATTTCCATAACACGGGTTCCGTTCGGAAGCGCCGTACCGGGAAGCTCAATGAACACATGTTGATCGTCGCGAACCTTGTCTTGTGCGTGACGATACGCAGCGAGAGACGACTCCACAGACTCGGCATGAGCCGCACCACGCCGAGCAGCAGTCTTCTCCGACCGATCCTTGTCCAGCCCCATCGCCATGCCAGGTTTGCGTTTGTTAGCCGCGAACTTCTTTCCGCGACGAGCGTCCCGGGCAATGCGAGTTTGCATCGCCTCACGCTCCCGAACCTGCCTACTGTGAACCGCCTTCTTGTCCCGCACCTCCCGCATCGCTGCGTCCTGTTCGCTGGCCAGAGTTTCGCGGTAGGCGGAGTAGTTGCCGGGGAAAAGACGTAGCTTCCCGTCGTGAAGTTCTGCAATTTCGTCCACGGAATCCAACAAGTCGCGATCGTGGCTCACCACAATTGCAGGAACAGTGGATTTGGAAAGAGAATGGATCAGCTGGGCTTTTGCTTCCGAATCGAGGTTGTTTGTTGGCTCGTCCATCACGATGAAATCGGGGTTGTCAGACATGAGCGCAGCTAGTGCAACACGAACAGCCTCTCCACCGGACATGGTAGACAGCGGCCTGTCCAAGTTGAGCGGGAGGCCGTGAGCTGACAACACAGCCTGAGTCTCTTCAGCAGCATCCCACCGGTCACCAATGAGCTCGAACAATTCGGGATTGAACTGGCCACCTTCGACGGCGTTGATTGCCTCGATGATTTCGGTAACCCCAAAGACGTCCGAAACCGTAGTGTCCGGTTGCAGTCCAAGATCCTGAGGTAGGTAAGCGACTTTCGACGGGCGTTCGACCGAACCAGTGCTCGGTTGTAGCTCGCCGAGAATGATCCTGATCAGAGTCGTTTTTCCGGAACCGTTATCGCCGATCAAGCCGGTCAAGTGACTTGAAAATATGGCATTCAAGTCCGAGAAGCAGGAGGTTCCGTTAGGCCACTCGAGGGAGACGTTATTTAGGGAAATAGGCATGCTCATTCAACTTTCTGTTTCGTGTTAGGCGGAAACACGGAACATGAGCACGGCCTACTCCTTCCTTCGGGGACAATTCCTCGTCGATACTATGGCAGCGTCCGTTTGGGGTCAAGGGGTTTGTGCTGCTGTAAGTCGGGGTAGGTGTCGGCCACTCACAACCCCTCGCGGCTGACAGATTGCGGCGGAATGTGTCAGCGACCGGCATCGCGCCTGGTCAGAAATTGGCCCTGACAGATTTTGTGGAATGTGTCAGGAAACGCGCCTTAACGCCCGTAGCCGGCGGGCGTGCAAAATAGTTCCCGGCATCAGCGCGAAACCGGGAACTATTTTGTCTCAACGGCGTGCCGACCTGGGGGAATGCCGGCGAGAAAGGGTCGAAGCCCCCAAATAGTTCCCCGGCCGGGAACTATTTTCGGAAAGCGGCGCCCAACCGCCAACCGCCAACAACCCCTAGTGCTGGTGGTAGCCCGCCAGGAAGTTGCCCAGTCGCTCGATGGCGTTTTCCAACTGGGACGCCCACGGCAGGGTGACCACGCGGAAGTGGTCGGGGGTGGGGTAGTTGAAGCCGGTGCCTTGGACCATGAGGATCTTCTCGGATTTGAGGAGGTCGAGCATGAAGCGTTCGTCGTCGTGGATGTTGTACATTTCGGCGTCGATTTTGGGGAAGCAGTACAACGCACCCTTGGGTTCGACGACGGAGATGCCGGGGATCTCTCGCAATTTCCGGACGGCGATGTCGCGCTGTTTGCGTAGGCGGCCGCCGGCGCCGGTGAGTTCGTAGATGGACTGGCGGCCTCCCAACGCGACCTGGATGGCGTGTTGGCCGGGCACGTTGGCGCACAGGCGGGTACCCGACAACAGATCAAGCCCTTCGATGAATCCCTTGGCGCGGCGGCGCGGGCCGGTTACGACCATCCATCCGGCGCGGTACCCGCAGACACGGTACGCCTTGGACAGGCCGTTGAAGGTGATGCAGAGGAGGTCGGGGGCGACTTCGGCCATGGAGATGTGCTTGGCGTCGTCGTAAAGTACGCGGTCGTAGATTTCGTCGGCAAGGACCATGAGCTCGTGCTCGCGGGCGATGTCGGCGATGCCTTCTAGGATCTCGCGGGAGTAGACGGCGCCGGTGGGGTTGTTGGGGTTGATGACCACGATCGCCTTGGTGCGGTCGGTGATCTTCGAGCGAATGTCTTCCAGGGATGGGTTCCAGTTGTCCTCTTCGTCGCAACGGTAGTGGACGACGTTGCCGCCGGCGAGCGTGGAGGCGGCGGTCCACAGCGGGTAGTCGGGGGCGGGGATGAGGATTTCGTCGCCGTCGTTGAGCAGGGCTTGGGTGACCATGCTGATCAGTTCGGACACGCCGTTGCCGAGGTAGACGTCGTCGATGTCGAAGTGCGGGAAGTCTTCGATCATTTCGTAGCGGGTGACCACTGCGCGGCGGGCGGAGGTGATGCCTTTGGAGGTGGTGTAGCCCTGGGAGGTGGGCAGGTTGGCGATCATGTCGCGCATGATCACGTCGGGCGCTTCGAAACCGAACACGGCGGGGTTGCCGGTGTTGAGTTTCAAAATGGTGTGCCCGTCACGTTCCATCTGCTCGGCGGTGGCGGTGACGGGGCCGCGGATGTCGTAGAAGACGTTCTTGAGTTTTTCCGCCTGGTCGAAGTGGCGGTGCGGTTTCAGTGGCTCGCTCATGGGTTACCACTGTAGGCCGGGTCTACTTCCGGCGGAAGCGATTGACGGTGTCTTGCGCGATGTTGAGCGCGTCGTTGGTCATTTGGTTGATTTGGTCTTTGCGTTGCGCGCGCATGAGGGCCTGCTGGTGGACCTGGGCGGCTTCGATTTCGAGTTGTCGGCGTTTGATTTCTTGGCGGCGCTGTTGTTCGAGTTGGCGCAGGCTGGGGGTGTACCAGGAGTCGGGCCCAACCTTCATTACGTAGAGCAGGATGAACAGGGTGGGGATGAGCAGTATCGACAGGCCCGACAGCGCAGGTGATCCCGCGGCTCCGAAGATGCTCACCAGGCCGATGGAGCCGATGGTGCCGAGCCAGAACACGCCGGCGCGGGTGCGGCGCCCGGAGCGGCGTGCCTGCATGATTTCGGCTTGGCTGTACAGGACCGCATCGTCGGACACTTGCTTATCGACGACCCCACGCCCCCGGCCCGTCGGCAAATCCCCCAAGATCGGCTGCAGGTCCTGCTGCGTTTGGGCCTCGGCGACGGCTTGGCACCGGTTGTCAAACTCGGCCATGTCCAACCGGCCTTCGCCGAGCGCGCGGCCGAGGATGTCCATGGCGTCCATGCGCTCTTGGTCGCCGATGCGGAAGTTGCCGTAGGGGGTGCTCATGGACGCGATGTTAGTTCAATGCGTGCCACTGTTCGTCGATACCTGTGGTGCCGTCGGCGAAGCGCTGCTTTGTGGCGTCGTAGACCTCCTCGGGCAGTTGGTAGAAGTACACGCGCGGCATGACGGCTTCGGCGTTGTCGAGGTAGGTGGTGACAAACTCGCCGACGTTGTCCTTCTTCGCCGATTCCGCGTTGACGTAGATGAACAGCGGGCGCGACAGGGGGTAGTTGCCGCTCTTGGCTTCGTCGGCGGTGGGGGCGATGCCGTCGACGAGTACGTTGTCGATCTTGTTGCGCACCGTGCCCTCGGTGGCTAGGTAGTTGCCGATGCCCATGAAGCTCAGGCCGTTGACGTCTTCGGAGACCCACGTGGACAGTTCTTGGATGTCGTCGGTGGATTGGTAGTCGTCGCGGATGGTGTCGTCGCCAAGCACCATGTCCTCGAACACGCCGAGGGTGCCGGAGCCGGTGGGGCGCCCGTAGAGGTTGATTTTCTCGTTCGGCCAGGATGGGTCGATGTCGGACCAGGTGGTGACGGTGGATTCTTTCGACCAGATGTCGTGGAGTTGCTCGACGGTGAGGTCGGCGGCCCAGTCGTTGTCGGCGTGTTTGACGATGGTGATCGCGTCCAGACCAATCGGCAACTCGAAGAAGTCCACGCCGGCCTCGGCGCATTGTGCCTGGTAGTCCACGGAGGATTCGCTGCCGGGAATGGCGACGGAGGCGTCATTGATGTCGGCGTCACCGGCGCAGAACTTGTCAAAGCCGTCGGTCGAACCGACCGCCTCAAGCTCGGCGTCGAAGTTGTAGCGGTTGAGCATGTAGCGCGTGATGGGCTCGACTGTCGACGAGCCCGTGATGGTGAACGCCTCGCCGGCACCGGAGCCAGTGCCAGAGCCGGAACCGGCGCAAGCGCCCAGCGTCAGCGCCGTCGCGGCCGCGAGCGCGGCGGTGAGGGTTTTACGCATCGTTGGCATCGTTGTGGCCCTTTCGCATCTCGACGCGGAACTCGCGAAGCAGTTTGAACAAGCTCGACCAGGAGCCCTTCGCGTTGGCCCAGTACTCGGGGAAGTTCTCCAACTCTTCTTCCTGCTCCGGAGTGACGTTCGGGTTGACCTTCTTGTAGCACGCGTGGTGGTCGGTGTCGGCGTCGGTGTCGTCGTTAAGTAGTGCTTGGTTGGTGGCGTGGCGGGCGGCGAGCTCGTCGCGAAGTTCAGCGGCGGTTTCCTCGAGCTCGTTGAGCAGGGCCACAAGGGCGTTGTCGGGGGCTTCGTTCTGGATGAGTTCCTGTGCCATTGGCGACAGGTCTGGTGTCTGGTTCGCGTCGGTCATGTGGCTGCTCCTTAGGTGAGCGCGTTGGAGATGAAAACGGCGAGGATCGGGATGGCGAAGAACACTCCGCCGATCCAGAGGAAGACGTAGAGCTTGTTCTTTACGGCGAGGCCGGCGAGCCAGTCAGAACCGGCCGGCGGCAGTTTGCTCATGAACGGGACGCCAAGGATGACGGCTGCGGCGCACACGTTGAATAGGGTGTGCACCAGCGCGCCTGCCATGGCGGCTTCGGCGTCCGCGCCGGAGACAGCGAACGCGGCGATCAGGCCGGTGACGGTGGTGCCGATGTTCGCGCCGACCACGAACGGGAACAGCGTGCGGACCTCGAACTTGCCGGAGGCCGCCAGCGGCACCGTCAGCGCGGTGGTGGTGGAGGAGGACTGCACCAGGGTGGTGATCACGGCGCCGGAGAGCAGACCAACAAACGAGTTTTTGCCCAGCGCGGCGTAGAGGATCTCTTGGGCCTTGCCCACCAGCAGGGCGTTGAGCAGGTTGCCGATGAACTGGATGGACCACAGAATCAGCGCGATGCCGACGATGGACAGGACGATGCCGCCCCACATATCCCCAAGCGGTTCAACCAGGTTGCCGGCCAGGCCGACGAGCGGTTCGGTGATGGTGTCCAGCCCGTCGCCGATGGCCTCGAAGGCGCCGGCGACGACACCTTCGCCCTGGCCACTCAGCGACGGCGCGATCGCCGACGCGGTGCGCGACAGGAACCCGGTGAAGATCTCCAGCGGGAAGAAGATCAAGATGGCGATGAGGTTGAAGAAGTCGTGCACGGTCGCCATGGAGAAACCGTTTTTGAACTGGGTCTTGTTACCCGCCAGGCCGAGCGCGACCAGGGTGGAGGTCACCGAGGTACCCATGTTGGCGCCGAAGAGCATCGGTACCGCAATGCTCAGCGGCAGGCCGCCGGCGATCATGCCGACCACGATCGAGGTAGTGGTCGACGACGACTGAATAATCGCCGTGGCCACCACACCAATGGCAAGGCCGACGAACGGGTTCTCGGCAAACGAGAACAGTTCCTTGGCCTGGTCGCCGGCAACCATTTTGAAGCCGTCGCCGATCATGCCCACGCCGTTGAGCAGCAGCCAAACACCGAGCGCTACGGCGATCCAGTTCGCGGCCTGCTTGGCGGCGCCGTCGAGAGGCAAAAAGCCCAGTGGATCCTTGGGAGCGTCATCCTTCCGGGTGGCGGTGTTCTCCGGGTTTTCCGGTGCTGCTTCCTTAAGCGCGATGCCCCCGCCCGTTGCGTTGCTGTTCATGATCACCCGAGTGACCGTATACGGGCGGGGTTCAATCCAGGTGACGTCTGGGTGAACGCTGGGAGAACTTTCCTAGTCCTCTCCGAATTGCGATTGGTGCAGTTTCCAATACGCGCCTTGCTTTGCGACGAGCTCAGCGTGACTGCCCTGCTCCACAATGGCGCCCTTTTCCATGACGAGGATGGTGTCGGCGCCGCGGATCGTCGACAAGCGGTGTGCGATGACGAACGAGGTGCGGTTGGAGCGCAGCGCGTTCATCGCCTGCTGGACCAGCACCTCGGTGCGGGTGTCCACTGAGGAGGTGGCTTCGTCGAGAATCAGCAGTGCGGGCTGGGAGAGGAACGCGCGCGCGATGGTGATCAGTTGGCGCTCACCTGCGGAGATGGAGCCGCCGTCTTGGTCGACGATGGTGGCGTACCCCTCTGGCAGTGCGCGCACGAAACGGTCCACGTAGGTGGCCTTCGCAGCGGCGATGACCTCCTCGTCGGTGGCGTCGAGGCGGCCGTAGCGGATGTTTTCCATGATCGTGCCCTTGAACAGCACGGCGTCTTGCAGCACCATGCCGATCTGGCTGCGCAGCTCGGCGCGTGGCATGTCGCGGATGTCGGTGCCGTCGATGGTGATCGCACCCGCGTCGACGTCGTAGAACCGCATGATCAGGTTCACCAGCGTGGTCTTGCCGGCGCCGGTCGGTCCGACGATCGCGGCGGTCTGGCCCGGCTCGACGCGGAGGTTCAGGTGCTCGATGAGCGGGGGAGCGTCGCTGCGATCCGTCCCGTAACCAAAGGAGACGTCGTCGAACTCCACCAGGCCTTCGACGCGCTTGCCCTTGCGGTCCGGGGCCTGGTCTTCGGGTTCCTCCTCCGCGTCAAGCAGTTCGAAGACGCGCTCAGCGGACGCGACGCCGGATTGCAGCATCTGCATCATGCCGGCGATTTCGCCGAGCGGCTGGTTGAACTGGCGGGAGTACTGGATGAACGCGGTGGCATCGCCAAGCGTGAGCCTGCCGGAGGCGACCTTCACACCACCGAGCACCGCGATGGCCACGTACGACAGGTACGAGACGAACTGCATGATCGGGTGCATCGAGTTGGCCAAAAACTGCGCCTTCTGGGCAGCACCTGCGAGTTCCTCGTTGCGTTCGTCGAACTGTTCGCGCAGTTGGTCGGTGCGGCCGAAGATGACCGCCACGTCGTGGCCGGAGAAGGATTCCTCCACGTGTCCGTTGACGTCGCCGGTGGCCCTCCACTGGGTGGTGAACTGCTGCTGCGAGCGCGTACCTACAACCGCCATGGCCAGGCCGGTCAGCGGGATCGCCAGCAGGGCGACCAGTGCCAGTTGCCAGGAGATGGCGAACATCATCACCAGGATGCCCACCACGCTCAGCATCGCGTTGAACAGCGAGGACAACGACTGCTGCAGGGCTTGCTGGACGTTGTCTACGTCGTTGGTGGTGCGCGACATGACGTCGCCACGCTGACGGGTATCAAAGTAGGACAACGGCAGGCGGTTGATCTTCGCTTCAACCCGTTCGCGCAGGCTGAACACCGCCCGGATGGATAGTTTGTTCAGGATCGCGCCCTGCGCCCACATCAGCACCGCAGAGGCCAAGTACAGCGCCAGGACCAGCACGATCAGGTCGCGGAGACGGTCAAAGTCGATGCCGCTGCCCGGGGTCAGTTCCATCGCGCCGGCCATGTCCGCGAACCGATCCTGGCCGGCCGCCCGCATCGCTTCGACGGCTTGTTCTTTGGTGGTGCCGGGCGGGAGTTGCTTGGACACCACGCCGGAGAAGATCACGTCCATGGCACGACCCATCACACGCGGGGCGTAGACGGCAAGCACGACGGACAGGGCGTTCATGACAAACACCGCCGTCAGCGCCGCCTTGTAGGGGGCGAGCAGCCCAAGGAGGCGTTTCGCGGACGGCCAGAAGTTCTTCGCCTTGCGCGGCGCCTTGCCGGAATAGTCGTCGCCGGCCATCTTCTCTTCGTATTCGGCGAGTTGCTCGTCAGACAACTCGGTCATGTGCTCACTCATGCGTCCACCTCCGCCTGGCTGCGTTCGATCTGACGGTAGGTCTCGGACTGCGCCAGCAGTTCTTCATGCGTGCCGCGGGCGACGATGCGCCCGGCCTCCATGACCAGGATCTGATCCGCATTGCGTATCGACGCCACCTTCTGCGCCACCACAATCACCGTCCGGTCCTGTACCGTCTCGCGCATCGCGGCGTTCAGGTTTGCCTCGGTGGTGGCATCCAGCGCGCTAAACGAGTCGTCGAACACATACACCTTCGGATCCGCCACCAGCATCCGCGCAATGCACAGACGCTGGCGCTGACCACCGGAAACGTTCGTGCCTCCCTGGGAGATCGGCATGTCCAGATCTTCCACGAACGACGCCTGCGCGGTCCGCAGCGCCGCCCACAGCTCCTCATCGGTCGCCTCAGGGTTGCCCATGCGCAGGTTCGACGCCACGGTTCCCGAGAACAGCCACGGTTTCTGCGGCACCATCGCCACCGCCCGCACGAGATCGGGGCGGGGGATGGTGGTCACCGGGGTGTCGTCGATAAGCACACGCCCTGACGTGGGCGAATACAACCGCGGCAGCAGCCCCACCAGCGTGGTTTTGCCGCTGCCGGTCGCGCCGATGATTGCCGTGGTCGTGCCCGGACGCGCCTCAAACGAAATCTCCTCCAGCACCGGCTTTTCCGCGCCGGGGTAGGTGTACGACACATCCTCGAAGCGCACGACGCCACTGCTTATCGACGACCCCACCGTCGCCGGCGCCTTCACCTCATGCCGGAGCACCTCTTCGATGCGGGTGGCGCACACGATCGCGCGCGGCAGCATCATGAGCATGAATACACCCATCATCACCGCCATGAGAATCTGCATCAGGTACTGCATAAACGCGGTAAGCGAACCGACTTCGACCAGGCCGTCGTCGACACGATGCCCGCCGAACCACAACACCGCCGCCGTGGCCAGGTTCAGGATCAGCATGATCGCCGGGAACATCGTCACAAACACCCGGCCGATGTTCAGGCTCAGCCTGGAGATGTCCTCGTTCGCCTCCGTGAAACGCTGCGCCTCGAACTCCTCGCGGCCGAACGCACGCACCACACGGATGCCGGCGATCTGTTCGCGCAGCAGACCGTTGATGTTGTCCAGCTTCGACTGCATTTTGCGGAACATCGGCATCAACAGGGCCGCAGTGATACCGACAACCACGGTGAGCACCAACACCGCCGTGACCACCAGCCACGACATACCCGCATCTTGCCGCAACGCCATAATGATGCCGCCGATAGCCATGATCGGCGCCGCCACCATGAAGTTCATGAACAGCAGGAACGTCATCTGCACCTGCTGCACGTCGTTCGTGCCTCGCGTGACCAAGGTGGCGGTGCCGAAGTGCGACATGTCCTCGTGGTCAAAGCCCGTTACGCGCTCGTACACCGCCGCGCGGATGTCGCGGCCCGTTTTCATCGCGGCCTTGGATGCGAACCACGTCGCCCCGATAGCCGCCACGACCTGCACCAGCGCCACCACCAGCATCGTGCGGCCAACCCGCCAGATATACGGCACGTCAGCCTGCGCGACACCGTTATTGATGATGTCCGCGTTCAAATCCGGCAAGTACAGCGTTGCCAGCGTCGTGACCAGCTGCAGCACGATCACCAGCGCGATCGTCGGCGCGTATCGTTTGCCAAACCTCGCGGTTAAGCGGATGAGATCCACGTGGGTGCCCTTTCTGTAGGTAACCGGGCAAGTGTAGACGCGACTGCCTAAAAGACGATATCGCCTTTTGCAGGGGGTGCCTCTGCAAAACCCCAGGTCGCAGCTCGGTGATTGGTGCAAAAGACGATATCGCCTTTTGGGCTGTGGTTGTCGCTACCGCGCGCGGGGTGCGTCATGTCGATTTTGCAACAAAAAATCGACACGTCGCGCGGACATGTTTATTCTTTCGACATGACCGGAAACACAGCGGCGTTCGACCCTGCGAAGCCGTACAACGATCTGCCGCCGCTGCCACCACAGCACACGCTTGAGACCGCAAAGGTGCTCAAGGCTGTTATCGACGCCCGCAGCGAACTGGCCGCCCTCAACACCGCATGCCGGTTGATCCCGAACCCGGAGATCATCACCTCCACTATCCCGTTGCGTGAGGCGCAGGCATCGACAGAGATCGAAAACATTGTGACCACGAACGATGAGCTGTTCCGGGCTCAGTGGAGCATCGATCCGGAGCCTACGCCGGCAACCAAGGAAGCGCTGCGCTACCGCGATGCTCTGCGGCGCGGCGTGGACCTGATCGCGGATAGGCCGGTGTCGGAGAAGGTTGCGGTTGAGGTGTGCTCGACCCTGCAGGGTGGGCAGGCCACGCTCCGCTCAACACCGGGTACCTACATCGGCGACCCGGTCACGGGCACGCGCGCGTACACCCCACCCGAAGGCCTCGACGTGCTGCAACGCCACCTTTCGGCGTGGGAACGCTACATCTACTCGGACCACGGGTTGGATCCGCTGGTGTTGATGGCGGTGACGCATTACCAGTTCGAAGCTATCCACCCGTTTTACGACGGCAACGGCCGCATCGGCCGCATCCTCAACATCTTGTTGTTGCTGCAAGAGAAGGTGTTGTCACTGCCGGTGCTGTATCTGTCAGGGACGATCGTCGATAGGAAAGCGGAGTATTACCGGCTGCTGCGCGCGGTCACCGCGGACGGTGGGTGGGAGCAGTGGATCCTGTTCATGGTCAACGCGGTGACTGAGTCGGCCCGGAGCACAAGCTTGCTTATCGACGACCTCCGCACCCTCCAGGACACCACCACCGCCCGTGTCCGCGAAGCCGGCATCTCGCCAGCAGCCGAACTGGCGGAGCTGCTGTTCGTTCAGCCGTATGTCCGCATCACGGACGTGATCGATGCGGGACTGGCGAAGCGGCAGACAGCATCGATGTGGCTGTCGCAGCTGGTCGAGGCCGGCATCCTCGAAGAACAGAAGGCGGGGCGGTCGAAGGTGTTTCTGAACACGGCAGCGCTCGAGGTGCTGACCCGACGCTAAACCCCGATATCGGGTTCGCGCTGCTGTGGCGTGCTGCTGCGCTGCTG
>NZ_KV787976.1:0-43070 GCF_001807155.1 Corynebacterium sp. HMSC05C01 | reverse complement strand
GCTGCTGTGGCGTGCTGCTGCGCTGCTGTGACCTGCCGTGCTGCTGTGGCACCGCGACTGCCCAAAAGACGATATCGCCTTTTACAGGGTGCGCTGTTGCAAAACCCCAGGTCGCGTCTCGCCGGTCGGTGCAAAAGACGATATCGCCTTTTGGGCTGTGGGGGCCGCTACGGTGCGCGGGGTGCGTCATGTCGGTTTTGCAACAAAAAATCGACACGTCGCGTGGACGTGTCGATTCGGTGTACATGACGAGGCGCGCTTCTGGCGCACGCCACGGGGGCGCCGGAGCGCCGGGGCGCCGGCGTTACTCGCCGGCGCGGGAGTGACCCAGCATGTCTTCCCACTCGACGATCTTCTTGCGCTCACGCGGGAAGGTCGCGTCGGCGGCGCCGAGGGCGCGCTCGGCCTCGTCGAGCTTGTACCAGCCGGCCCAGGTGGCGTAGTCGATGCCGCGCTCGCGAAGCAGGTCGAGGATCTCGTCCTTGCCGGTGTGGGTCGGTGCGGCGAGCTTGCCGGCGTCGGCGTCGGCGATGAGCATGTCGGTGGTTTCCTTCGCGTCCGACTTGGTGTTGCCGATCAGGCCGACCGGGCCGCGCTTGATCCAGCCGGTGACGTAGAGCTTCTCCTCCGGTGTGGCACCCTCTTCGGCGGTGACCAGGACGCGGCCGCCGTCGTTCGGGATGACATGGCGCTCAAGGTCGAACGGGACGCCCTCGACCGGCTCGGAGCGGTAGCCAACGGCGTGGTAGACCTGCTGGACCGGCCAGTCGGTGAACTTGCCGGTGCCACGGATGCCACCCTTGCCGTCGAGTTCCTGGCGCTCGGTGCGCAGGCCGGTGATGTTGCCGGCGTCGTCGGTAAGCACCTCGACCGGTTCCTGGAAGAAGTGGATGTAGATCTTGTGCGGGGAGTCGTCCGGCTCGCGCATGGCGTACTGCTCAAGCACTTGGCAGTTGAGGTCGATGGATTTGTCGGCGCGACGGACCTCTTCGGAGAGCTGGTCGTAGTCGATGTCCTCCGGGTCGACGAGCACCTGGATGGTGTCGGACTCGTCGAGTTCGCGCAGTTCCTTCGGGGTGAACTTCGCCTGGGCGGGGCCGCGGCGGCCGAACATGTGGACCGTCTCGGCCTGGTTCTTCTTCAGGGACTCGTAGACGTTGTCCGGGATCTCGGTGACGGCGAGCTCGTCGGCGGTCTTGGCCAGCACGCGGGAGATATCCAGGGCCACGTTGCCCACGCCGATAACGGCGACTTCCTTGGCCTCGAGGTTCCAATCGCGCTCGAAGCGCGGGTTGCCGTCGTAGAAACCGACGAACTCGCCAGCGCCGATGGACTTATCGCCGCCCGGGATGAGCAGTTCACGGTCGCGTACAGCGCCGGTGGAGAGGACGACGGCGTCGTAGTAGTCGCGCAGCTCATCGATGGTGATGTCGCGGCCGACGGTCACGTTGGCGATGAGGCGCAGCTTGTCTTTGTCCAGCACGTTGTGCAGGGATTTCACAATGCCCTTGATGCGCGGGTGGTCGGGCGCAACACCGTAGCGGATGAGGCCGAACGGGGCGGGCATCTGCTCGAAAAGGTCGACGTGGATGTCGTGCTCTTCGTTGCGGATGAGCAGGTCAGAGGCGTAAATGCCGGCGGGGCCGGCGCCGATGACGGCGACGCGCAAGCTCATAGGTGATGGTCCTTTCGCAAAAGGGGAATTTTTTCGATGACCGACACTATAGCGCATAGACAGATCGGTCTTAAAGTGTCAGCGATTTACATTCGTGTTTCGCGGGACAAGTAAAACAGGCCTTGATGGACGCGGTCAACCTATTACATTCACGCGCTTAACCGGCAGTTTCGGCGTTTTGGTTGTGCTAGACAGGCCGGTACGGCATGCTTGCCCATCAACACCGAAATGAACAGCATCGCCGAACCGACCGGTCTACTTTTTGGAGGGCCCGTGACCGCACCAACGAAAACCGCGAAACCGCGCGCAAAGAAGCCGCAGGGGCAATGGCTTATCGACGGCACCGCGCCGCTCAACCACGATGAAGAAATCAAGCAGGCGTCCCCGGTCCTCGACGTGAAGCAGCGTGTGATCGATACCTATTCCAAGGGCGGCTTCGACTCGATCGATCGCGAGGACCTGTACCCGCGCTTCAAGTGGCTTGGCCTGTACACCCAGCGCAAACAGAACCTGGGTGGCGAGTTCACCGGCGAGGACAACAAGGTGCTTGAGGACAAGTACTTCATGATGCGCATCCGTTTCGACGGAGGCATCTGCTCCACCGCGCAAGCCCGCGCCGTCGGGGAGTTGTCCCGCGATTACGCCCGCTCCACGGTGGACCTGACGGATCGGCAGAACATCCAGTTCCACTGGGTGCGCATCGAGGACGTCCCGGCGATCTGGGAGAAGCTGGAGGCGAACGGCCTGAACACCTGGGATGCCTGCGGGGATGTGCCGCGCGTGATCCTAGGCTCGCCGGTGGCCGGCATTGCCAAGGATGAGATCATCGACGCCACGCCCGCGATTCGGCAGATCCAGGAGATCGTTACCGCAGAGGAGTTCCAAAACCTGCCGCGCAAGTTCAAGTCCGCGATCTCCGGCAACGCACGCCAAGATGTGGTCCACGAGATCAACGATCTCGCATTCATCGGCGTCGAGCACCCTGAACTCGGCCCCGGCTTCGAGTGCTACGTGGGCGGAGGCTTGTCGACGAACCCGATGCTGGCACAATCCCTCGGCGCCTTTGTCACCCTCGAGCAGGTCCCGGACGTGTGGGCGAACGTTGTGCGCATCTTCCGCGACTACGGCTACCGTCGCCTGCGCAACCGTGCCCGTCTGAAGTTCCTGGTTGCGGAGTGGGGTGTGGAGAAGTTCCGCGAGATCCTCGAAGAGGACTACCTGGGATACAAGCTGCCGGACGGCCCGCACGCCCCGAACAACCTGGTAGACCGCGACCACATCGGCGTGCACGAGCAGAAGGACGGCAACCTGTACATCGGTGTGAAGCCGACGCTTGGCCACATGTCGGGCGAGCAACTCATCGCCCTGGCTGACCTGGCGGAGAAGTACGGCGTGACGGATCTGCGCTTCACCCCGTTCAAGGAGGTGTTGCTGCTTGGGGTCGAGCCGGGTGCCGTGGAAGACCTCCAGGCGGACCTGGAGGAGATGGGCCTGTACTCCAAGCCCTCCGAATTCCGCCGCGGCCTGCTGTCGTGCACTGGCCTGGAGTACTGCAAGTTGGCGCACGTGACCACCAAGTCCCGCGCCATCGAACTCGCCGATGAGTTGGAGGAGCGCTTCGGGGACCTGGACTCGCCGATCACCATTTCGCTCAACGGTTGCCCGAACGCCTGCGCCCGCCACCAGGTCTCCGACATCGGTTTGAAGGGCCAGATGGTGGACAACGGCCACGGCGAGAAGGTCGAGGGCTTCCAGGTGCACCTTGGCGGCACGATCGGCGAGGGCGCGAACTTTGGCCGGAAACTGCGTGGTCACAAGGTGTTGTCCAGTGAGTTGACGGAGTATGTGGCCCGGGTGGTGCAGCGCTTCGTCGATAAGCGTGAGGGCGCTGAGACATTCCGTGACTGGGTCGCGCGCGCCGATGAGGAGGACCTGCGATGAGCTTTCGCCGCGAACCAAACCCGAACCGCAACTTTCCCACTTTCTGCCCGTACTGCGGCGGCGAGGACCTGTGGCCGAACGAACAGACCGAATTCGCGTGGAAGTGCTGCGAGTGCCTCCGCGTATTCGAGGTGAAGTTCCACGGCCAGGACGACCCGCAAGGCGCGCCGTCGAAGGCGCCATCCACGGAAGAAGCGCTGCAGGCCTCGCTCGCACGCCACGGCCACACCGGCGCATTGAAAGGCAACCAATGATCAACCTGCTCAACCAGCCCAGCAACTTCCGCGACCCCGAGGTCAGCCCAAAGGGGCCGAGGCGGACATCGCCGCTGCCACACAGGGTGGCGCAGCAAAACGCATTGCTTGTCGACGACTGGGCCGCAAAACTCCACAACGCCCCCGCCTCCGAGATTCTTCAGTGGGCGAACGAGTACGCGCCGGGCCCACTCGTCGTGACCCTGTCTATGGAAAACACGGTGCTCGCCGAACTGGCCGAGCGCCACCTTCCCGGCGCGGACTTTCTGTTCCTGGACACCGAGTACCACTTCCCGGAAACCCTGGAGGTGGCCGACCAGGTGGAGGCGCGCTACCCCTCGCACCGCTTGGTGCGGGCGAAGGCGCAACTGACCCGCGCGCAGCAGGACGAGACGTATGGGCCGAACCTGTACCTGCGCGCCCCGGGTGCGTGCTGCCGCATGCGCAAGGTCGAGCCGCTGGCGGTGCATATGAGCCCGTACGCCGGCTGGATCACCGGGCTGCGCCGCGCCGACGGGCCCACCCGTGCCGACGCGCCCGCGCTCAGCCTCGATGCGACCGGCCGGTTGAAGATCTCCCCGCTGGTCACCTGGTCCTTGGAGGACACCGCCGCCTTCGAGCGCGACAACGACCTGATCATCCACCCGCTGACCCGGAAGGGTTATCCCTCCATCGGCTGTGCCACCTGCACCCTGCCCGTGGCGGAAGGGGAGGACCCACGCGCCGGACGGTGGGCGTTTGCCACCAAGACAGAGTGCGGTCTGCACGAATAGCCGAGAAGCGCAACAACCGGACAACAAGGAGCAACACAATGACGCAAGCAACGGCAACGGCAACGCAGCTATCGCCGCACCTGAAGGATTTAGAAAACGAGTCGATCCACATCATCCGTGAGGTGGCGGGGCAGTTCGACAAGGTTGGCCTGCTGTTTTCGGGCGGGAAGGATTCCTGCGTGGTGCTGGAGCTGGCGCGCCGCGCGTTTTACCCGGCGAAGCCGCCGATTGAGCTGCTGCACGTGGATACGGGGCATAACTTCCCGGAGGTGATTGAGTTCCGGGATGGTGTCGTCGATAAGCATGGGCTCCGTCTGCGAGTCGCGCATGTGCAGGATTGGATCGACCGCGGTGACCTGCAAGAACACCCCGACGGCACCCGTAACCCGCTGCAGACCGTGCCGCTGGTGGAAACCATCGCCGAGGTCGGATACAACGCCGTGCTGGGCGGGGCGCGTCGCGACGAAGAACGTGCCCGCGCCAAAGAACGCGTCTTCTCCGTCCGCGACTCCTTCGGCGGCTGGGACCCGCGCCGCCAACGCCCCGAACTGTGGGACCTCTACAACGGCGCGACCCTGCCCGGCGAAAACGTCCGCGTGTTCCCAATCTCCAACTGGACCGAAGCCGACGTGTGGGAGTACATCGGCGCGCGTGGCATCGAACTGCCATCCATTTACTACGCCCACGACCGCGAAGTGTTCGGCCGCGACGGCATGTGGCTCACCCCCGGCGAATGGGGAGGCCCCCGCGACGGCGAACAGCTTCAAACGCGCCGGGTGCGCTACCGCACCGTCGGCGACATGTCCTGCACCGGCGCCGTCGACTCCGACGCAGAAACGATCGACGAGGTCCTCGTCGAGATCGCCAACTCCACTCTGACCGAACGCGGCGCAACTCGTGCCGACGACCGCCTGAGCGAATCCGCCATGGAAGACCGCAAGAAGGAAGGCTACTTCTGATGACCGCCCCAACCATCGCCCCCGCTACTACCTCCGAAAACGCCCCTGAAACCGGCGCTGCCGAAACTGCCACCGCCGCGCTGTCCGCCCGCGAGACGCTGCGCTTGTGCACCGCCGGTTCTGTCGACGACGGCAAGTCCACCTTCGTCGGCCGCCTCCTGCATGACACCAAGTCGGTGCTCGCCGACCAACTCGCCTCCGTGGAGCGCACCTCCGCCGACCGCGGTTTCGAGGGCCTCGACCTGTCGCTGCTGGTCGACGGCCTGCGCGCCGAGCGTGAGCAGGGCATCACTATCGACGTGGCCTACCGCTACTTCGCCACCGACAAGCGCACGTTCATCCTCGCCGACACGCCTGGCCACGTGCAGTACACGCGCAACACCGTGACCGGCATGTCCACGTCCCAAGTGGTGGTACTGCTTGTCGACGCCCGCAACGGCGTCGTCGAACAAACCATCCGCCACCTCACCGTGGCCAAACTGCTCGGCGTACGCACCGTGATCCTGGCGGTGAACAAGATCGACCTCGTTGATTATTCGCAGCAGCGTTTCGACGAGATCAAGGCCGAATTCGACGCCAAGGCCGGCGAACTCGGCATCGAGGAGCCGCACGTCGTGCCGATTTCCGCGCTGCGCGGCGACAACGTCGCGGAGCGCAGCGACGCGACGCCTTGGTACACCGGCCCGACGGTGCTCGAGCTGCTGGAGAGCATCCCGGTGCAGCGCGGCCGCGCCGATGACCTGGACTTCCGTTTCAACATCCAGGTCGTGTTGCGCGAACACGCCTCCGACTACCGTGCCTACGCTGGCCGCGTCAACGCCGGATCGATCACGGTTGGCGACGAGATCCTCGCCCCCTACGGCCGCACCACCACCGTTGCCGGCATCGACACCGCCGACGGCCCCGTGGACACCGCCCATGCCGGCGACTCCGTAGCGCTGCGGCTGACCGACGACATCGACCTGACCCGCGGTGACCTGCTGGCCGCGCACACTCGGCCAGAAGACACACGGGAGTTCGATGCCACCGTCGTCGGCCTCAACGAAAAGGACCTGCGCGCAGGCCAAGCTGTGAAGCTGCGCATCGGCACTGCGTTCGTCCGCGCCCGCGTGGCCAGCGTCGAGCGCGTCCTGGACATCGACGGCGCCGAAGGCGACAACACCGCAGCCGAGGCAGTCGCACTCAACGACATCGCGCACGTGACCATCCAAACCGCCGACGAACTGCCCGTCGAGCAGTACGCAGCCCGCGGTGCGGTGGGCAACTTCCTGCTCGTCGATCAGGCAAGTGGGAACACGTTGGCGGCTGGGCTCGTCGGAAAGCGCCTGCGGTAACAACCATGACTGCGCTGATCACCCTTTCTCACGGCTCGCGGCACCCCCGCGCCAAGGAAGGCATCCGCGCGCTCACCCAAGCCGCGGCTACGCAACTCGGTGTGGAGTGGGCCGACGCCCACCTGGAGTTCGACACACCCACCCTCGCCGAGGCGGCCGCCTCCTTATCCTCGTCGCGCGCGATTGTGGTTCCGCTGCTGTTCACCCGCGCATTCCACGCCAAAGTCGACGTGCCGCGCCACCTCGCCGAAGCCCGCCAGCACTGCGACCTCGTGCTTGCTGAGCCGCTCGGTACCGGCAGCGACATCGCCGATGTCCTTGCGCGCCGCTTGCGTATCGACGACCCCACCGCCACCCACGCAACCCTTTTCCCAGTCGGCACCTCCAACCCTGAACAAGCCGCCAACTACGACCGCCTCGCCGCCGAAGTGGCCAAGCGTGCCGGGGTGGAAACGGCAGTGGTGTCGGCGACGCGTGGTCAGCGGCGCTTCACAGATACGCATGTGCTCCCACTGTTTGTCACCCACGGAACCCTGCTCGACCGGATCCCAGACCACCTGCCGGCATCCGGGCCGCTGACCACAGACCTCGCGCGGATCGTCGCCAACCGATACCGCGCCGCCGAGAAAGGCGCCTGACATGTACAAACTCGAAACACTGCTGCTCATCGCAGTCGCCGGGTTCGCCGCGCAACTTGTCGACGGCGGCCTCGGCATGGGCTTCGGCGCCACCTCTTCCACCATGCTCATCGCGCTCGCCGGTATCACTCCGGCCGCTGGCTCCGCCGTTGTCCACACCGCGGAACTGGGCACCACACTCGCCTCCGGCGTAGCCCACACGCGTTTCGGCAACGTGGACTGGCGCACCGCCTGCGCAATCGGCATCCCCGGCGCCATCGGGGCGTTTATCGGCGCAACCGTGCTCGTGCGACTCTCCACCGACGCGGCGCGCCCGGTGATGTCGCTGATCCTCGCACTGATCGGCCTGAACCTCATGCTGCGCTTCGCCCGAGGGCTCACCCAACGCAAACTCGCCACGAAGCCTCACTCGCGCGGCTTCCTTGCAGGTCTCGGACTCTTCGGCGGGTTTATCGACGCCACCGGCGGCGGAGGCTGGGGGCCCGTCACCACCTCCACGCTGCTTACCGCAGGCCGTGCCGAGCCGCGCCGGATCGTCGGCACCGTCAACACCGCCGAGTTCCTGGTCACCCTCGCCGCAACACTCGGGTTCGCGGTCGGGATGTGGCGCGACCTCGTCGCAAATCTCGCTGGCGTGTTGGCCTTGCTTATCGGTGGTGTCATCGCCGCACCCATCGGAGCCTGGATGGTCAGTCGCATGAACCCCATCGCGCTCGGCGGCGTTGTCGGCACCCTGATCGTGCTGCTGAACCTGCCCGTCGTCCTGTCGTTTGCTGGCATGACCAGCGGGCTCTGGGTCGTCCGCGCCCTCATCATCGCCGCCGGAGCCGCCCTTTCCTGGCGAGGCATCCAACGCGCCCGCGCCAACTCCCGTGCCGCATCCGAGCGCGAAGGCGCAACAGTGGTGGAGCCACAGCCTGCCCGCCTACGATAAGCAACCATGTCTGATTTGCTCATCGTCGCAGCCATGAAAGAGGAAGCCGCCGACATCATGTCCGGGGGCGACCACGAAGTACTCATCACCGGCATCGGCACCCTGCCCGCCGCAATCGCCTTGACCCGCCGCCTCTCCGAAGGCCCACTGCCGTCGCGCGTGATCAACGTCGGCACGGCAGGCGCGCTTGTGGACCTCGCCCCCGGCGTCTACGAGATTTCCGGCGCCGTCAAGCACGACTTCAAGGTTGGCGGCACCTCCGACATCACCGACTTCGTCTACCCACGCTGGTTCTCCTTCGAGCCCCTCACCGACCTGCCGAAAGCCAAGCTGGCCACCGGTGATGCGTTTGTGAACCGCTCCGATCTTCGCGACGAGCTCGCTAAGGAATGCCAACTCGTCGACATGGAGGGCTACGCACTTGCCGCCGTATGCTCCACCTTCAACGTTCCGTTGACCCTGCTTAAGCAGGTTTCGGACTCCGCCGACGAAGGCGCTTCCGCCGTTTGGGAAGCAGCCCTTGAGCGCGCCCGCGTCGAACTCGAGCAGGCGCTGCGTGAGCATGTGAAGTAACGCTTCTCGCGATCCCGTGGGGCCCTTCCGGGCTGATCGTCTAGCTCGGCCAGGGCGGGAGCTAGACGATCTCACATCACCCCCGCGTCTTGCCAGGTGATGTTGGGGATGATTTTCATCAGCAGGATGATCGTCTAGCAGGACTCGCAACGAGCTAGACGATCAGGCTTTTGGGAAGAGCGAGGCGCGGTGCGGGCATGGAAAAAGCCCGCTGGCGAAAACCAGCGGGCTTGACTGTTCGCGAGTTACTTTGCAAACTCCTCGACGAGTGCGGCGTTGAAGGCCGGCAGGTCGTCCGGGGTGCGCGACGAGATGACGCCGGAGTCGATGACAACTTCCTCGTCGACCCACTCGGCACCTGCGTTGACCAGGTCGGTCTTGACGTTGGCAACGGAGGTGATCTTCACGTCCTTCAAGATGTCGGCATCCGTCATGATCCAGCCTCCGTGGCAGATCACGCCGATCGGCTTGCCTGCGTCCTTGAACGCCTTGACCAGGGCGACGGCGTCAGAATCAACGCGGATGGCATCCGCGTTGAGGGTGCCGCCCGGGAGGATGAGGGCGTCGTAGTCGGCAGCCTTGGCATCGGCGGTGGTGACGTCGACGGCGACCTTGGCGCCCTTCTTGCCCTCGATCTCACCGGTTTCGGTGGAGACGACCTTGGTGGTTGCGCCGGCTTGTTCGACGGCCTCCTTCGGGGAGGTCAGTTCGGAATCTTCAAAGCCGTCGGTCGCGAGGATTGCGATGGTCTTGTTATTCAGATCGGCCATTGGTATTTCCTTTCGTCGATAACCAATTGCGGCACACCACCGTACCTAGTCTTCGTCGTTCACGCCGGGGAGGCGACCGGGTGGGTTGGTGTCGATGTCGGACGGGGTGTCGTCGTCAAGCGGGACGCGCGTGGAGCCAAGCCCCTCTTTCACGGGCTCCTTCTCGCGTTTGGCCAGGCGCATCATGTGGTCGCGCACGGCGAGGAAGGATTCCTTGGAATCCATGGTCTGAGTTTGTTGGGTGGCCATGGCTATCTCGTCGGCGGTGATCTCGCCGGAGCGCAGCGAGACCATTTCAGCCCAGTAACGCAGCCACACGGCGGCGACAGCGGCAACCGGAACCGCGAGGAACGCGCCGACGATGCCGAACAGGGTACCGCCGACAGCGACGGCGAGCAGGACCACGGCGGCGTGTAAGCCCATCGCCTGGGACTGCAGGATCGGCGAGAGAACGTTGCTCTCCAGCTGCTGCACGGCGATGATGAGGATGAGCGCGAACACGGCGTTCATGAACCCGTTGGACACCAACGCGATGATCACCGCCAGAGCGCCTGCAGAAATCGCACCGACGATCGGGATGAAGCCGGCGAAGAACGTGATCACCGCGAGCACCGGCCACAGTGGCACGCCGAGGAACAGTAGGCCGAGACCGATGAAGATGGCGTCAACACCGGACACGATGGCCTGGGTGCGGATGAATCCAGACAGGGTGTTCCAGGAGCGGCTGCACACTTCGGTGAGGTGCCAACCAGCGCGCACGCCGGTGTACTTGCGCACCCATGGCAGGAAGCGGTCGCCGTCTTTGAGGAAGAAGAAGGTGAGCACCAGGGTCAGTGCGAGCGTGGTGCCTACCGACGCAATCGCGCCCAGGCCCGAGAACACTCCCGACGCGATGTTGGAGGCCTGGCCCTTGGCAAAGGCGGTGACCTGATCGACGGTCTGCTGGATCTGCTCCGGCTCGAGGACTTCGAGGTCGCGCTCTTTCAGCCAATCGACGATCTGGTTCACGCCCTGCTCGGCCTGTCGTGCGAGCTCGCTGCCTTGGCTTTTCACGGTTGGCGCCATGGCGACGAAGATGCCGCCGATGATGCCGAAGAATCCGATCAGGGTGATGAACGTGGCCAGGGATGCGGGGATTTTGTGGTCGCGCATCCAGCGCACCGGTGGCCACAGGACGGTGGACACGATCAGTGCCAGAAGAATCGGCAGAAGGCCCATCCAGACCCATTTGAGCAGGTAGAGCAGGATAGCCGTGGCTGCGACAACGATGATGAAGCGCAGTGCCCAGGCGGCGGCGGTGCGGCCGTCGGAGGCGATGATCTCGCCGCGGTCGACCGGCTCGCGGGAGAGGTCCTGGGCGGCGTCGGCCGGTGTGGGCAGCGTTTGGATCGGGTCTACAGCCGTGTCCAGAGCTCCCACATATTTTGGTTTTTTACGTTCACTCACGTGGTCATTGTGTCAGAGATGTGTGGTTATGCATAAGGGGAAGGAGCGTGGGGTCGTCGAAAAGTGCGCGCAAGGGGAAGTTGTCCTAGACCATAAAGGGATTTGGGTGTAGTGTGGCCCACAATTCATTCCACGACCGAGAAAGGCCACAACGATGACAGTGTATCCCAACCCTGGTACCGAGGGCTCGAACGTCAAGTTCCGTAAGCGCTACGACAACTACATCGGCGGCGACTGGGTTCCGCCGGTAGATGGCGAGTACTTCGAGAACATCACCCCGGTCACCGGCGAGGTGTTCTGCGAGGTTGCACGCGGTAAGGAAGCCGACATCAACCTGGCGCTCGACGCCGCACACAAGGCCGCACCCGCGTGGGGGAAGACCTCCCCGCAGGAGCGTTCCGGCGTCCTGCTGAAGATCGCGGACCGCATGGAGGAGCACCTTGAGGAGCTCGCCGTCGCGGAAACCTGGGAGAACGGCAAGGCTGTGCGTGAGACGCTCGCTGCCGATATTCCGCTGGCGATTGACCACTTCCGTTACTACGCAGGCGCGCTGCGTGCACAGGAAGGTCGTCTGAGCCAGATTGACGACGACACCGTCGCCTACCACTTCCACGAGCCGCTCGGCGTTGTTGGCCAGATCATTCCGTGGAACTTCCCGCTGCTCATGGCGGCCTGGAAGCTTGCTCCGGCGCTGGCTGCAGGTAACGCGATCGTGCTCAAGCCGGCGGAGCAGACCCCGGCGTCGATCCTGTATCTGATGGATCTGATCGGCGACCTCATTCCGGCGGGTGTGCTAAACATTGTCAACGGTATGGGCGACGAGGCCGGCGCGGCACTGTCTGGTTCTGACCGCATTGCCAAGATTGCGTTCACCGGCTCGACTGAGGTGGGCAAGATCATTAACAAGGCCGCGGCCGACAAGATCATCCCGGTCACCCTCGAGCTTGGTGGCAAGTCCCCGGCACTGTTCTTCGAGGACATCTTTGCCAAGGATGATGACTTTAAGAAGAAGGCCATCGAGGGCTTCGCAATGTTCGCTCTGAACCAGGGGGAGGTCTGCACCTGTCCGTCCCGTGCGCTGGTGCATGAGTCCATTGCGGACGAGTTCCTTGAGCTGGGTGTGCAGCGCGTCAAGCAGATCAAGACCGGCAACCCGCTGGACACCGAAACGATGATGGGTGCGCAGGCCTCCACCGAGCAGATGGACAAGATTAAGTCCTACCTCGAGCTTGGGCCCCAGGAAGGCGCTGAGGTGCTCACCGGCGGCGGCGTGAACAAGATTGAGGGCCTGGAAAACGGCATGTACATCGAGCCGACCGTGTTCAAGGGCACCAACGACATGCGTATCTTCCAGGAGGAGATCTTCGGCCCGGTGATGTCCGTGACCACGTTCAAGGACTTTGACGAGGCCATCCGCATTGCCAACGACACCATCTACGGCCTCGGCGCCGGTGTCTGGGCGCGCTCCGGCACCACCGCCTACAAGGCCGGTCGCGCGATCCAAGCGGGTCGTGTATGGGTGAACCAGTATCACTCCTACCCGGCTCACGCGGCGTTCGGTGGTTACAAGAAGTCCGGCATCGGCCGCGAAACCCACCTGATGATGCTCGACCACTACCAGCAGACCAAGAACCTCCTCTGGTCCTACTCTGAGAAGGAAACCGGCCTGTTCTAAGAGCATTTGCTTAGCGACGACACCCTCACCGCCCACTTATGTTCCCGGTCGGTGAGGGTGTTTTTGCGTGCTTCTACCTGCGGAAACAAATAAAGTTGCGTCGAGTGGGAACAACTTTGGGTACAGTGCCGTTACATAGATTGAGTGCAACAGGCTCAAGGATGTGTCCACCGGTGTTATAGTGGTGGCCGTCAAGTTGAGCCGGAGCGCATCAACTTACTGATAAACCACATTTCAACAGGAGGAATTACTTTTATGGCACGCGCAGTTGGTATTGACCTTGGCACCACGAACTCGGTTGTTTCCGTCCTTGAGGGCGGCGAGCCGGTAGTTATCGCTAACGCTGAGGGTTCCCGCACCACCCCGTCGGTTGTAGCTTTTGCGAAGAACGGTGAGGTGCTTGTTGGTCAGTCTGCAAAGAACCAGGCGGTGACCAACGTCGATCGCACGATCCGCTCCGTTAAGCGTCACATGGGCGAGGACTGGACCGTAGATATCGATGGCAAGAAGTACACCCCGCAGGAGATTTCCGCTCGTACGCTGCAGAAGCTGAAGCGCGACGCGGAGGCTTACCTGGGTGATGAGGTCACTGAGGCTGTTATTACCGTTCCGGCTTACTTCGAGGACGCTCAGCGTCAGGCCACCAAGGAGGCTGGCCAGATCGCAGGCCTGAACGTCCTGCGTATCGTGAACGAGCCGACCGCTGCGGCACTGGCTTACGGCCTGGATAAGGCCGAGAAGGAAGAGACCATCCTGGTCTTCGACCTCGGTGGCGGCACCTTCGACGTGTCCCTGCTGGAGATCGGCGATGGCGTTGTTGAGGTACTGGCTACCGCTGGTGACAACGAGCTCGGCGGCGACGACTGGGATAACCGCGTAGTCGAGTGGCTCGTGGACAAGTTCAAGTCCCAGAACGGCGTTGACCTGTCCAAGGACAAGATGGCTATGCAGCGTCTGCGTGAGGCTGCGGAAAAGGCCAAGATTGAGCTCTCGTCTGCACAGCAGGCTTCTATCAACCTGCCGTACATCACGGTTGACTCTGAGAAGAACCCGCTGTTCCTCGACGAGACCCTGACCCGCACCGAGTTCCAGAAGATCACCTCTGACCTGCTGGACCGCACCAAGACTCCGTTCAACCAGGTGATCAAGGATGCTGGCATGTCTGTCGGCGATATTGACCACGTTGTTCTGGTTGGTGGCTCGACCCGTATGCCGGCTGTGACCGAACTGGTCAAGGAGCTCACTGGCAAGGAGCCGAACAAGTCCGTGAACCCGGACGAGGTTGTGGCTCTGGGTGCTGCTCTGCAGGCTGGTGTCCTGCGCGGCGATGTCAAGGACGTGCTGCTGCTCGACGTCACCCCGCTGTCCCTCGGTATTGAGACCAAGGGTGGTGTGATGACCAAGCTCATCGAGCGCAACACCACCATCCCGACGAAGCGTTCGGAGACCTTCACCACGGCCGAGGACAACCAGCCGTCCGTGCAGATCCAGGTCTTCCAGGGTGAGCGCGAGATCGCTTCCGCGAACAAGCTACTCGGCTCCTTCGAACTGGCAGGTATCGCTCCGGCACCGCGTGGTGTTCCGCAGATCGAGGTCACTTTCGACATCGACGCCAACGGCATCGTGTCCGTGTCCGCGAAGGATAAGGCCACCGGCAAGGAGAACACGATCAAGATCCAGGACGGCTCTGGTCTGTCTGATGAAGAGATCGATCGCATGATCAAGGACGCCGAGGCTCACGCTGACGAGGACAAGAAGCGTCGCGAGGAGCAGGAGACCCGCAACAACGCGGAGACCATGGCGTACCAGACCCGCAAGTTCATGGACGAGAACGGCGAGAAGCTTTCCGAGGACATCAAGACCCGCGTCACCGAGGCTGCCGATGCTGTCGACGAGGCCCTCAAGGGCGAGGACCTGGATGCCATCAAGTCTGCAGTGGAGAAGCTGACCACCGAGTCCCAGGCAATGGGCACCGCGCTCTACGAGGCTCAGGCCAACGAGGGTGCTACCCAGGCTGATGCTGGCGACGACAACGTTGTGGACGCCGAGGTTGTCGAGGACGACGACACCGACGCCGACAACAAGTAATCCAACCCAGTACGTGTAAGGAGGCGACGTCTGATGACGAACCCGAACAACGAGCAGATGCCCGACAACCCGGGTAATCCGGAGGCGACGGACGAACAGTACGTCTCCCCAGATCAGGCGGAAGCCCTGGCCGACGAGGCGGCTGAGTCCGAGGCACTGTCCACGGACGAGGATCCCCTCGTTGCCGCGGAAGCTGAGTTGAAAGACTTGGAAGATGCAGCGCAGATCGCCGACGGCGAGGTAGACCCGGACGTCGATGGTGACGGCGCGGTCAGCGACATCGAGTTGCAGCTCGCAGAGCGCACCGAGTCCCTGCAGCGCGTCAGCGCCGAATACGCCAACTACCGCCGTCGCACCGAGCGTGAGCGTGGCGAGATTGCCACCACCGCGAAGGCAAAGTTTGCCACCGAGCTGCTGCCGCTTCTCGACGATCTCGATCTCGCCCAGCAGCACGGCGACCTGGAAGAAGGCCCGCTGAAGGCCTTCGCGGATAAGTTCCGTTCCATCGTCGCCGGCCAGGGAGTGAAGGAGTTCGGTGCTGAGGGTGACGAGTTCAACCCGGAGGTCCACGAGGCCGTGCAGGATCTGTCCCAGGGCGATGAAAAGGTTCTGGGAACGGTGCTGCGCAAGGGCTACACGGTGGGTGACCGCTTGGTGCGAAACGCCATGGTGATCATCGCCGATCCGGCCGAAAGTGCCGATACCACCGAGTAACAACAACTTGGTGGCAGGGCCGGGGAATGGGTACACGCAAACAAGAAGCGGCCTGATCCCCGGCCTTTTTACTTAGATTATTTAGTGAACGAAATTTAGAAGACAACAACTCCACACCGATTTACAGCGAAAGGAGGGTGCGAGATGGCTATGCAACAGGAATGGGCCGACAAGGATTATTACGGCGACTTAGGTGTGTCGTCGTCGGCAAGCCAGGCCGATATTAAGAAGGCGTACCGCAAGCTCGCACGCGAAAACCACCCGGATTCGAACCCCGGCAACAAGAAGGCCGAGGAGAAGTTCAAGCGGGTCGCGGAAGCGTACGACGTTATTGGCGACGAGCAGAAGCGCAAAGAATACGACCAGTTGAAGTCCATGATCGGCTCGGGCGGCTTTGGCCGGTTCGGGCGGGGAGGAGCGTCCGGTTTTCCGGGCGGGTTTCGCGGCACGGAAACGGAATTCGACCTCTCGGACATCTTCGGATCAGCCGCTGGTGGACAAGCTGGAGACAGCGGCCTTGGTGATATCTTCGGTGGCTTCTTTGGCGGCCGCGGCGGTGCTGGCAGGAACGCTCGGCCGTCGCGGGGGGCCGACGTCGAAACGGAAATAACCCTCGACTTCCGCGAAGCAGCCAAGGGCACGACGTTCCCCGTCGAGCTCACCGGCGACGCACCGTGCACCACCTGCCACGGCTCCGGTTCGAAGTCCGGCAAGACGCACACGTGTGAGGTCTGCTCCGGCTCCGGCTACATCCGGGAGAACTCCGGCGCGTTCGGCATGGCTCGTCCCTGCACGAACTGCCACGGCACCGGTGAAGTCATCGAGGATCCGTGCACCACATGCAACGGCACCGGTACCGTCCGACGTACCCGTTCGATCACGGTCCGCATCCCCGCAGGCGTCATCGATGGTCAGAAGGTGCGCCTCGCCGGTCAAGGCGAGGCAGGTCCCAATGGCACTCCCGCAGGCGACCTGTTTGTCACTGTGCATGTGCGTAGCGACGACACCTTTACCCGCTCCGGCGACGACCTCGAAGTCACGGTCCCCGTCTCGTTTGCAGAAGTCGCCCTCGGCGCCACCATCGCGGTGCCGACCCTGGACAACCCAGTGAAGGTCAAGGTTCCCGCAGGTACCCCGAATGGTCGCACCCTGCGCGTGCGTGGCCGCGGTATCCCGAAGCGTTCCGGCAACGCCGGCGACCTGTTAGTCACCGTCGAGGTGAAGGTACCGAAGGACCTGGACCCGTCCGCAACCAGTGCGCTGCGCGCGTACGCCCAGGCCGAGAAGGATTCCGGCTTTGACCCGCGCGCCGGCTGGTCCGAGCGCTAGACGGCGAAAGGAGGTGTAACCATGGCAGAAGAGAAGGAATACTTCGTCATCTCTGTCGCCGCCGAGCTCACCGGCATGCACGCCCAGACCCTGCGCACCTACGACAGGCTCGGCCTGGTCACCCCGATGCGTACCAAGGGGGGCGGTCGCCGCTACTCCAGCCGCGACATCTCGATGCTGCGCCGCATCCAGTACCTCTCCCAGGAGGAAGGCGTGAACCTGGCGGGCATCAAGACGATCATTGAGCTCTCCGCGCAGATCGAGGAACTGCAGGACGAGTTGGATGCCCAGCGCGGTCACAACGAAGAGTTGCGTCAGAAGTTGCGCAACGGTTCCCGTCGTGGCGGCGAGTTGGTGCACGTGCCACGTTCCACCGCGATCGTGGCATGGGAGCCAGCTGCTTCACGACGACGCCGTCGCCGCAACCTCACCCCCGACGCCTAATCGGGAACGCACCGCTGGCGACATAGATAACAAGGCGGCACGAAAAACAAAGCGACCTGGGGAGCACAGTCCCCAGGTCGCTTCAATCATCGGACACATTCCGATCAAGCCAGGTTGGTTGGCTGTGAAATCTAGTTGAGAAGTGGCCATGGTGGACGGCCGGTTAGTCCGGTCGTCTTCACATCTTTTGGAAGTGCTTCATCAAGGCTCGTCATGGCCTGGTACTTCTTCAAAAACGCTTCGTGGGAGTCGAAGGCATTAGCTTCGATAGCCCAGCGCAGCAAGGTGATGGTGTCCGCATGCTGGATTCGGCCACCAGGGATGTGGTGGCCAAACGTCTGCTGCATTTTTAATGCGTTTGACTCTCGACGAATTTTTGCGGTGCCTACCTCTTCGTCGCACACCACGATGACGTGCTCACCTTTTCGGGCTAGTGCAACGGCATGCAGAATGGCCATATTTTCTCCACGGTCACGAGTCTGCTTATACATTTCGTCGAAGCCAATATGCAGAATGGACTGACAGAGTTGCCGTAACTCGTCGGTTGGCGTGTCTGAGAGGGAGACCTTAAAGCGGTCGGGTAGGCGTGGCCAGAGCTCGGCAGCCCTCGCGAACTGTGGCCTGCGTGTTGGAGTGTCCTTGATTTCGTACTCGACTGCTTCCGGTACATGGATTGCATGGTTACCCAGTGCCGCGATCAGTTGTGGAACAGAATCGGTTGCAAGAAACTTAAAGATCGGGCCAGTATCCAGAATGTGCACGCGGACTATCCATTCATGAGAATGTGGAGTTCCTCAGCGGTAAGGCCTCCATCCTTGGGTACTGGGCGAGCAGGAGCTTCGTCGTCAACAATAGGTGCGATGCCTTGCTGTGAAAGTAGTTCGGCAAAGCGTGATGCGTTTTCTTCGCTTTGTAAACGTGCGAGAGCTGGATAGCTCAGCTGGTGCCACCTGTACGCCTCTGTTGCTCGAGCCATGAGCATTTGAGGTGCACGAGGGGTGGACGAACCAACGACAATTGTTTGGTATTCGGACAGCCACCCGTATTGCAACGCCATCGATTTGGTCGTTCGCTGCCTGAATAGGTCACACGCAGCATCGTCGATGAGTCCAGCCTCCTTTAGCTGAATTGCCGCGATTGCAGGTGACACCCCAAAGGTTTGGACAAGGTACGACACATGGTTCCCGAGATCCGAAGACAACGATGTGCCTTGCAACGCACCCAAAGGAAGGAGGAAATGACGGGCAAAAACATCTGCCTGAATTTCCTCTGCCCGACGATCGTTCCAATTCCCCTCATCGAGCCGTCGATTCACGCTGCCCAGCCGGAGGTGCCCGAGCTCGTGGGCAAGAGTCGACCGAAGCCTCATCGGGTGTTCTGTGCATGCAGCAGCCATGATGGTGTGTCGGGATAGACGCATGGTCATACCGTGGCCGGGTGCTTTGCTTCGAATGAGTGCGACCCCGACCCCGGTGTTCTCTTCGATGAGCTTGGGGAGGTTATTGACTGGTGCTAACCCAAGGTTCCACTCGTCTCGACAGCGCTCTGCTGCACGCTTTCCAATTGACTCGTTGCTCATGGCTGTTCGGGAACTCCTAGCTCGTCGAGGTAGCATGCCATCTCCAATGCGAAGAGGAGGTAGTTGGCTAAGTCCTCGGAACCAGCATCGTCAGTTCGTCCTGCGACCAATGCATTCGCTCGGGCGGAATCTGAACCTCGAAGAGATTCTGGTGAGACACCGCACCCGAAGGCTAGAGCGGAGAGCTGAAGGGTGGATGGTTCCTTTGCTCCTGTCTCAACTCTTTGGATCGTTGGTTGAGACAGTCCACTCACCGCTGCAAGGTCGCGCTGCGTCATCCCAACTGCGCGTCGGGCTGCGACGATGCGCTCGCCGATCGACTTTTCTACGTGTATCATTCTGAATCACCCGCCTTCGGATTTGATTCTAACACTCGTAGCGACGAACGCATCGTCTGAACTACAGCGACCTACCCGCCGAATTCGATGGCGGCAGCACCACCGATGTGGCGGAGGTTGGACTTGGCCAGGTTGAACAGTCGGCCGACGCCACCTTCAAGGAAGGCGGTGCGGGCGCCAGACTTGGCAAAGCCCTTCATCATGTCCCAGGTGATTCCCGGCGGCAGGGAGAGAGCCTCGGGGTCGGTGACGATGTCGACGACCACGGGGCCGTCGTAAGCAAGTGCCTCCTTGAGCATCGGCTCGAGGTCCTCGGGCTCCTCGATGCGGAAGGACTTGATGCCGACACCCTTGGCGATCTCGGCGAAGTTGACCTGTTCGTGGTCGGTGCCGAAGTAGGGCATGCCGGCGACCATCATCTCGAGTTTGACCATGCCGAGGGAGGAGTTGTTGAAGCAGATCACCTTCACCGGCAGTTGGTGCAGCTTGATGGTGAGCAGTTCACCCATGAGCATGCCCAGGCCGCCGTCGCCAGACCAGGAGATGACCTGGCGGTCCGGCTGTGCGGCCTGGACACCGATGGCCATGGGCAGGGCATTGGCCATGGTGCCGTGGAGGAAGGATGCGCCTTCGTCGCGCTTGCCGTTCGGGGTGAGGTAGCGCGAGGACCACACGTTGCACATGCCGGTGTCGACGGTGAAGTAGGCGTCGTCGTCGGCAAGCTTGTCCAGCACGGAGGCAGCGAGCTCGGGGTGGATCGGCTTCTTCGACTCGAAGGCTTCCTCGGTGTAGCTCTTCACCACGTGGTCCAGCAGCTGGTAGTGGCGTTTGAGCATCTTGTCCAGGAACTTGCGGGCCTTCTTCTCCTCGATGTGGGGGAGGATGTTTTCGATGACGCTCTTGACGTCGCCGACGACGGGGTAGTCGACCTTGGTGCGGCGGCCGATGTGGGTGCCGTTGATGTCGATCTGGGCGACGTTTTCCTCGGGCAGCCAGTCGGTGTACGGGAAGTCGGTGCCGACCATGATGAACAGGTCGGACTCTTCCATGGCGTCGAGGCAGGCGCCGTAGCCAAGGAGGCCGGACATGCCGACGTCGTAAGGGTTGTCGTACTCGAAGTACATCTTGCCGCGGAAGGAGTGGCCGATCGGGGATTTGATCTTCTCGGCCAAAGCGAAGACTTCGTCGCGGGCGTCGCGTGCACCGTAGCCGCAGAACAGGGTGATCTTGTCGGCGTTGTTGATGGCCTCGACAAGCCGTGCGGCCTCAGCGGGGTCGGGGTAGACGCGCTTGTCCTTGCCGGTGGCGTAGACGGAGTCGGCGGTGTGAGGACCGTCGGCAACGTCGGCGGCGAACACGTCGCCAGGCACGACCATCACGGACACGCCGTTGCCGGCGAGTGTGTTCTGCAGGGCGTTGTGCAGCACGCGCATGCCCTGGTCGGCGGTGTGGACGACCTCGCAGTAGGAGGAGCACTCCTGGAACAGCATCTCCGGGTGGGTCTCCTGGAAGAAGGAGGAACCGATCTCGGCCGTCGGGATGTGCGACGCGAGGGCGAGCACCTTCGCACCGTTGCGGTGGGACTCAAACAGGCCTTGGACGAAGTGGGTGTTGCCCGGGCCGCAGGACGCGCCACAGACGGCGAGTTCGTCGGTAGCTAGCGAGTCCGCACCGGCAGCAAACGCTGCTGCTTCCTCGTTGCGGACGTGGACCCACTCGATGTTGCTCTGGCGCACCGCGTCAGAAAGGGGATTGAGCGAGTCGCCAACCAAACCGTAAATGCGTTTAATGCCGAGGGCCTCGAGGCGCTCGACGACTTGCTCTGCAAAGTTTGCCATGGTTTATCAGACTCCTAAAGGTAGTTTCTTTAAACGTTCGCCATGGTAACGCCATTTCTTAAGTTGTGCTTGCGCGCTGTTGCAAAGCAGACACAAAAGCCGGGTCTGTGAAGTAGTCGGAGTGCCCGCCGCGCACGCCCTCCACGCGCTGTGCGCCCCACCCTACATACGACGGCGACGCACCGAGCACCGCCGACGGTCCAGAGCGCAGCAACAGGATGGGGTCCTGGGGTGAATCGACGACGTGAACGGTGGCGTACTCATCCGCAAGTGTGAGCTCGGAAACGTGCTGGCCTGCGACGCCGGCGCTGCCGAGGACCCATAAGTCATCCGCTATAAGTCCATGGTCGCGCGCCGCCGTGGTGGCCAGCAGCGTGCCGTAACTGTGGGAGACGACGGTCTTCTGTGCGTCCGGGAAGCGCTCCTCAAGCGCCGCCTGAAACATCGCCAGATCATCCGCACCGGCAGACGCACGCAGGGGAGAGACCGCCCGCGGCACCGAGCGTGGCGGTGCATAACCCTGCCACACCACCACCGCAGCACCGGTCTGCTGCGCCAATCGCGACGCCTTTGCCAACTCACCCTCCAACTTTGCCGGCGCGCCCGTGGTCGCGCCGGCCACCATGGTGATCACCCGCGCCGGGTCTACAACATCACCGACGACAACGGTGGTCGAAGCGGGTCCGGCCTCGAGAACGGTCCCGCCCGCAGCCTCCACGGCGGCACGAGTCGCGGCGGGCAAGGTCGGCACATGACGCGCGTGCAGGTCCTGAAACGACTCATCCGGGTGGGCGAACAGCGGGTCGTAGTCCTGCTCGTGTCCGCCAAGGCGCAACAAGGACCGTGCGAGTTCCAGGTCCAGCGCCATCGACATCGCATTGAGCCACAGCACGGTGCGCGAGTGCAGGTAGCGGGTGGCAAACATGGCGGCCTCGTCCAACTGCCGTTGCAGCCCCGCCGCAGCGGCGACCAACGACGCCGCCGTGGCCAAGTCGTCGGCACCGCGCGCAAACACAGACCCGAACGCATCTAACCGCGCGTACGCCGCATCCGCCGCCACACCCCGAAACCCGGTGGACGCTAACGCCTCGCGTGAGGTTGGCACATGCTCGGCGCGCTCCCGGGCGGCATCAGAGGCGAGGCGCAACGCGGCCGCTGCCGCCGAGAGTTCCGCCGCGTCCAGCGCCGGACGGTACGTGGCAACACTCATGGCGCAAGCCTCGCTTCCAGGTCGGCGTCCACGCCCTCCACCGCGCGGGCAAAGCGCGCGATGGAATCAAGGTGGGTGTTGAGGTGGGCGGTGGTGTCGTCGATAAGCATGTGCGTGCTGTTGCGTATCGACGACAACGCTTCCGCCGTCCGCGACACCCCCACCTGCGCAAACGGTAACGGTGTGAACGTTCGGGTGAGGCCGCGGGCGACGGGTGCGGTGCGTGTTGAGATTTCAAGAGTCATGGGCCGAATCCTCTGCGCACCAGCACACAACCACAAGGGGCGAAGAAAAATCTGTGGATAACTGCCCCGAACTCCACCTAAAGTTATCCACATGAAGATCGCGTTGGTGCAAACCGTCACAGGCAGTGACACAATGGACAACTTTGCCCACCTTGCTCCGCTGGTGCGCGACGCCGCCGCCAAGGGCGCGAGCCTGATCGTGCTGCCGGAGGGTGCCAGTCAGGCCTTTGAGCAGGGCCGACTGGATACGCAGGCGGAGGACCTCGACGGCGCATTTGCCACCAACATGCGCGACCTGGCAGGCGAGCTCGGCGTGACCATCGTGGCTGGCATGTTCCGGCCCGCCGATACCGTTCAGCGTGGCGAGAAAACCATCAACCGCGTCTACAACACCGCCCTGATCACGGGAAATGGCCTGCATGAGGGCTACGACAAGATCCATACGTACGACGCGTTCAACTACCGCGAGTCAGACACCGTGCGCCCCGGCGAACGCCTGGTCACCTTCGAACACGACGGCGTGACGGTGGGCGTGGCCACCTGCTTCGACATTCGCTTCCCTGAGCAGTTCCAGGCCCTTGCGGACCGCGGCGCCCAAGTCATTGTCGTACCCACAAGCTGGGCCGACGGGCCCGGCAAGGTGGAGCAGTGGCGCATCTTAACCGCCGCGCGCGCCCTCGACGCCGGGGTGTTCATCGCGGCCGCTGGCCAGTCGCGCCCGGATTTTGAAACCAAAGCGGGCGAGCCGTCCGGTCCCACCGGCGCGGGCCACTCAACCGTGGTCGACCCTTCCGGCGTGCGCATCGCCGAAGCCGGCTACGGGCCCGAAACCCTGGTCGTAGACATCGACCCCGAAGAGGCCGCCAAGCAGCGCAAACGCCTTCCGCTCGGCCAGATCCGCGCGGACACTACGATGCGCTAAACCACTCCGGCGTCGCGTCGTGGGCGATGACCTGCACGCCCTCGGCGCCAGCTTCTTCCAACGCGTCGGTGATCGCGGCCGCGCGCACCTCGTCCGCGCACACGATCACGTCGCGGCCCCACCACATTCCCGGGCCCGACACCACCTGCTCCAGCGACGCACCCAGCCGCGACTCCACCACCCAACTCATGTCCAGCCAGTCCTGCGCGCCAGCCAACGCGTCCAGCGCCGCGCGGTCGTACGTCACATCCGAAACCAGGTGCACATCGGGGTGCTCCTCGCATTCCAACCAGTGAAAAACCAGCGCCTTCGCCGCAGCCAACCCCGTCCCCGCGGCCACCAAGAGCACTTGCTTATCGACGAACCCCTGCAGACCCCCGCGCGCCACACCCAATGTCAACCACGCGCCGGGCGCAACCGCAAGATCGGTGCCGGTGCTGATGTGAAACTCCATTTGTCCGAATGGGTTCGACGGCAGCGCCGGGATCAGCCCGGTCCACACACCGGGGGCTTCCGGCGACATCACGGGCAGCGTTTCACCGGGGGCATAGATGATGCGCGTGCCTGCCTCGAGGCGCACGATCTGCACCCCGTCTCGAACGTCCACGCTGGTGACCTGCGCCGCTGAGGCCGCCGGCACGCCCGCGTAGTCGGCTTGGGATGCTGCCTTGCGCATGACCTCGCCCGCTGCCACGAGCGCCGAGGTGGGGTCCTCGGTGTCGGCACCGCCAGCACCGGTGCCGACCTCGGCGCCGGTTTCTCCGGCGACGGTGCGGATGGCGTCGCCAAGCAACTGCATCGCGTTCGGGTACTCCTCGGCGGGGAAGCCGGTGCGGCGCAGGTCCAGCGCGATCGCGCGCAGACGGTCGGTGGTTTCGGTGGGGGAGTGGCTGAGGAGGAACGTGGTGGCGTCGATAAGCATCTGCGGCATGCGCTCACCAGGAGCAAGCATCATCGACGCATGTGGATACGCCTCCACGAACCTCGCGCGCCACACCTCACTCACGCGCGATCCGTGGGTGCGCAACAACTCAACGGACTCCGGAAAAGTCATGAAAACAGCGTACTGGGTTAGAGTACAGACTGTTTTATATGCGATAAGTGGATAAAGGAAGGTGCTGCGATGGAATTCACCCCATACACGCTGCTTACCGACATCGGATGGATCTCCCTCCTCCTCATCGTCGGCAACGTCCTGCGCAACCGACTGCGCGTACTGCAAGCATTGCTGCTGCCCGCACCGATCACCGCAGGCCTGCTCGGGCTCATCCTCGGGCCCGAAATTCTTGGCCTGATCAACTGGTCCGACCAGGTGGGCACCTACACCACGCTGCTCATCGCGGTGGTGTTCGCGTCGATGGCGTACTCGATGCAATTCGGCGGGTCCGTGGCCACCGGTGCGCGCAACATGTGGGGCTATTCCACCGCAATGTTCATGGGGCAATGGGGCCTATTCATCCTGCTTGGCATCTACCTCTTCGCACCCGTATTCGGCACCGAGCCGTGGTTCGGCATGATGCTGCCCGTCGGCTTCGTCGGCGGCTTCGGCACCGCAGCGGCCGTCGGCTCCGCGCTTGAGGAGATCGGCGTTGAAGGCGCATCCTCTCTCGGCTTCACCTCCGCCACCGTGGGCACCCTCGTGGCGATTGTCGGCGGCGTGATCATGGCCAACTGGGGCATCCGCAAAGGCAAGGCGTCCCAGCTCGCGGGCGATCTTCCCGACGACCTGCGCACCGGCTACATCCGCAACGAGGAAGAACGCCCCTCCATCGGCAAAGCCACCACCAACCCGTCGTCCATCGAACCGCTCGCACTGCACGCCGGCTTCATCGTGTTCACCGTGCTCATCGCGTACCTGCTGAACACGCTGATCAAGGGGCAGTGGCCAAACGTGTCCATCCCGCTGTTCGCCATGTCGTTCGTGGTCGGTCTGGTCGGCCGTCTTGCCTTGCGACTCGCAGGCCGCCCGAACTACCTCGACGGCTCCACCATCAACTCCATCTCCGGCGCTGCCACCGACTACATGATCGCCTTCGGCATCGCGTCTATCGTCCCCGCCGCACTCGCCGGCTACTGGCAGGCACTGGTTGTCATGTTCGTCCTGGGTACCGTGTTCTGCGTGGTCTGGATGCTGTGGGCCGGCCCGACCTTCTTTGGCGAAAACTGGCTCGAGCGTGGCCTGTTCGGCTGGGGCTGGGCCACCGCCGCCGTGGCCACCGGCATCGCGCTGCTCAAGATGGTCGACCCGAAACTCAAGTCCGGCACCCTCAACGAGTACGGCGTGGCCTACGTCGGCTTCGCCCCCTTCGAGATCGGCATGACCATCCTCGCACCGATCGCCGTCATCGCCGGCTTCACCACCGGTTTCGGCTGGGTGTCCTTCGCCGTCGCCGTGGGCGTGGTCGTGCTCGCCTACGTGCTCAAGTGGGTGCCCGTGCGTAACGACGACCGCAGCGCCTCCCCGGCAAGGGAGTAGCTACACGGGTTTCCTTTTAAGCACTGAATGGATGTATTGCTGCCCCGCTAGCCAGGATGCGGCAGCGGGGTTCATTGAATGCATAAGGCGTGCGGATATTCGATGAACACGGATCAATTGCCCAGGGTCAAGCAGCGGTTCTAGATGGCTTGCACGATTTCGTGCGTGCCGTACTGCATTTGCCCACTGGTAAATGACAGCGGGATTAGCGCTCTGGAATTCGGAAGCGTTCCGAGCAGTAAATGCATGCTTGAGAGTCTCGTCCCAAATCCGCATCCGGGGATTTTGAGGAGAAGAAACCTGGGGTTGAGGCAAGATGAAAAGCCATGAACCGAAAGGCAAAGCCGCGACAAGGTCGTCATGAGAAGGATTCGGCTTTGCACAATTGCCAAGTTCGTCTCGTAGGGCTGGTTCCGCTTTTTGCCAAAGTGGCCTTTTGCGTGGTGGCGAAATAATCTGGCGAAGTCGAGGTGCAGGATCCTTTAGCCAGTCCCTTGTGTACGCACAAGTACGGTTTGGATCATTAACCGGTTGGGATGCATTCCAAGTTTGAAGGCGTGAATTGATGCTGTTTCTGAGTTGTACTTCGACCATACCTGTGGTCGCAGCGACAGCTCCCGCCATCTCGATATTCCAAAGGTAGAGCAGAAGTGCTTGTTTTTCTGAGCCCCCGGCTGCCTGTATGTAAGTTTTGAAGCGAGGGTCAGAAAGAGCACGCGTAATCGAATATGTAGTTTGCTTCTGCACAAAACTATATATACAGTTGGTTCTCACAAGACGGGTTAAAATCCGGTAATTAAGAGAATGTCCGCTAGGTGCAGTCGCGCCCAGCGGCTTTCTTTTTGTCGCTTAACCCGTAACAACCGTGAGGCAAACGCGCCCCTGATCGTCTAGCTGCGTTTTTGTGCAACTAGACGATCTTTCTTTTATCGACCACCGTTTCCATCATCACCTGGGGAAACGTTTTTGCCGAAAGCTGATCGTCTAGCTCGCACTGCCGCGCAACTAGACGATCAGCATTAAGGGTGTCGCGTTGATCGTTAGACTGATTCGTTATGGAAATGGGGCATGAAGAAATCGTCCAGCGTCTTTTGGAGAAGAGTAAAGAAGCCTTCATTCTTGCGTTGGAGCTTTACAACCGCCCGACTCTGAAATATCACGCTGAGTCCTGCTCGATCTTTCTTTGTAATGCTTGGGAGCTCATGCTCAAGGCGTACTTAGTTAAAGACCGAGGGGTCGACGCAATCTACTACTCCGATGGGTCGGGGAAGACGATCGCGCTTGCAGATTGCCTGAAGAAAATTTTCACGAACGACAAAGATCCACTACGGGTGAACATGGCCGAGATCATCCGTTTCCGCAACATCAATACGCACTTCATTACTGATGAGTATGAGATCTTTATCGGTCCATTCTTGCAGAAGTCGGTGATGAATTATGCAGACAAACTGCTCGAGCTGCATGGGGAGTCGGTAAGTGAATTAATTCCGGAGAATCACCTCACGCTTGCTGTGCGTCGTGGCGCTATTGATCCCGACGTAATCCGGGCAAAATATGAACCACACGTCGCGGAGAAGCTCCTTAAAATGAGACAGTTTGCAGCAGACGCGGCTGGTACAGGCGAAGGGGGAGCCGCTGCTGCGATTTATGAGACGAACCTCCGCATCGTCAAGAAGTCGAAGGATGCTGATCTCAATGTCTACATCGATAGCGATGCTGATGCGGGCATTGCCATTGTCAAGGATGTCCGCGATGCAGCTAGTTACTATCCATACACCAAAAAATTGGCGGTTAACGAGGTGCTCAAGCGCCTCGCTAAGTCGAAGACAACCATCTATCACCGTGGAGAAAAACGCAGATTTAACAAGTATGACTTCGATCTTTTCATCAAAGTTTTTCAACTCCGGGACGACGAACGGTACGCCTACGACCGCAGTACGGCTGGAGAGAATGCGACAATGTGGACATATTCCCAGCAGGCCGTCGAGTTTGTAGTTGGTTATCTGTAGAAGGACCCAGAAGGGTGCCTCGACGCACTTAAGAGAAAAGCAGAAAAATAAAAACGCCAACCCTCGGAGCAAAGGAATTCTCAGGCCGAAGCCCTACTCCCATTCGGGAACCCAGCTTTATCCTTCTCGGGTTGGCGCTGTAGTCATAATGCTAATTGCACATGTTGTCTTGCACAACACTTATTTGCCTATCGGGGAGCAGTGTTGGGCAAAAAACATGAGGTAAAAACGTTGAAAAACGTGTCTTCAAAGCCCTTTGGTCTTTTAAAGGAGCTGGCCTCCCCCTGATCGTCTAGCTGCTCTTTTGCGCGACTAGACGATCTTTCTTTTATCGACCATCGTTTCCATCATCACCTGGGGAAACATTTTCGACGAAAGCTGATCGTCTAGCACGCACTGCCACGCAACTAGACGACCAGCGAAAACACCCCACCAAACCCACCTTGAGCCACTCCCGCGCAACTTTTTTCGTGTTGACAGGAACAGACTCAACTTCTCGTGCGTTACACATAGTGCGAAACAAAATTTAGGCACGAAAGGATGATGCGATATGGCATCGAAGTACACACAGAAGACGCAGGAGGCTTTGCAGCAAGCGCAGATGCGTGCGTCGGCTGCGGGGAACCCGGATATGCGCCCGGCTCATGTGCTTGAGGCGTTGCTGAAGCAGGATGGCGGCATTGCTGCCCCGGTGCTCAAGGCTACGGGTGTGGATCCGGAGACGGTGGCGCGCGAGGCTGGCGAGCTGATTAGCGGTTACCCGAGCGCGGAGGGCCAGGGCATGGCCAACCCGGGGATTAATAGGGATCTGCAGACGGCGCTGAGTGTTGCGCAGGATCTTGCAGGTGAACTTGGCGACGAGTACGTTTCCGCCGATGTTCTCCTCGCCGCGATTGCGAAGGGTAAGGACGATGCGGCTGAGTTGCTGCAGAAGCGCGGCGCAACGTTTGAGGCGCTCAAGGAGGCGTTCCCGTCGGTTCGTGGTGGCAAGAAGGTCACCTCGGAGAATCCGGAGGATCAGTTCCAGGCGCTGCAGAAGTACTCGACGGACCTGACTGCTCGTGCGCGTGAGGGCAAGATTGACCCGGTGATCGGCCGCGATTCGGAGATTCGCCGTGTGGTTCAGGTGCTTTCCCGTCGTACGAAGAACAATCCGGTGCTGATCGGTGAGCCGGGCGTCGGTAAGACTGCGATCGTTGAGGGGCTTGCGCGCCGCATTGTGGCGGGCGACGTCCCGGAGAGCCTGAAGGGCAAGACCCTGATTTCGTTGGATCTTGGCTCGATGGTTGCGGGTGCGAAGTACCGCGGTGAGTTCGAGGAGCGTCTGAAGGCTGTGCTCGATGAGATTAAGGAGTCGAACGGCCAGATCATTACGTTTATCGACGAGCTGCACACCATCGTCGGCGCCGGCGCCACCGGTGATTCCGCGATGGATGCCGGCAACATGATTAAGCCGTTGCTGGCTCGCGGTGAGCTGCGTCTGGTCGGTGCGACGACGTTGGATGAGTACCGTCAGTACATTGAGAAGGATGCCGCCCTGGAGCGCCGCTTCCAGCAGGTTTACGTTGGGGAACCGACGGTCGAGGACACGATCGGCATTCTGCGTGGCCTGAAGGAGCGCTACGAGGTGCACCACGGCGTGCGTATCCAGGACTCGGCACTGGTGTCGGCGGCGGAGCTTTCCAACCGCTACATCACGAACCGGTTCCTGCCGGATAAGGCGATCGATCTTGTGGACGAAGCCGGCTCCCGCCTCCGTATGCAAATCGATTCTTCCCCGCAGGAGATTGATGAGCTGGAGCGTATTGTTCGTCGTCTAGAAATCGAGGAGATCGCGCTGCAGAAGGAGTCTGACGCGGCGTCGAAGCAGCGCCTCGAGCACCTGCGCGAGGAACTCGCTGATCAGCGCGAACGTCTCGGTGAGATGAAGGTTCGTTGGGAAAACGAGAAGGCTGAGGTGAACAAGGTCCAGTCCGCGAAGGAGGAGCTCGAGCGCCTGCGCAACGAGTCCGAGATCGCGGAGCGCGACGGCGACTATGCCAAGGTCTCCGAGCTGCGCTACGGGCGCATCCCTGAACTGGAAGCGGAGGTGGCCAAGGCGGAGTCCGAGGCCAGCAACAAGACGATGCTGGAGGAGGAAGTCACGCCGGACATCATCGCCGATGTCGTCTCTTCCTGGACGGGCATTCCAGCCGGCAAGATGATGCAGGGCGAGACCGAGAAGCTGCTCAACATGGAATCTGTGCTGGGTGAGCGTGTCGTCGGTCAGAAGGAAGCTGTCGTCGCGGTGTCGGACGCAGTGCGTCGCTCCCGTGCGGGTGTGGCGGATCCGAACCGTCCGATCGGCTCGTTCCTCTTCCTCGGCCCGACCGGTGTGGGTAAGACGGAGTTGGCCAAGTCGCTCTCGGAGTTCCTTTTCGACGACGAAACCGCCATGATCCGCATCGACATGTCCGAATATGGCGAGAAGCACTCGGTTGCGCGTCTGGTCGGTGCCCCTCCGGGATACGTCGGCTACGACGCTGGCGGCCAGCTCACTGAGGCTGTTCGTCGTCGCCCGTACTCGCTCGTGCTTTTCGACGAGGTAGAGAAGGCCCATCCCGACGTCTTCGACGTGCTTCTCCAAGTGCTGGATGAGGGGCGCCTCACCGACGGTCAGGGTCGCACCGTCGACTTCCGCAACACGGTGGTGATTCTGACCTCCAACCTGGGCGCTGGTGGTGACCGCGACCAGATCATGGAGGCTGTGAAGCGCCACTTCAAGCCGGAGTTCATCAACCGTCTCGACGATGTTGTGGTGTTCGATCCGCTGAGCAAGGACCAGTTGGTCGGCATCGTCGACATTCAGCTGGAGGGCCTGGCCGAGCGTCTCGCCGCCCGCCGCCTGGTGCTGGAGGTGTCGGATTCGGCGAAGTCCTGGCTCGCAGATCGCGGCTACGACCCGGCCTACGGTGCTCGTCCGCTGCGTCGCCTGATCCAGCAGGCGATCGGTGACCGTCTGGCGAAGAAGTTGCTGGCCGGTGAGATCTGTGACGGCGACACCGTCCACGTCGATGTTGCCGACGGCGGCGAGTTCCTCGACGTCACCGCTGGCGCCACCGCCGCCTAGTTCGGCGCTGTCGCTGTAAGCCCAGGTCGGGTGGAGAAAATCCGCCCGGCCTTTTCTTCTGTACGCTCCTTTTCCCGGACATTTGTCGCTTAATGAAAACGTGTTTCAATCCACTCGACGTACCCTGGTGTGAGCCGTATCATTCATGACGACCGTCCCCTTTAGGAAAGGAGCACCACATGTCCACCCCAACTTCTATGCGCGCAGCAGTTGCCGAACAGTTCGGTCCAACCGTCAATGTCAAGGAAATCGACCTTCCCAAGCCGGGCCCGTTCCAGGCACTGGTGAAGCTCTCCGCCAGCGGCATCTGCCACACCGACCTCCACGCAGTGGAAGGTGACTGGCCGGTGAAGCCGGCTCCGCCGTTCGTGCCTGGTCACGAGGGCGTCGGTGAGGTCATCGAGTTGGGGCCGGGTGAGCATTCGGTCAAGGTTGGCGACATGGTCGGCAACGCTTGGCTCTGGTCCGCATGTGGTGAGTGCGAGTTCTGCCGCACCGGCCGTGAGACGTACTGCAAGCAGGCAGAATACGGCGGCTACACGGTGAATGGATCCTTTGGTGAGTACATGCTCGTGGATACGCGCTACGCCCCGCGCATCCCGGAAGGCGCCGACCCGGTCGAGGTCGCACCGATCCTCTGCGCTGGCGTCACCGTGTACAAGGGCCTGAAGGAAGCGCAGACGAAGCCAGGCCAGTTCATGGTCATCTCCGGCATCGGCGGCCTCGGCCACCTCGCAGTGCAGTACGGCGTGGCCATGGGCATGCGCGTGATCGCGGTGGACATTGCCGACGACAAACTCGAACTGGCCAAGGAACTCGGCGCCGAGTTCACCGTTAACGCTGCTAACACCGACCCGGGTGAGGCCGTGCAGGAGTTCACCGACGGCGGCGCGCACGGCGTGCTGGTCACGGCGGTGCACCCGGCTGCATTCGGCCAGGCCATCGCGATGTGCCGCTCCAACGGCACGATCGTCTTCAACGGCCTGCCTCCGGGGGAGTTCCCGGCACCGATCTTCGACATCGTGCTGCGCGGCATCACCATCCGCGGCTCGCTGGTCGGCACCCGTCAGGACATGGCGGAGGCGCTCGACTTCTACGCCCGCGGCGAGGTGAAGCCGCATGTCACGGCGTGCGAGCTCGACGACGTGAACAAGGTGTTTGAGGACATGCGCAACGGCAAGATCGCTGGCCGTATGTCCATCAAGTACTAGGCGTTTGGCGTCTGTGGTTTAGCCTGCAGCCTGCAGCCCAAAGCCCGCAGTCAGTACGGTTTTTCCGGCTGGCTCCGGGCTTTGTCGTGTTCGGGTCCGCACCTTGACATGCCCGCTCTGTTCTAGACACATCGTCGAGTAAAGATTAGCTTCCTATTCTCGGTGTTCTTCGGCTTCACCGTCGTTGCAGGAGAAACGTGAGGGAGGCCGGTTAGGCAGTGAGCGAGGAACGAAGATTCCACGTTGTGTGAGTTAAATGAGATCTGAGGTTTGGTGCGCTCCTTTGAGGGAGTCGAGTCTCAGATACCGGTTGAGTTTCACAAAAGCAGAACCCTTACCGGATTGATCGTGGATGATCACTGCTGAGGTTCTAGCAGTATCTGGGTCTGTAGGTCCCGATAACAGGTAGATGATGTAGCTCCGGTCGGCGCGGTACCCCTTGCTTAGGCCGAACCCCATGACTGCTGCAATCCTTTGATCGCGCTGGTCCCCATTCTTTAGCCGCTTGACTTCGTTGTGAGACCAGTCTTGGGGGACGAATCGTTCTTGAATAAGGGGAAATACTTTTGCGATGTGTGCTTCAGGGGTATCAGGAAGAAAAGATGATGGTTGAGGGTTGTTCTTAGGATCGTCTTTCGGCAGGTAGAAACCTAGGTGTTTGACCTCTCGGCTCACTCGAACTGAGTCCTCAAGAATTATTGCCGATTGATGGTGATAAGTGTCGAACAGTGGGTATCGGAATGATTTATTCGCACTACGCTGAACTGTGGTGTTTCTCGTAGAAGCGAAGAGAACGGTGTCAGGTTCGTAAACGTTTCCAGGGCGGTCTTGCAAGACCTCATCAACCTTTGAGATTGATTCGATCCAAGTTGCCGCGTCTGGATCAATCCATTTTGCGAGTCTGAGGATCTTTCGGAGTTCAACGATGGGGTCGACGTGGAGCAGTGAGTCCTGGTGGGAGACTCTATTGCGCAGCTCTCGAAGGTCCTCGAGTGCACGCCCAACTACTTTCCTATCGCTCTTGCCTGGAAACACGGAGTTCAGGTGAGTGTTCCAAAGCTCAGCCACTTGAAAATCTTTTGAATGAATGAGCTGGACCCAGAAACCGAGATTTAACTGCGAGATTATGTCGTTTTCATCTGGTGCGGTTTGGTGAGTTTTGTTAGTCAACCGCGCTGCAACTTTGCCTACTGTGTTGTCGGTGTGAACGTTCCATGGGAAAGCAAGAGGGTGGATGGTCTCCAGCTTTTGCATCATGGAGTTCCTTAGGAGTACTTCCACGTGGTGAATTACTTCGGACAGTGCTGCTGACACGGCTGCGTTCCACTCGTGCAGAGCCCAAGCGGATTCTTCTTTGTTAGCGGTTTGTTCAAGATACGGTTGCAGCCGTTTTTGGGAAACCCATTCGATTTTTCTTTTCATTCCAACCCCCGTTTGGATTCCGTATTTAGTGTTTTTCTGTACACTAGCCGACAGACCGTCTTGATAGACCTTGTCTTCGGCGGTGAGGGTCTTGTTGAAGCATTTGTTGCTTGCAAGGCCCTCGTTTCGTTTAGCACTGTGACTTCGTCGAAGGGGGCGACGGCGCACAGCGACCGAAACCCTACAAACCACCAACCCTTCCAACAATCCGGCCACTCCGAGATACACTGCCCCTTATGCAGCCGACTACGACGATTCTCACCCGTGTTGTCATTCCTGGTGTGGAGAGTGAGCAGCTTCGGGCTCAGCAGATTGGGTCGAATTTGTTTGTGGTGGCGAGTGTGCCGTTCGTCGATACGACGCTCGCATTGGGGGACATTGTGGAGTGCGTGCTGGTCGGGGGCGCGTTCCACGTGGACAAGGTGGTGGTGCGTGGGGGTGCGTCGACGGTGCGTGTGCTGCCGGAGGATGAGAGCCCGCACGAGATTGCGGCGACGCTGCTGGCGTTTGGTTGTCGCGTGGAGTTGGGCCCTGGCGGCATGTTGGCGGCGAGCATTGGTGCGGATTGTCCGCGCGAGGGGATCGCGGAGTGGCTTGGCGGTTTGGCGGAGCAGGGTGCGATTCAGCTTGCTCCGGGCTACATGGCTTAGCAGCGGCACCAACCGCCTTACACCGCGCCCCGACCCCGAAACCTCGTTACACTTGCGCGCATGAGCGTTTTCGTTTCTGCCGCGGATCTCAATGAACGTATTCAGGCTGGCCTGAAGCAGACCGTTATTGCTTCGCTGTGGGAGCCGGAGGCCGGTAAGGCGTGGTCGAAGTTTCAGTCCGAGCATGTGCCGACGGCGTTGTTTTGTGATCCGTCGTCGCAGTTGGCGGGGCTGCCGGGGCGCAAGGCGGGGCGTAACCCGTTGCCGGCGTTTGGTGTGGTGAAGAAGGCGGTTGCGAATTGGGGGATCGAGGAGGATCGCCCGGTGTACATCTACGACGGTGGCAACGGGCTGTTCGCGGCGCGCACGTGGTGGATTTTGCGTTGGGTGGGCGTGACTGATGTGCACATCGTGGATGGTGGGTTTGCGGCGTGGAAGCGCGAGAAGCTCCCCACGGTGGCGGGCCCGGGTGGCATTGTGGTGCCGCGCGAGCCGGAGCGCCTGGAGCCGGGGAGTATGCCGACGGCGTCGATGGAGGATGTCCGCGAGTTTGAGGGCATGATCCTGGACGCGAGGAGCGCGCGCCGTTTCGCAGGCCGCCGCGAGATCCTGGACCTGCGCGCGGGTCACATTCCGGGTGCGGTGAATCTGCCGGTGACAGATCTTTTCGACGACACCACGCACCTGATCAAGGACACCAACACCATCCGCGGCCGCCTGGCGGAGGTCGGCATTACCCAGAACACGGATCCGGAGAGCGTGATTACGTATTCGGGTTCGGGCAACCACTCGGCGAAGTTGTTGGCGGCGATGGAGCACGCTGGCCTGCCGGTGTTGACGCACTATGTGGGCGGTTGGTCGCAGTGGAGTGCGAATAAGGAGAACCGCGTGGTTACGCGTGTTTAGCGTGTCGTGTCGGCGGGCGCTGTAACATCGTCGCTGATGATTGCTGTGCTGTTAGTTCTCGCGTTTGTGGCGCTCGCCGCTGGTGTTGCGCTGTTTGTCGCTGATGCGCGTGAACGAAGCCCACGGCGTGCGTGGGCGCGACAGCACGGATTTACGTTTGCCAAGGTAGACGATCTGTTGGCGGCGGAGTGGCGTCGTGGTGCGGCGTCTGCGGGGGCGACGGCGCGCGAGGTTGTGTCGGGCTCCGCGTTCGGCCATGATCTGCACTTGGCGGATTTGGGGGAGACGACGGTGCTTGCAGTGCCCACGGGCTGCGAGGCGGACGTTGTGGTGGATATGCGCCGCGACGGGTTCGAGCCGACACAGCGCGACGATGACCTGGTGGAGGCCACCCGCGAGGGCGCGTTCACGGTCCATGCCACGAGTGTTGGTCCTGCGCGCAGGCTTATCGACGACCGCGTGCGCACCGCCTTATCCACCCTCCCGCCCGCAGTCAACGCGGTGTGGTTCGAGGGGGCGTGGGTGATTGCCCAGTTCGCGCCGGGGTCAACGGCGCAGGATTGGGATGCGTCGTTGGCCGCGGTGGCGCTGCTGGCGGATGCTGCGCGCACACTCCCGCCGGTCGAGGATGCTCCGTTGTGGGTGGGGGAGGAGAAGGTGCAGGGGGTCGTCGAAAAGCAAGCGGGCCCTGAGCGGCCGGAAGATCCGGTGGAGCTGCCCACGCGGGTCACGGGTGGGGAGCGCGGTGAGGTCGAGGAGCGCGATCTTGGTGGCGACGATGTTGCCGCGATTGCTGGCGACGAGCGCACCGGCACCGACCTGACACGGGTAAAGCGTGTGCAGGGACCGTCGTCGATTTTTGATTCTGAGGAGAAATGATGAAAGAACAACTTGCTGAACTGGTCAAAGAGCTTGCCGTGGTGCACGGGAAGGTAACGCTGTCGTCGGGCAAGGAGGCTGATTACTACGTGGATCTGCGTCGCGCGACGCTGCACCACGAGGCCAGCCCGCTGATCGGCAAACTGTTGCGTGAACTCACCGCTGACCTGGACTTCGACGCTGTTGGCGGCCTGACCCTGGGCGCGGACCCAGTGGCTACTGCCGTGATGCATGCGGAGGGGCGCCCGATCGACGCGTTTGTGGTGCGCAAGGAAGCGAAGAAGCACGGCATGCAGCGCCGCATCGAGGGCCCGTCCATCAAGGGCAAGCGCGTGCTGGTGGTGGAGGACACCACCACGACCGGCAACTCCCCGCTGACCGCCGTGGAGGCCTGCCGTGCGGAGGGCGCCGAGGTGGTTGCGGTGGCCACGGTGGTGGATCGTGCGACGGGTGCGGACAAGGTGATTGCGGACGCCGGCCTGGAGTACCGCTACCTGCTGGGCCTGGAGGATCTCGGGCTTGCCTGAGTTAGATAACGGGAAGGGCCCGACCGAGTGGATGGAGGGCCGCCACGGTGTGGGCCCCTGGGAGGGCGAGTGGCCGGATGATCCGCGCTACGACCCGGAGTACCTCGAACACGGCGACACCCGAAACGTTGTCGATGCCTACCGTTACTGGTCGCTGGACGCGGTCGTCGCAGATCTGGATACGCGCCGGCACCCGTTCCATGTCGCGATTGAGAACTTTGAAAACGACATGAACATCGGCACGGTCGTGCGCACCGCGAACGCGTTTCTGGCCAAGGAGGTCCACATCGTGGGCCGGAAGCGTTGGAACCGGCGCGGCGCGATGGTGACGGACCGCTACCAACATATTCGTCACCACGAAACGGTCGCGGATCTCATCGAGTGGGCGAACGGCGAGGGCATCGCTGTCGTGGCCATCGATAACACCCCCGGATGCGTACCCCTGGAAACAGCCGAGCTGCCCCGCGAGTGCGTGCTCCTCTTCGGGCAGGAAGGCCCCGGCGTGACCGAGGCCGCCCAGGAGGCGGCGGTGATGACCTGCTCAATCGCCCAATTCGGCTCGACGCGCTCGATTAACGCGGGCGTGGCGGCGGGGATCGCCATGCATGCCTGGATCCGCCAGCATGCAGACCTGTCTCACGCGTGGTAGCAAAACGGCGCGGTCTGGCAATATAACAGGCAAAATAACTGGCAACATACGTGGAAACGTCACTACTTAGAGGAGACATCAGTGCCTGAAACCTGGGCGCATCGTGCTGATTTGGCGGAATCGGCAATTACTGAACGTCACGCCCAGAAGCTCTGGATGTTGCCGAAGACCAACATGGCCGTCGTCGCCTGGCCGCCGGGGCTGAAAGACAAGCTGTTTTGGCACTGGCATTACTGGTGGCAGGCGCAGTACCTAGATTGTCAGGTGGATGCGGCGATGCGACGTCCGACGAAGACGCGTCGGCGCCGGATCCTCCAGACGATGCGCACGATCCAGGGGCGTAGCCGCGGCCGCTTGACCCGCAACATTTACTACGACGACAAGGCGTGGCTTGCGCTTGCCTGGGCGCGTGTGGGGCAGTTGCCGAAGAATAATGGCAAGGTGTCGTCGAAACGCTCGAAGGTGCTCGAGGATCTGGAGTTTGACCTGCTCTCGGGCATCGACCCGGTGGTGGGCGTGCTGCCGTGGCGTACGGGGGAGACGTTCTACAACATTCCGTCGAACGCGACCGCCGCGATGGTGTTCGCGCGCACGGGCCGGTTGGATAAGGCGCGCGAGATCGTCGACTGGATCTTTGACAACCTGGTGCGCGAGGACGGTCTGCTCAGCGACGGTGTTCGGATGCGTATGTCGGGGCCTGAGGTCGTCGATAAGATTTACACCTACAATCAGGGCACGGTGCTCGGCGCGAGCCTGGAGATCGCGCTCGCGCTGCGTGAGGATGTCGGCCTGGCCCACGACGAACCCATCGACTCGTTCGAAAACTCCGAGCGCGCCGATGCTTCCATGTTCTATATCACCCACATCCGCGCGATCGTGCAGGCCATCGCCCTGGAGATGGCCACTCCGCAGGGCGTGCTGCTGAGCCCGCCGGAGGAGTCCGGCGAGGGCGACGGCGGCCTGTTCAAGGGCATCCTCGCGCGCTACCTCGCCGACGTGGCCACGCGTCTGCCGGAGGATTCGAAGGAGAACATCGCCACGAAGAAGATCGCGGCGCGCCTGGTCATGCAGTCCGCGGAGTCGCTGTGGTCGCACCGCCTGGAGGTCGACGGCCTGCCGGTTTTCGCCGCGGAGTGGACCGAGGATGCGCGGCTGCCGCATAACTATGGGTTGGGGCCGGCGTCGATTAGCGAGGCCGTGGGGCTCGTGCGTATCGACGAACGCGACCTCTCCGTCCAACTCTCCGGCTGGATGCTGCTTGAAGCAGCGGCGAAGGTGTCTGCAGCAATGGCGTAATATCGTGGGCACCGTTGTGGCAAAGGGAGGTGCTCGGGACGCATGCAGAAGAACAAGCGGGCGTTGATCGTCGTTGATGTGCAGGCAGGATTCCTGTCCGACTACACGTCGCGTTGCCTACCGCGCGTGCACGAGCTCCTCGCTTCTGATGAGTTTGACCTGGTTATCGCTACCAGGTTTTTCAACCCTGATGGGTCGGCGTTCCGTACCCGCATTAACTGGGATCGGTTGTCCTCGCCTGAGGAAGTGCAGCTCGATCGGCTCGTGGAAGAGCGCGCGGACATCATCATCGACAAGGACACCTACGGTTGCGGCGAGGCTTTGCTTTCTGCACTGAAGTCTCACGGGATTTCGGGGGCTACCCTTGTCGGCATTGATACTGACGTGTGCGTTTTGCAAAACGCTGCGTACCTCTTTGACCATGGCGTCAATGTTGATGTGGACCTAGCGGGTTGCGCCACAAACGGTGGCCCCGAAGCAGACGCTGCCGCGGCACGTCTGATGGGGCGGACAATCGGTTATAAACACACGCGCGGACACACCGCAGCGTAAGAACAATTTCGGGGGGGCGAAATGCAGTGGGGGTTTACAAGATACGAGTTTGCACCGACAGATGTCGGTGGGCCGATCACAGATGCGCGCGTCATAGCTCGTATCGAAGGCGAATTCCGAGCTCTCGGGTGGGAGCAATGCACGGAAGTGTTTGGTACGCGCGATCACGCATTGTTGCTACCACGCACGTATGCAATCGTCTCAAAGGGCGATACCTTGCTTTATCTTTCCCAGTCCGGGTACGGAGTGGCCCGATACCAATTCGACTACCGCGCTGATATCGGGGAAGAGCCAGTTGCATCCGTGGCAAACGCGCTTCGGGATCGTGTTCTGTTCCAACAATCACTCAGCGATTCACCAGATAAGACAGTGCGTGAAGTCGAAGAATTGATTCGGCATATTAGGAAGATTCAGGAGCGTTACCGGCGGGAACTCTTCCGAGGTTCTGCAAACGACGCGGTGCACGAATATTCATTCTCGGTCTACGCGGTATCTGAGCCCGTCGACGATCGCTTGGTCCACGCGCTTCTGCATCCAAGAGATGTTGGTTGTTCCCTAGGACTGGATCAAGCCAACCTTCCGTCGACCAACCACTTGGTAGACCGAATCAATGGAACAATCCCAAATCTTCCGTGCCCGATCATTGATAGTCAAGGGCACCGTTTCTGGAGCAGCTGGTCGGCCAGCGTTATCGGGGCAAGTTGTTCAGGATTAGAGGAACTCGTCTCACTTAGTGAATTCAGAGTTCAGTCGACCTGGCTCGCTGCACACAAGACCGCGAAGATGGCAGCACAGGTTGACCTCGCAGGACTCGATTCGAAGGGATCCTCCAAAATGCGATTCCTCCAGTCTGACTTTGTATTGGTTGTCGCACGGCACCGTGAACGCTTAGGGGCTCATTCACCTGCACTCCACTCAAGCTTGTTGGACGAAATCAATCGTTCGAGTGATCTCGACGCCGAAATAGCTCGAGCCGAGACAAACCTCGAATCTGCTGTTGCAACGATGGCGTATTACGACGAACGCTCGAACCTAAAAGGCCGAAGACTCATTGAATTCGCAGCGTGGGTTTTCGGTGTAGCGGGTCTAGCCGAGCTTCTTGTCGAGCTTCCACTCCGCCCAAACACGTTTGCTACCCACCCGTTTTCTTTCGCTGCGTGGCTCCTCTTGGCCACTGTTGGGGGCATTGTGGTTTTCCGTCAGCGGTAGTTTTCTAAAACGGGCATACTGGTGTGCGTAAACGGTCCCAATCCCAGGAGGATTTTCATGCCTATCGCAACCCCCGAGGTCTATAACCAGATGCTGGATTCCGCCAAGAAGGGCGGCTACGCGTTTCCGGCGATTAACTGCACGTCTTCGGAGACGATCAACGCGGCCATCAAGGGGTTCGCGGAGGCGGAGTCGGACGGTATCATTCAGTTCTCCATCGGTGGCGCGGAGTTTGCGTCTGGTCAGGCTGTGAAGAACAAGGTGACGGGCGCGAAGGCGTTGGCTGCGTTTGCGCATGAGGTGGCGAAGCATTACGACGTCAACATTGCACTGCACACCGACCACTGCCAGAAGGAAGTGCTCGACGACTATGTGCGTCCGCTGATCGCGTACTCCCAGGAGCGCGTGAACGCCGGCGAGCTGCCGTTGTTCCAGTCTCACATGTGGGATGGTTCCGCGGTTCCTATCGACGAGAACCTGGAGATCGCCCAGGAACTCCTTGCTAAGGCTCGCGCTGCGAACATCATTCTCGAGGTGGAGATTGGTGTTGTCGGGGGTGAAGAGGACGGCGTTGAGGCGAAGGCTGGCGCGAACCTGTACACCTCGGAGGAGGACTTCGCCAAGACCGTTGATGCCCTGGGTACCGGCGAGAACGGCCGTTACCTGCTGGCGGCGACCTTCGGCAATGTCCACGGCGTGTACAAGCCGGGCAACGTGAAGCTGCGCCCCGAGGTCCTGGATATGGGCCAGAAGGTTGCGGAGAAGAAGCTCGGCCTGGCTGAGGGCACGAATCCGTTCGACTTCGTTTTCCACGGCGGCTCCGGCTCGGAGAAGGAGAAGATCGAGGAGTCCTTGCGTTACGGCGTGATCAAGATGAACGTGGACACGGATACTCAGTACGCGTTCACCCGCCCGGTTGTGTCGCACATGTTTGAGAACTACGACGGTGTGCTCAAGATTGATGGCGAGGTGGGCAACAAGAAGATGTACGACCCGCGTTCGTACCTGAAGAAGGCCGAGAATGCCATGGCCGAGCGCGTCATTGAGGCGTGCCAGGACCTCCACTCGGTGGGCAAGTCGGTTTCCAAGTAAGCCACTGCTTATCGACGACACCACCTCCCCGGGCCCACAGCCCAGGGAGGTTTTCCCTTTCGGGCCTAAGCTGTTTAACCATGGCTAAGCAGAGGATGGGCACGCGCGCGCGTCTGCAGTTGGTTGATAAGTCGCTGCAGTCGCGGGTGAAGCGTGTGCGGAAACGGTTGTTGCCAATTTTGCAGATCGCCTTGGCCGCCGGGTTCGCGTACTACATCGCGCACGACGTGATGGGTCACGCGCGGCCGTTTTTCGCCCCGATTGCCACGGTGATCATCATTGGCATGACGGGCGGCGACCGTGTGTCGAAGTCGGTGGAGATGGCCATGGGCTGCGTGCTCGGCGTGCTGGTGGGCGACCTGATTTTCTACCGGCTCGGCGCCGGCGGCTGGCAGATCGCGGTGATTGTCGCTGGGTCGTTGTTGATCGCGTCGTTTTTGAGCAAGTCGGTTCTGGTGAATAACCAGGCTGCGATCGGTTCGATCCTGATCGCGACAATCATGCCGCCTGGTAGCGAGTTCACCGGCGTGGACCGCACCATCGACGCCATCATCGGCTGCTTGATTGCAATGGCAGTCATCGCCCTGGTGCCTCAGGCTCCGATGTCGGAGGCCCGCGCGGAAGTGTCCAAAGTGATGGGCATCGTCTCTTCGGTTCTCGACGACGTGGCCACCGGCCTCCGCGAACGCAACCCCAACATCATCGACGAGGCCCTCGAGCAAATCCGTGGCACCCAAACGGGTATCGATGACTTAGCCGCCGCGATCAAGTCCGGCGAAGAAGCCAGCCGTGTCTCTCCGTTTTTGTGGGGCACTCGCCGCTACATCAACTCCCTGGCGCGCGTGATCCCGCCGGTGGACGACGCGGTGCGTACCTCCCGTGTGCTCGCGCGCCGGGCTCACGTTCTTGTCGAGGACAGCGACACCATCACCGAACAACAAATCGAGCTCTTGGACACCTTGTCCCGCGTCTGCCTCGAACTTTCCGAGGTCTACGACGTGAACTCCCGCGTCGCCCAGGCCACCGTCATCCCGGAATGCGTCAACGAGTTGCGTGCTGCGGGCCAGGCCGCCGGCATGGATATCGTGCCCAAGGATGCCGTCCTGTCCGCCTACGCCATCCTCGCGCAGACCCGCTCCCTGATCGTGGATCTGCTGATGGTGTGCGGCATGTCCCGCGAGTCCGCCCTCGCCGCCCTGGTGCCTACTTCCACGACCCCCAAGTACGAGCCCGAAACCTTCGACTTCGACTAGCCCGTCCTGCGTCGGCGGTCTGCCCTCGCCCCGCTGCTCGCCCCGCGCGGCCCTGCCCCGCGCCGCCCTGTTGCCCGCCCTGCTCCCTGATCGTCTAGCTCCCTCGCGGCACAACTAGACGTGTTATGTCCATGAACATTTTGGACATGGA
>NZ_KV787975.1:0-789 GCF_001807155.1 Corynebacterium sp. HMSC05C01 | reverse complement strand
CCGTAGAAGCATTATCCGGCACGATGACCGCCGGGATTTTGCCGAGATAATTCAATGCTTTGACGTGGCACTCAATCCAAGCCGGCATCTTCTCATTCGCAGCAGCAGTGACATACATCAGCCCTGAGTACGGGCTTACCGCGACAAACAGTGATGCCTTGAATGCAATATCCCCACTGGCTTGATCGAGCACCGCTACTTTGTCACCGGCCCAATCCACGTAGAGCTCTTGGCCCGGTTCATGGGTGATGACCTCGACGAGATCATTGGCGCGGAGAAATTCATTGAGCCCACTGCAAAACTGGGTGTACTGGTACTTTGTCTTGTCAGTCGGGCAAGGCTGCGACAGGTAGTCCATCCACAGCTTGTGCCTGGTCACGTGCTTATTGCTTTTGAGTTTGTGTGCAAGACCTTGAAAATCCGGCTGGTCGTAGGACAGTGTGCGCTTGCTGCGGCCGTCGCTGAATCGCTCATCGAACCATCCCGGTGGAAGCTGACGGAACGTCTCTAAACTCAGTGACTCCTCAGCGATGATCTTCTTTGCGCGGGATACTTCTCGTCGTGAACACCCCAATGCATGTGTGATCTGTGCGTAGCTTGCACCGTCAAGGCACATCGCGACGATTTGTTTGAAGTTGGCCACAAAGACCGGCTCCTTCCAAGTAGAGGTTGACGCGGCACCATCGAAGTACGGCGCCGCCAACATCAACTATGAAAGAAACCCCCTCGCAGTACCGGGTACGCGGAACACCGGTACCAACTACGCGGACTCGCGGTACCAACTACCCC
>NZ_KV787974.1:0-1329 GCF_001807155.1 Corynebacterium sp. HMSC05C01 | reverse complement strand
AACTGGACCACCTACATCAGATCAGACACAGCGCTTGGATGCGGCATGTCGACGAACACGGCGGCACCCACCACGGGTACTACCTACCCGCGGAAGGTGTGAGTGACCGTGCGGAATCCCTGTTCAGCTTCCCCAGCCTGGCTGCCTACGAGCAGTACCGCACCTTGTTCGGCACCCACTCGGACTTCATCGCCGCTGACCGGATTCGAGACGAGTCCGAGTGCGTCCTGCGGTACGAGCGCACCTTCATGCGGCCGCTCCTACCCCAGGGACACTGAAAGGGACTCCGGCAGCACGCTCGGCACAACCCACAACGCCGCAGGTCAGCGCGTACAGATGGGTGTACGCTATACACACATTAGGACCTTAAGGCATAGCTGCAGCTACTTTCGCCTTACTACCCATGAAGATAGTTGGAAGGAAGTTGAGTGATATTCATGACTGGTTCAAGTTATCGATCAAGAGTATTTGGATATAATTTTAGTCGGATCGTACTTATCTTCGCAGTACTCTTATTGTGTGTCTACTTCTTGACCAGAAGAGATCAAACCGCCTTTATCACATGCGGTCTTTTAGTGTCTCTGGCAATTTTCTTTAATGTCGGGGTGTTGCTGAATGATGAAATCCTTCGGATTTCAGTTCTTGGCATTCCAGTTAGCAACGTTCGTTTGGAATCTCTGAAGGGGGCGGAGATCCTTCCCTCGGGCCCCATACTCGAATCCCAAACGTTTGGGGTTCACTTCCTGGATGGCACTATTTCATTCCATGCCGGTTCTGCAAATATCCTCCTACACCGCAATATCGGAAGACCCATTCGCTTGACGGTTAAAGACCCAGAGGAATTTTTACACCTCCTAGCGGAGAACTCCGCTATTCGACCCGCTTCTCACAGTTAAGCCCCCGGTGCCGACACAACTGGCAACCAAAAGCATACCTCGAAGAGCTACTCACTCAAGCATCACCCGATCTGACGCGTCAGATGCTCGGTGATTTCATCAACCAAATTCTATCTTCCCAAGACGATACTGTCGGCAGCGCTGACTACGGCACCACCAGCGACAACCGCGTCAACCACCGCAACGGCTACCGCCACCGACTACTGGATACACGGGTCAGCACCGTCGATGTGGCTATCCCGAAACTACGCCACGGTTCCTTCTTGTCTGACTGGCTGTTAGAACGACGAACCCGTAGCGAACGTGCCATGTAGATAAGCCTCTGGGCACTAAAGTACCCAGAGTGAAGTGCCCCGGGTTTTGTTCCTAGGCGTTTGCCTTGATTTCTATTATTTCCTGGGGTGGGTTCTGCTTCCAAAATTCGGTTTCCACC
>NZ_KV787973.1:0-532 GCF_001807155.1 Corynebacterium sp. HMSC05C01 | reverse complement strand
TGAAGTGTCCCAGGTTTTGTTCCGTTTGAGTAGATGGGAAAATCTGGAATATGCCAAGAAAATTTGACCAGGATGCCAAGGACCGCGTGGTCCGTCTCGTGGAAGATCGCATCTTGGCGGAAAATATGTCGATGCAAGCCGCGTGCCAGGCAGTAGCCCCAAAGCTGGGGGTTTCATGGCACACGGCTCGCCAATGGACTTAAGCAGGCCCGCCGTGCGGGAAACATCCCAGAACCTGTGCCTGAAGACTTGGCCGCCGAAAACGCGAGGCTACGCCGTGAAAATCAAGAGCTACGCGACACTAACGAGCTGCTGAAGGCTGCCTCGGCTTTTTTCGCGTCGGAACTCGACCCGAAACGTCGGAAATGATCCGGTTCATCGATAAATACCGGAATCGTTTCTCTGTCGAGTTCATTTGTAAGACGTTGAAGAATAACCGGGCTGGTGGGTTTATCACCTCGCGTGGTTATCGCCAGTCCAAGGCCCGTGGATTAAGTGCTCGTCGCCTTCGCGATGCTGTGCTGATCGACCG
>NZ_KV787972.1:0-833 GCF_001807155.1 Corynebacterium sp. HMSC05C01 | reverse complement strand
GGTACTCGAGTGGCGAACGGGTGAGTAACACGTGGGTGATCTGCCCCGCACTTCGGGATAAGCCTGGGAAACTGGGTCTAATACCGGATAGGACCACTTCTTGGAGGTTGTGGTGGAAAGTTTTTTCGGTGTGGGATGAGCTCGCGGCCTATCAGCTTGTTGGTGGGGTAATGGCCTACCAAGGCGTCGACGGGTAGCCGGCCTGAGAGGGTGTACGGCCACATTGGGACTGAGATACGGCCCAGACTCCTACGGGAGGCAGCAGTGGGGAATATTGCACAATGGGCGCAAGCCTGATGCAGCGACGCCGCGTGGGGGATGACGGCCTTCGGGTTGTAAACTCCTTTCGCTAGGGACGAAGCGTTATGTGACGGTACCTAGAGAAGAAGCACCGGCTAACTACGTGCCAGCAGCCGCGGTAATACGTAGGGTGCGAGCGTTGTCCGGAATTACTGGGCGTAAAGAGCTCGTAGGTGGTTTGTCGCGTCGTTTGTGTAAGCCCGCAGCTTAACTGCGGGACTGCAGGCGATACGGGCATAACTTGAGTGCTGTAGGGGAGACTGGAATTCCTGGTGTAGCGGTGGAATGCGCAGATATCAGGAGGAACACCGATGGCGAAGGCAGGTCTCTGGGCAGTAACTGACGCTGAGGAGCGAAAGCATGGGGAGCGAACAGGATTAGATACCCTGGTAGTCCATGCCGTAAACGGTGGGCGCTAGGTGTGAGTCCCTTCCACGGGGTTCGTGCCGTAGCTAACGCATTAAGCGCCCCGCCTGGGGAGTACGGCCGCAAGGCTAAAACTCAAAGGAATTGACGGGGGCCCGCACAAGCGG
>NZ_KV787971.1:0-218354 GCF_001807155.1 Corynebacterium sp. HMSC05C01 | reverse complement strand
CGACCCAACAACTTCACACACAAACACCCAAAGTACAACACCCACGTTGCACTTTGGGTGTTTTCACGTATACCCACATGATTGTTGTCGCCGACAACAGCAACATTGGTGCACACCCACCAGACCGCAATACAGAGTCAGAAACATTGCGTGCCTGACTATGCCACTGCATAGTTGGCGTACACCCATTAGTCCGCAATGCGGAGCACGGAGTCGATGCCAGCGGCGGCGCTCTTGGAAAAGTAGCCCAGCCGATACAAGGAAATAGTTGGTGTCTACCCACTTGTCCGCAATGCGGAGCGAAGCGACTTCACGCCACCGAAGACTCGACTAAAGCCACCAGCACACAGTCGTAAATGCAAAATGAAGCTTCACGGCCGCAGCGTTTTACACTCTGCCCAAGTCAGCGAAAGATATGACGTCGGGTTTTGCATACAGCACAGCCAGGAGAGGGACGTAACCGCAATGCGGAGAACGAATCCTTGATAGCCCATTACGGAGTCGAATGCTCGCCAAGTCCGCTCGGCTGAGGGGGATCAGCATAACTGTGTTGAGCATCCCTATAATGGCTTGGATACGAATTGGAGGGATTCCATGGCAGAGGCCGGCAACGGAGATAACCAGGGACGTCAACGTTCTTATGGTGGTGGCGGAGACCGTCGCGGTAGGAATAACCGCGGGCAGTCTCGTGGTCGTCGTGAATTTGGGGACGGAGAGCGCGGACGTCGCGAGGATCGCTACGGTGGAGCACGCGGCGACAATAAACGCGGCGGTCACGGTGGTGGCCGCGGCCGTGGCAAGCCCCACGGTAAGGGCGGCCGCCCGGGCCACGGCGGGCAGGACAACCGTGTCCGCCACGATCGCTCGAACCCATATCGTGAGGGATACCGCGAGGAACGGATGGCGCAGAAGGAGCGCGAACCTGACTTGCCGTCGGGCCTGGATATTAACGACCTTGACCCGTCTGTGCTGCAGGACCTCAAGGTGCTTTCCAAGGACAATGCGGAACGCGTTGCACAGCACATGCTGATGGCTACTGATCTCCTGGAAGACGATCCGAAGCTCGCACTTGAGCACGCCCGCGCCGCGAAGAACCGTGCTGGTCGTGTCGGCGTTGTCCGTGAGACTGCTGGCGTAGTTGCGTATCGCGCAGGTGAGTGGAAGGAAGCGCTTTCTGAACTTCGTGCGGCGCGGCGGATGTCTGGTGGCCCGGGGCTGCTAGCTGTGATGGCTGATGCGGAGCGTGGTTTGGGCCGACCTCAGAAGGCGCTTGAACTCGGTCGTAGCCCTGAAGCTAATGAATTGGACGAAGCGGGGAAGATCGAATTGGCGATTGTGCTTGCCGGCGCACGCCATGATCTCGGTCAGCACGATTCTGCACTTGCGACGCTGCAGCGCATGAATCCTTCTTTGGATTCGCAGGGATTTGAGCAAGTGCGTCTTTCCTACGCATATGCTGATGCCCTTCTTGCGACTGGCCAGCGTGGTGAGGCCAAGACGTGGTTTGAACACGCTGCGAAGATTGATACGGATGGTTTCACGGATGCGGCGGAGCGCGCCGCAGAATTGGACTAGACAATGGCGCTGAAGGATAACTACGACGCTCTCCTGCTTGACCTCGACGGCACTGTGTGGAATGGCGGAGTGGCGATTCCAAACGCTGTAGAGGCCATTACGGCGTCGGGGATTCCGGCTATGTATGTGACGAACAATGCGTCGCGTAGCGCAGCGGATGTGGCTGCGATGCTGGGCAAGATTGGCCTCGATACGAAGACCGAAGACGTGATCACTTCAGCACAGGCTGCGTTGTCGATGGCTGAGGCGCACCTCGTCCCCGGAGATCCTGTTCTTGTGGTTGGCGCGCCGTCGTTTAAGCAGCTTGTCGACGATGCGGGTTACGTCGTCGTCGATAGTGCAGATGCGAATCCGAAGGCGGTGCTGCACGGCCACAACCCGGGGACCGGTTGGGTGCAGTTGTCGGAAGCTGCGTTGGCAATTCAGCGGGGCGCAATCTATCTTGCGTCAAACCTGGATACGTCTTTGCCAATGGAGCGTGGGTTGATGATCGGCAATGGTTCGATGGTTGCTGCGGTGACATCGGCGACAGGTGTGACTCCGGAAAGCGCGGGCAAGCCGGGGCCGGCGATGTTCATTCAGGCCGCTGAACGCATGAATGCGAAGCGTCCGCTTGCCGTGGGAGACAGGCTAGATACTGATATTGCAGGTGGCGTTGCGGCGGGGATTCCGTCGCTGCACGTGCTTACCGGTGTTTCTGGCCCGTTGGCGCTCATGGAGGCGCCCAAGGAGCAGCGACCGACGTTTATCGCGGAGGATATGCGCGGACTCAACGAGGACCCAGAGGTTTTGCGTCCGGGACCGCAGGGCGGTTTCGCTGCACGTATCGACGGCAACGACATCATTTTGAGCTACGGCAAGGATGGTGCGACACCGATTCAGGCCCTGCGCACGGTTTTGGAGGTCGCGTGGCATATGGAGACTCCACCGGAGTTTGTGCGGCCCAACTCAGAGGCTGCTGAAGCTGCTACAGCTCAGTGGTGGTGACATGAAGCCACCCATGCCCAGGGATCCGCGGGCGCCGCATACGACGCCTGAGGAGGTCACGTCACAGTTTGAAGCGATTCTCGCGGAAGATACTGAATCGCTTGCGGATGAGGTTGACGCACTGACGCGCGCGCATGCGGTACTGGGGCATGCGTTGCAAGAAAGGAACAGCTAATGCCGCCCAAACGGAGGCGTTTGGATGCAGAGCTTGTGCGCCGCAAGATTGCACGTTCGCGCGAGCAGGCTCAAACGTGGATCAAGGAGGGCCGTGTCGAGGTCGGTGGGTTTGTGGCGTCGAAGCCTGCGACGGTGGTAGAGCCAGAGGCGTCGATACGCGTCAATGTCGAGGACATTGATGACTGGGCGTCTCGTGGCGCGCACAAGTTACTTGGAGCGTTGGAAGCCTTCGGGCCACGTGGCCTGAGCGTCGAAGGGCGTAGGGCGCTGGATGCTGGCGCGTCGACAGGTGGGTTTACAGACGTGTTGCTCAGAAACGGCGCACGTGAGGTTGTTGCCGTGGACGTTGGCTACGGTCAGCTCGTGTGGCGCTTGCAGAACGATCCGCGGGTGCGGGTGCTCGATCGGACGAATATCCGAAACCTGACGCCGGACATGATGGGTGGACTCGCGGACCTGATGGTCGGCGACCTGTCTTTCATCTCGTTGAAGCTGGTGTTGCCGGCACTGGTGGAATGTCTTGAGGATGGCGCTGACTTGTTGCCGATGGTCAAGCCTCAATTTGAGGTTGGCAAGGACCGTTTAGGCTCTGGTGGCGTTGTCCGTTCACAGGAGTTGCGCGAAGAAGTCACTGTGGATGTCGCCCAGTTCGCACAGGGGCTGGGGCTCAGCGTGCGTGGGGTGGCTGCGTCGCCTCTGCCAGGGCCGAGCGGTAACGTGGAGTACTTCCTGTGGCTTGTAAAGGATGGAGGCGAGGCAATGCTTGACGACGATTCCCTCGCCGCCGCAGTCCAAAAGGCCGTGAAGGAGGGGCCGCAATGACGGCTGAGCGTGAGATCTTGTTGGTTCCGCACTTGTTCCGCGAGTCGAATATCGCGTCCGCAGCGAGGGCTGCGGAGATGCTCCAGGAAGCCGGCATTACGGTGCGGTTGCTTGAACAGGAACAGATGGATGCGATTGAGACGCATCCGGTGCTCAGTGGGCTGACACGTGTCGCTGCTGACGACAATGCGGCGCTTGACTGCGAGCTGGTGCTGGTGCTCGGCGGAGATGGAACATTTCTGCGCGCCGCAGAGCATGCCCGGGCGCAGGATATTCCGGTGTTGGGAGTCAACCTCGGACATGTCGGGTTCCTCGCAGAAGGTGACGCGGAGAGTCTTGAGGAGTCGGTGAGGCAGGTCGTCGATAAGACGTACCGCGTTGTCGACAGAATGACCATCGACGTGGCAGTCATCGACCAAGAAGGACAGGTCGTCGGGACGGATTGGGCGCTGAATGAATGCAGCGTGGAGAATCTGGATCGTACACGGGTGCTTGATGCCACGTTGGAGGTTGATTTTCGGCCTGTGTCGTCGTTTGGCTGCGATGGCGTACTGGTGGCCACGCCGACCGGATCCACAGCCTATGCGTTTTCTGCTGGCGGTCCGGTGATGTGGCCAGAACTCGATGCGTTGCTGGTGGTGCCGAATAACGCACATGCGTTGTTTGCAAAGCCACTTGTTGTCTCGCCGCGCTCGACGGTTGCTGTGGAGTCAGAACACACGACGTCGAGTGCCATGGCGGTAATGGATGGGTTCCGTCGCATCCCGGTGCCTCCTGGTTCGAGGGTTGAAGTAAGTAGGGGGTCGCGTCCGGTGCGGTGGGTACGCTTGGACGACAAACCGTTCACCGACAGGCTGGTGGATAAGTTCCGGCTGCCGGTGTCCGGCTGGCGCGGCCCGCGGACGGGTCGTGGTGTACGCGGCGTTGATGCGTAGGGAGGCAGAGTGCTCGCAGAGATCGCGATTTCGAACCTGGGCGTGATCCGTCATGCCTCGGCGGAGCTTGCTCCTGGGTTGACGGTGCTCACCGGTGAAACCGGTGCAGGTAAGACCATGGTTGTAACTGGCTTGCGGCTGCTGACAGGAGGCCGCGCTGATGCCTCCCGAGTTCGAACCGGGGCGCAGGAAGCTGTGGTGGAAGGCGCGCTCAGCATCGCAGATCTGCCGGAATCGACATTGTCCGCCGTGCATGCGATTGCAGAGGGCGCTGGTGCAGGGCCTGATGAAAACGGCGAATACGTCGTCTCACGTGCTGTGAAAGCGACGGGGCGATCGAGCGCTCACCTAGGAGGCCGAAAGGTTCCGGCCGCGACACTGGGTGATCTTGCTGGGCATCTGCTCACGATTCATGGCCAGAACGACCAGTTGAGGCTTCTCGCGCCGGAACAGCAGCTGGCGGCGTTGGACCGGTTCGACCCGGCGATCGCTGCGAAGCTTTCCGCCTATCGCGATGTTTATGTCCAGTGGCGGGAGGCATCGAAAGATCTGAAGGACCGCACCGAGAAACGCCTTGAGTTGGCACAGGAGATGGACCGGCTGCGGTTTGCAATTGAGGAAATCGACGCAGTTGCACCCGTAGACGGCGAAGATGCCGATCTCGTTGCAACCATTAACCGTCTTCAGGATGTTGATGCGCTGCGTGAGGCCGCCCAGACCGCGCTGGTGGCAATTGATGGTGCTGAAGCCGTCGGCGGCTACAGCACAGAGGCTGAAGAAGCTGCATCAGACCTTGTTGGCAGGGCGCAGGCGGCGTTGGTAGGAGCTAGTGACGAGGAGTTACGGGAGCTTGGTGTGCGCCTCAGGGAGGTCGCCGGTGTGCTTGCGGATGTGTCTGCGGAACTCGGTAGTTTCACCGCAGATCTTCCGACCGACCCGGATGAGCTAGAGCGCCTTCTGCAGCGCCAACAGGAACTCAAGGGGCTCACACGAAAATATGCTCCGGACATCGCGGGTGTGTTGGCGTGGCGAGAGAAGGCCGGGAAACGGCTGAGCAAGATTGATACGTCAGAAGAAGCTATCGACGAGCTGAAGCGCCGCGTTGCTGATCTTGAAGCCGAACTAAAAAAGCGAGCGGCAGCGTTGACCAAGGCACGCAACAAGGCTGCCAAAAACCTCGGGGAGGCGGTGACGGAAGAGCTTCACGGGCTTGCCATGCCGAAGGCGCAGCTGCGCGTCGAGCTGGCGGAGGCCAAGTTTGGCCGCGATGGTGCGGACGCTGTGGAGATCACGCTCGCACCGAACAGCGCGTTGGAGCCAAAGCCGTTGGCCACGAGCGCATCTGGTGGTGAGCTCTCACGAGTCATGCTGGCACTTGAGGTGATCCTTTCGGAGTCGTCGGCGGGCGGCACGCTGGTCTTTGATGAGGTGGACGCTGGTGTCGGTGGACGTGCTGCGGTGGAGATTGGGCGCCGTTTGGCGAGGTTGGCGTTGAGGCATCAGGTCATCGTCGTTACGCACTTGCCCCAGGTTGCGGCGTATGCGAACACGCACCTGCATGTGTCAAAGGACGTGGGCGACGAGGCGGTGACGTCGGGTGTGGGCAATCTGACTGACGAGCAGCGGATTGAGGAGCTCGCGCGCATGATGGCGGGCCTTGATGATTCGGATACAGGGCGTGCCCACGCGGCAGAATTGTTCAAGCGTGCGCAGCGCGAAGTGGAGGAAATGCGGGCGTAGCCCGCGCGCCTCCACAGTTCTGGCAGGTCAACGTTGCACAATGGTCGCTATGACTGTTGGAACTGGGGAAGCGCCTGCGCAGGAATTGCGCGGTACGCTGCGCGACTGCACACCGCGGGGCAAAGGCCTTGCTCGCCTGCATGAGGGCGATATTGCGATTGTGGATGCGCCGGACATGCAGCGTCGTTTAGCAGAGCAGCTCATTGCCCGCCGTCCTGCTGCGGTGATCAATCTTGCGCCGTACAGCACTGGATCCTTACCGACGTTCGGTCCGCATTTGCTTCTCGACGCCAACGTTCCGATCTTCGAAGTGGCCGACGCAGCAGTTCGCGAGAAGATCCGCGACGGCAAGAAGGTCACGGTCACGCCAGAGGGGACGATCACCGTCGGAAGGAAAGACGTCGGTGTTGCACAGCGTGTCACACGTGAGCAGGTGGACAACTCCTTCGCTGAGGCACAGCAAGGTCTCGTGGAGAACATGGAAGCCTATTTCGGCAACACCATCGAGTTCATCCACTCGGAAGCGCCGTTGCTTATCGACGGTGTCGGCGCACCCGAACTTGGCGACGCGATGGCGGACCGCAAGGTCGTTGTTGTCTCTCCAGGAGATGACACGCGGCGCCGTCTGACAGGCATCCGCAACTTTATGCGGGAGTACACCCCGGTCATCATTGGTGTGGGAAGCGCCGCGAACACGCTGGCAGAGATGGGTTATGCCGCTGATTTCATTGTCGGTGACCCCGCGGATGTCGCGTCGGAGAACTTGCGTTCTGAAGCACGGGTGATTCTGCCGGCTGACCCAGACGGTTATGCGCCTGGCTTGGAGCGTATCCAAGACTTGGGTGTGGGTGCGATGACGTTCCCAACAGCGACTGATTCGCCGACAGACCTCGCGATCTTGCTTGCTGCGTTCCATGATGCGGAGACGATTGTCACCGTAGGCGAGCCGGTGGAGTTGGACGGGATGCTCACGGACCCGGCGAATGCCGATCCGGCTGCGTTGCTTGCTCGCTTGAAGGCCGGCCGCAAGGTTGTTGATTCTACGGTTATTGAGAGTCTTTACGCAGTCGAATCCACCAGCGGTGTCGCATGGGCCTGGGCGTTACTCGGCCTGCTGGTCGCTGCTGCCGCCGTCATTCTCGTCGTTGGGCTTGGCGGAAATGGGACGTTCGCCGACAACCTGGTCAATACCTGGGACACAGTTGCCAACACGGTGCGCGGCTGGATTCCGGCAGGGGAAGGGGAGTAAACCGTGGGAAAGCAAAAAGGGACGGGTGGGCTTGTCACTGCTGGTCTGTGTTGGGGGTTAGCTCTCGGCGTGGTGTTGGGGGCCTCGGTACTCGCGCCGGCTATTCCTGGCGGCCCGGATCTGTTCAATGGTGCGTTTCTCAGCGACATCGACCGGAACGCGAATGGTGATGGAGCCGAGGAACCGACAAAGGAGAGCAGCGAAGCGCAGCAGCGGCTTGATGCTGCCGATGCTCTTCTGGGCAGTGAGTCGGTGTCCATCGTCTCTGGAGCGCTCAAAGAGGTGCCGGTCGCTATCGTGCGTACGCATACGGCCGCCGATATCGATGTTGATTCCGTGCGGTGGCTGCTCAACGCGGCGGGCGCTTCCGATGCTGGTGAGTTGAAACTGACAGAGAAGTTTACGTCGCAAAACTCTGCCGACGAGTTGTCCACGGTGATTGCGTCGACGTTGCCGTCCGGTGCGCAGTTGAGCGTGGAGAACCGTTCACCGGGCACCCATGCGGGTGAGTCGTTGGCGTCGATTATGTTGATCGACCCTGAGACGAAGGAAGCGCCAGCACAGGCTTCGGATCGCAAAATCGTAATTGACACGCTGCAACAATCCGGTTTCGTCGAGACGAAAGGTGAGATCGTGCCCGCGGAGGCTGTCGTGATTGTGGATGGCGCCTCCGGTGACGCCGGCGGAGACTTTGGTGCGAAGCTGGTGCAGGACCTTGCGGAAGCACTTGGCCATGCAGGCAAAACCGTGCTGACTAGTCAAGACATCGCGCCAAAGGAACTGCGCGGCGTGACAACGGTAGGCAACGTGAGCTACGAGTCCGGCAGGATTTCTTCAGTGCTGGCGGTGGCAGAGTGAGCCACGAATTTACCGTCGAGTCCTCCGAGGTACTGATCGACGCCCCAATCATCGCTGTGCGCCGCGACAGTGTGGTCATGCCGGGTGGCAAGCCAGCTAACCGTGAGATCGTCGAGCATTTCGGCGCAGTGGCAGTAGTTGCACTTGACGACGACGGGCGCGTCGCGCTCGTCGAGCAGTACCGGCACAGCGTAGGCAAGCGGCTGCTTGAACTGCCTGCGGGGCTTCTGGACATGTACGAAGAAGACGAGTTGGTATGTGCGAAGCGCGAACTGGTTGAGGAAGCCGGTCTCGAGGCTGAGCAGTGGGGCGTGCTGGTGGATTTGGTGACGTCTCCGGGATTTGCGGAAGAGGCGGTGCGGGTATTCGTCGCAAAGCAACTGCGCGAGGTGGAACGCCCGGACGCCGAGGACGAAGAAGCCGACATGGACTTTCGGTGGGTGCCACTGAGCGAGGCCGCACAAATGGTGCTTCGAGGCGAGATTGTGAACTCAATCGCCGTGGGCGGCATTTTGGCTGCTTGCCGCGTCGCAGAGGGTAAAGCGCAGTCACGTGATGTGTCGGAGCCATTCGAGTTGCGCCCGCAATCGCTGCCGAAGCGGCGAGCCGAGCGTGGCATCGTGCCGGATATGAAGCGCATCTAGATGGCGGTAAAAGCCGACGAACTAGCTGCGCGCTGGTTGCAGCATCTCGCTGTTGAGCGGGGAGTCTCCCCTCACACGTTGAGTAACTACACCCGCGACGTCAACCGGTACACACGATGGTTGGCAGCCGCTGGGAAAAGCGACTTGGCAACAGTCAGTGCCACCGATGTAGAGGCGTACGTTGCTGACTTGCGCCGCGGGGTGGACGGCGCTCGCCCCCTCGCGGCATCTTCGGCTGCGCGTGCGCTGACTGTCGCCCGAGGCTTGCACCGCTTTGGCGTAGAAGAAGGCGTATTGCCGGCAGATACCGCTGCCGAAGTTTCCCCACCGTCAGCTGGCGAGAAGCTACCCGACACTTTGAGCATTGGGGAGGTGGCGACGCTTCTCGATGCCTGCCCGACCGAACAGCCCCTCGGCCTACGCGACAAGGCGCTGTTGGAAACGCTATACGCCACAGGTGCGCGAGTTTCTGAGGTGCTTGATCTGAGCGTCGATGATGCGACAGCCGCAATAGATACTGAAGGCATTCTGACCGTGACTGGCAAGGGAAGTAAGCAGCGCCTCGTCCCGCTCGGCCGGCATGCACAAGATGCGATCGAGGCGTACCTCGTGCGAGGCAGACCCGTATTCGCCACCGGGAAGTCACACGCGTTGTTCTTGAATAGGCGCGGTGGAGCCTTAACTCGCCAGAGCGCCTGGACTGTAATCAAGCAGGCTGCGGAGCGTGCGGGGATAGACAAAGAGATCTCCCCGCACACGCTCCGGCACTCGTTTGCCACGCATCTGCTGGAAGGTGGCGCAGATGTGCGCTCCGTGCAGGAATTGTTGGGGCACGCTTCAGTGACGACTACGCAGATTTACACACATGTCACAGCAGATAGCCTGCGCGAGGTTTGGCGTAGTTCGCATCCACGTGCGTAAGCTTTTGCGCTTATGAGTGAGTACACATTTGCACGAGCACGTCGCGCAACACTTGCGGTGCCGGCAGCCCTGCTGCTTGCCGTGGGGCTTGGCGGAGGTGTGGGAGCACACCCTGCCTCGGCGCAGATCCCGGGCGGGTTAAGCCCGGATGCAGTGGCGAACATGATTCCCTCGGAGATCACCGTGCCTGCGGGGCAGACGACGACGGTTGATGTGGGCGTGCCGGTGGATGTGAATTACTCCGCAGGCGGCTGGGTGGTCACATCCAATGGCACGTCGGTGTCGGTGACCGCTCCAGCGGAAGAGGGCGCGACCGCAGCAGTGCCTGCGAGCGCCGGCGGTTACACGGCGACAGTTAACCTCGTCGCTGTGGGCGGCGGACAGGCAACTGATGCAGACGAAATTGCGGGCGGTGGCGCTGGAGAAAACACCGAGCACCACGGTGGTGGAGGCCACGCCGAAGACAACGGTGGTGGCGCAAACGGCGGTGGCGACGCAAACGGTGAAGCCTCGAACGGCGGATCCGGTGCGGGTGCAGGCAGTGGCAGCGGCGCCGTCAATCGCCCTGAGCGTAAGCCAGCGGAAAAGGCGGACACCGCGGATGCGAAGCGGCTCGATTTCGAGGGAGAGATCCACGGCAACGAGATCGTGGTCAAGGTGCCGTTGAGTAAGGCGCGCGATTTGATGAAGTATGCCAACTACGACTCGTCGAATGCGAAGCTGCGTTACCTCGATGTCAACGGCAACATCATCGAAGGGGTCAAGCGTGACGTGAACGTCGCAGGGCGCACGTTGACGCTGACGTACCCGGAAGGCGAGACGCCTGACAACCCGTTCATTATGGAGGTCGTGGAGAACGGCGCGGCGACGTTTGTCGCGGTGATTACGTCGACGAATGCTCCGGTTGAGCAGGCTGCCGAAACGGATGAAGAAAACCCGTATGCGGGAGCAGACAACAAAGGTCAAGGCGATAGCGTTGACTCGGGTTCGTCGGTAGGTGATCTTGTCCCGCTCATCATTGGTGGTGGTGCGCTTATCGCGGCACTTGCGCTGCTGATTATCTTCCTTCGGAAGCGAAGCCGTGGGCAGGTCTAATCACAGCGTTGTAAGATGACTGCAGTCAAGGGTTTAGACGTGATCGAGGGAAGGATCGGCCATGGCGGACGAGGCGCTGTTTGACGCGGCTGACCAGAAGACGTTTTTGACGGGTCGGCCGTGGCGTGAGTTTGCCAAGCCGAAGGAGCTTGAGCGGCACGGTCCCGCAACCATCATCTCGATGGTGAACCAAAAGGGCGGCGTGGGTAAGACCACGTCCACTATCAATCTCGGTGCATGCTTGGCAGAGCAAGGGCGCAAGGTGCTACTGGTAGACCTCGACCCGCAGGGTGCACTCTCCGCTGGCCTTGGTGTGTCCTATGAGGAGGATCAGGTCACGGTCTACGACTTGCTGTTTGACAACACTGCCAGCATTCACGCGGCGATCAAGCGCTCAAACGTGTCCGGGCTTGATCTGGTACCCGCGAATATTGACCTGTCTGCGGCTGAAATCCAACTGGTCAACGAAGTCGGCCGCGAGCACACGCTAGCTCGTGCGCTGCGCCCGGTGCGCGGGGAGTACGACTTCATCATCCTGGACTGTGGCCCGTCGCTCGGTTTGCTCACTGTGAATGCGTTGGCGTGCTCGCAGGGCGTGATCATCCCCATGGAGTGTGAGTACTTCTCGCTCCGAGGTCTCGCGCTGCTCACCGATACCGTGGAAAAGGTGCGCGACCGCATCAACTTCGACCTGGACATCGTGGGCATCCTTGTCACTATGTTTGATCGTCGCACGACCCACGCCCGTGAGGTCATGGATCGTGTAGTTGAGGTGTTCGGCGACCGCGTCTTCGACACCGTGATTACCCGTACCGTGCGTTTCCCGGAGACATCGGTCGCGGGTGAGCCGATTATTACGTGGGCTCCCAACTCGCAAGGTGCGGAACAGTACCGCAATCTGGCCCTTGAGGTGTTGGAGCGCACTAGCTAGTGGCCCAGGCACCTGAGCAGTACCCCCAGCCGGAGATCACGGGCTTTACCCTCGCGCTGAATAACTTCGAGGGGCCGTTTGATCTGCTGCTCAGCTTGATTCAGGCGAAGAAACTCGACGTGACCGAGGTTGCGCTCGCCGAGGTGACCGACGAGTTCATTGCGTATACTCGTGCGTTGGGGCAGACGGAGTCGCTTGACGAGGTCACTGAGTTCCTCGTGGTCGCGGCCACCTTGTTGGACATGAAGACTGCGCGGCTGTTGCCACGTGGTGATCATGACCTGGAGGAAGACTACGACCTTCTGGAGGCCCGGGACCTCCTGTTCGCACGTCTTCTGCAGTACCGTGCATATCAGCAGGTTGCTGACCAGTTTGCTACGTGGCAAGCATCTGCTAATCGACGACACCCGCGTGCCGTATCCATGGAGCCCCGGTTCGTGGACCTTTTGCCTCCGGTGGAACTCGGCCATACAGCGGCGAGTTTCGCGGAACTGGCAGCCAGCGTATTTCGCCCGAAACCACCGGAGGAAGTACGCACCGACCACCTGCACGCCGTTGCTGTGTCCGTGCCTGAGCAGGCGGGCAAGATCCTGGACACACTCAAGCTCGCCGGCTCAGGTACCTGGATGACGTTCGCCGCACTGACACGCGATTGCACGAGGTCCATGGAGGTGGTCGGCCGGTTCCTCGCCCTGCTGGAGTTGTACAAGGCCCGAGCGGTGGAAACAGAGCAGCCCGAAGCGCTTGGCCAACTTGACGTGTCCTGGACCGGGCTTGAGGTCGATCCGGCGGTCGTTGCGGCGTCGAACTGGAACTAGGCGCCGATTCAGTACCGGCAGCTACACTTCGGCGGTATGGAAGACATGCCGATGGTTGCGCAGTTGCGTTCGCGGATTGAGTCGGTGCTGTTGGTCGTCGATACGCCGGTGTCTGTGGAGGACCTCGCGGGTGCGCTCGGAGCAACGACTGCGGAAGTGTCGGATCACCTTCGCGCGTGGTCGCGAGAACTCGACACCCGTGGCAGTGGCATTGATTTGCGTGAGACCGCAGAAGGCTGGCGGCTGTATACCCGGCCCGAAAATGCCGATGCGGTCGAGGCGTTCTTGCTCGACGGCACGCAGAAGAAACTCTCGCGCGCGGCAATGGAGACGCTCGCAGTGGTTGCTTACCGCCAGCCGGTGACGCGCTCGCAGGTTGCCGGAGTGCGCGGGGTCAATGTTGATGGCGTCATGCGCACCCTTGCGCTGCGCGGCTTGATTGCGGAGGTTGATCCTGAGCAAGAATCTGGCGCACACCGCTATGTGACGACGGAGCTGTTCCTCGAACTTCTGGGCATTGACTCGCTTGAGCGCCTTCCTGACCTTGCGCCACTGCTTCCGGACATCGATGCAATCGAAGATGCCTGGTAGGATCGGCCCAAAAACCGCATACGACTGAAAAGGAATTGAGGAAACATGACTCCTCCCGCTCGCCGAGACGGCACACCGGACAAGCCCGAGAAGGACGAAACGTTCTACATCTCGTACGCGAAGCCGGCAAAGAAGCAGAATGTCCGTTTGGACAAGCGACGCGCAAATGCCGCGAAGAATGAGCCCCACCCGCTGGATGACAACTGGTGGGACGACAACCCGCAGGATAAGACCCGCAAAACTGAGGGGATCCGCCTGCAGAAGGTGTTGGCGCAGGCAGGTGTGGCGTCTCGTCGTCACGCAGAGGCCATGATCGACCAGGGCCGCATTGAGGTCAACGGCAAGATCGTCAACGTGCAAGGCATGCGTGTTAACCCGAACGTGGACATCATCCGCGTGGACGGGGAGCGCATCAACGTCAACGAGGAGCACGAATACTTCGTGTTTAACAAGCCGCGTGGCGTGCACTCGACGATGAAGGATGAGCTTGACCGCACCTCGGTCGGCTCCTACCTTTCGGAGCGCACCGCCGCGGGTCAGCGTCTGTTCCACGTGGGACGCCTCGACGCCAACACGGAGGGTCTGTTGCTGTTGACCAACGACGGTGAACTGGCGAATCGTCTGATGCACCCGAAGTACGAGGTGTCGAAGACCTACATGGCCACTGTCCTGGGTGAGGCGAACAATGCGCTGGTCAAGCAGCTCAAGGAGGGCATTGAGCTTGACGACGGCCCCGCGAAGGCCGACTACGCTCAGATCGTGGATGTCCACAATGGGCAGTCGATCATCCGAGTGGAGCTCCACGAAGGCCGTAAGCACATTGTGCGCCGCATGCTGAAGGAAGCTGGCTTCCCGGTGCAACGACTGGTTCGCACCAAGTTCCACACGGTCCAGCTCGGCGAGATGAAGCCAGGCATGATGCGTGCGCTCAATTCCTCCGAGCTTGCGTCGCTGTACAAGGCGGTGGGGATGTAATGGCAGACCAGAAGATTTCCAACATGGCTGACGGCGGGCTGATTCTCGCAGTGGACGGCCCGTCCGGCACCGGTAAATCCACGATGTGCCGCGCGTTAGCGAAGAAGCTCGACGCGAAGTATGTGGATACGGGTGCGATGTACCGCGTTGCCACCCTGGCCGTCTTGCGCGCTGGTGTCGACCCGGCTGATACGGATGCGGTGATCGAAGCGACCGCTGATCTGCCGCTTGAGGTATCCGACGATCCGGATTCCACCGCAGTGTTGTTTGCAGGTGAGGATGTTGCCCGCGAGATCCGAGGACCGGAAGTCACCCAGCACGTTTCTGCGGTCTCTGCGATCCCGCAGGTCCGCGTGAACCTTGTGGAACTGCAGCGCAAGTTGGCCCGCGAGGCCGGCCGCGCGATCGTGGAGGGCCGCGATATCGGCACTGTCGTGTTGCCGGATGCTCCGGCAAAGGTCTACATGACGGCAAGCGCTGAAGTACGTGCGAAGCGTCGCTTCGATCAGGATGTAGCCGCTGGCCGTGACGTGGACTTTGATGCAGTGTTGGCGGATGTGAAGCGGCGCGACGAGGCGGACTCGTCACGCAAGACCAGCCCGCTGCGTCCCGCTGACGACGCCGAGATCGTGGATACGTCTGAAATGACCCCGGATGAGGTGCTCGCTGCGCTGACTGCCGTGGTGGAAAGGAGCGCACGATGAGCGACAAGAAGAACATTGAAGACGGTCTCGAGCCGGAGACTCAATTCATCCAACCCGGCATCGATGCCTCTGGCTACGACGACCTTGAAGCCTATGAGGTCGATGCGGACGACGCTGAGTACTACGACGACCTCGAGGACTTCGATGAGTCGGAGTTCAGCGAGGCCGACTTCGGCGACGATACCGATGCTGGCGACGAGACCGACGACTACACCGACGAAGAATGGGCCGAAATCGAAGCCGAATACGGCATCATCCGCCCGGACGTGGTAAAGGAAGCGTTGCCGACGGTGTCTATCGTGGGCCGCCCGAATGTGGGTAAGTCTTCGCTGGTAAACCGGTTCTTGGGTCGTCGTGAAGCAGTTGTGGAGGACCATCCCGGCGTGACCCGCGACCGTGTGAGCTACATGGCGGAGTGGAACGGACGTCGTTTCTGGGTGCAGGACACCGGTGGCTGGGACCCGGACGCAAAGGGCATCCACGCCTCGATCGCGCGCCAGTCCGAGGCAGCCATGGAGACCTCGGACGTCATCGTCATGGTTGTCGACGCAAAGACCACCGTGACCGAGACAGACATGGTGATGGCCCGCAACCTGCAGCGCGCTGAGGTGCCTGTCATCCTCGTTGCAAACAAGTTTGAGTCCAACAGTCAGTGGGGCGAGGTCGCCGAGTTCTATTCGCTGGGTCTTGGCGACCCGTGGCCGGTATCCGCACTGCACGGACGCGGTGGGGCCGACGTGCTCGATGAGATCCTGCGCAACTTCCCCGAGGTTCCGCGTGCTGCCGCGTCGGTCACTCAGGGCCCGCGACGTGTTGCACTTGTGGGCCGCCCGAACGTGGGCAAGTCCAGCCTGCTGAACAAGCTGACCAAGTCCAATCGCTCTGTCGTGGACAACGTCGCCGGCACCACCGTCGATCCGGTCGACGAGTTGGTGCAGTTGGACGAGGACCTTTGGACGTTCATCGATACCGCCGGCCTGCGGAAGAAAGTTAAGAACGCCCAGGGCCACGAGTACTACGCATCACTGCGCACTCGCGGCACGATTGAGGCCGCCGAGGTCTGTGTCGTGCTCATCGACGCTTCCCAGGAGATTTCCGAGCAGGACCAGCGCGTGATCTCGATGGTGCTCGAAGCCGGTAAGGCCATGGTGATCTGCTTTAACAAGTGGGACCTCATGGACGAGGACCGCCGCTACGACTTCGACCGCGAATTCGACCAGACCATGGGCCAATTGAAGTGGGTGACCAAGCTCAATATCTCCGCCGACACCGGCCGCGGTCTGCACCGTCTCGAGCCCGCGATGAAGCAGGCGCTGGAGAACTGGGACAGGCGCATCTCTACCGGCCAGCTCAACAACTGGCTGCGTGAGGCGATTGCCGCGAACCCGCCTCCGATGAAGAACAACCGTCTGCCCAAGCTGCTCTTTGCCACCATGGCGACGACGCGCCCGCCGACAATCATTCTGTTCACCACGGGCTTCCTCGATGGCGGTTACCGCCGCTACCTTGAGCGCAAGTTCCGCGAGCAGTTCGGCTACCACGGCACTCCGGTGCGCATCGCGGTGCGTGTGCGTGAGCGTCGCGGAAAGAAGTAGGCAGGACTATGGACTCGACGGTCTACTCCGCGCCCTCCGATTCGAAAGGGCCGTTGCCCCTGATTGTTGCGCTGCACGGCCGTGGCGATAATGGGCGGAACTTCCTCGGCGGTACCGGCCTCGTGCAGGCCAACGCAGTGGTCGTTGCGCCGACGGGTGCCGGTCTGGCGTGGGCTCCTGCGCCGTATGCGCTGAACACGATTGAGCAGGACAAGGCGCGTATCGACGACATCATCGCCCAAACCAGCGAACACTTCGACATCGACCCCGAACGCATTTATGCTGTCGGTTTCTCCAATGGTGGCGGTCTCGCGGTCTACTTGTCTACGCTCAGCGATACCTTCGCGGGTGTTGCCTCTGTGTCTGCGGCTGTGCGCTGCACCGAGGCGCAGATCGAGGCAGCCGAGCCGGTGGACTACCTCAACATCCACGGCACCCACGACGACGTAGTGCCATATAACGGCGAGGTCCGGCCGGGATACGGCAGCCCCGCTGAGGACGGCATTCTCGGCGCTCCCGAAGTGGTTGCCGCGTTTGAGCGTCGCAACAGCGACAAGGCTCGTACCCTGCACCACCGAGTGGAGGGCATGGGCCACGAGTGGCCTACCGGACCGTGGGCTGCGCATCGTGGCATCGACGTGACCGAGGAGATCTTCGACTTCTTCGGGATTAAGAAGCGGACCGATTTGTTTTAGCAGCCCGCCCTATCGCCGGTACACAAACGCGTCCGTGCGGTAGGGCAGCGGGATGATTTGTCCCTCATCGAACCCGAGGCGCTCGTAGAGGTACCACGTCAGATTCGCCTCCATCTTTGCCCGGGTGCGCTCGGAGGCTTTCAGCCAGTACGAGCGTGTGGCCATGAGCTCGAAGCAGTGTTCGACTGGGATCTGATCGACCCACTCCGTGCGGACCTCCCGTTCGAGGTGCCACGGGGCGTGCACGGTGGGGTAGAAGCCTTCGCGCTGCACATCACCCGAGTGCATGATGCGGCTGAGCCGCAGCACCCAAGGGTGATGTACCGCGAGCGTATTCCAACACAAAACGAGAGATCCGCCATCGCGAATGACGCGGTCTGCCTCAGCACTGGCCTCTGCCGGGTCTACCCAGTGCCAGGTCTGTGCGCACGCGAACGCATCGACGGCATTGTCCGCGAGCCCCGTCGCTTCCGCCGTCGCCCGCCACACAGGCACCTCCGGCAACTGGTGATGGAGTACCCGCGTCATGTCGGGGGAGGGGTCGCATGCATAGACGGTGCGGTGGTCGTCGATAAGCAACTGCGTTAATTTCCCAGTGCCGGCGCCGACGTCGCACACGACATCGGCGCCGTCGAACAACTCGGCAACCTCAGGTGGATACGACGGACGCGCGTCGTGGTAGCGATCCGCATCGCGCACAAACGCACTCGCCGCGGTGTGTTGGTGAGCGCGGTCACGAAAGGTCGGCTGCGACTTCTTGCTCGGACCTGGCTGTGTTCCGCTTATTGGCATGATGCACTAATCTACCTGTCGTGTTTTATCCGGAGCAGCAGACGTAATGGGCAAAGTTTCAACCGTCACCGCGGCGGCGTTGTCCACAGTCCTGCTCGTACTCACCGGCTGCTCCGGAGGGGACGGAGGGGTCAAGGAACCCGGGGTAACAACCAAAGCACTGCCCGCTGCGGACGACGTGCGCGAGGTCGAACCATGGGGGCCGCCAGGCAGCGAACATCGCAACATCACCGCAGGTGGGATGAAACGCGACTACATCGTCTCTACCCCTGCGGGAGCGCGTCAGCGTGACCGTCTGCCAGTGATCTTCGTGTTCCACGGCTATAAGGAAGACGCCGAAAAGATCCGAAAAAACTCCGGGCTCGATGCCGCAGACGCCATTGTGGCGTACCTCGACGGCAAAGATTCTGCCTGGGCGCCTGCACCGTACGCCTCGACTTCTGGGGAGCAAGGCCTGGCGTTCGTCGACGCCGTCCTGGCTGAGATTGAAGGTGAGTTTTCAGTTGACCGCTCTCGTGTTTTTGCCGCAGGTTTCTCTAACGGCGGAGGTTTCGCCGCATTTGTGGGTTGCCAACGGCCGCAGGCATTCACTGGTATCGCGACAGTTGCGGGCGCCTATTATCAACGCGTTTCTGCAGGCTGTTCCCAGATCCCGATGATGCACGTCGATTTCCACGGCACGGGCGACAATGTCATCGCCTACAACGGCGGGCAACGCCACGCCACGGCATACAACTCGGTGGAGGAAATGCTTCACGAGTCCGCATCACGCAACCACTGTGCAGCACGCGACGAAGATATTGAGGTGGCCCCGGGCGTCATCCGAGAGCGTTGGTCGAGGTGCGACGCCGAACTTGCCCACTACCGCATCGAAAATGGCCCCCACGTGTGGCCAGGCGGCGCCGGCGACTCATCTGGGACGGTGCCGAAAGGCTTCGCCACCGACGCCATGCTGAAGTTCTTCCGGCTCGGCCGGGCGACGCAGCAGTAGCGCACTGCTTGACGACGACCACCCGTACAGACGCGGTTACGCACGTTTCAGCGCCACGCGTTGGGCAATTCCGGCACACTGGAACGCATGATTTATAGCTTCGAGGGCAAAACCCCCAAGATTCACCCATCGGCGTACATCTCTGACGAGGCGACGATTATCGGCGATGTAGAGATCGGCGAGGACGCCAACATCTGGCCCGGCGTGGTCATCCGTGGCGATGTGGGCGCAATCCGTATCGGTGCGCGTGTGAACGTGCAGGACGGCTCAGTCCTGCACGTGGACACGGATGGGGAGACAGTGCTCGAGGAGGACGTGACGATTGGCCACCTTGCAATGATCCACGGTTGTTATATCGAGCCAGGCTGTCTGATCGGGATGAATGCGACGGTGCTGTCGCGGTCGCGCATCGGCAAGGGCAGCATCATTGCCGGCGGGGCAGTGGTACTGGAGGGGCAGCAGTTGCCGGAGTTCTCTCTTGCAGCAGGTGTGCCGGCAAAGGTCAAGCGCGCACTCGAGTCGGACACCTTTGAGGCGCGGTTGAGGCACGCGGCGTATTACGTGGAGCTGGGCCGGCGGGCAGCGACAGGTCTCATGGCGGTGGACCGGGCGTCGCTTGCGTAAAACTTCACACTAGAACTGCTGTGAAAGTCACATAAACAGGAGTAACGTGACGGGCATGACATTCAATAACGTAACAGTACTTGGTGCAGGTGTCCTGGGCGCGCAGATCGCTTTTTGCTCTGCGTTCGCGGGAAAGAAGGTACTGTCCTACGACATTAACGACGAAGCCCTTGCGGCCGGCAAACAGCGTTTCGATGCCATCGGTGAACAGATGAAGGCGGAGCTCGAGTCCGCGAACGACGAAACCATCGCGGCGGCGCACGAAAACCTCACCCAGACCTCGGACCTTAAGGAAGCGCTAGCGAACGCGGACCTGGTCATCGAGGCGATCCCAGAGAACCTCGAGCTCAAGCGCAAGGTCTGGGCCGAAGTGGGGCAGTACGCCCCGGAGACCACCGTTTTTGCCACCAACACGTCGACGCTCATGCCGAGCAAGTTCGCGGACGCGACGGGTGCGCCGGAGCGCTTCTTGGCACTGCACTTTGCCAACCACATCTGGATTCAGAACACCGCCGAGATCATGCCTCACGAGGGCACTGACCCGAAGTATGTGGACCAACTCGTGGAGTTTGCGGAGCAGATCAACATGGTACCGGTCCCGCTCAAGCGCGAGCAGCCCGGCTACGTGCTGAACACCCTGCTGGTGCCGCTGCTCAGTGCCGGCATGTACCTGCTGCACCACGACATCGCTGACCCCGTCGACATCGACCGCGACTGGTGCAACTCCACCGGCTCCCCGCGCGGGCCGATTGAGATCATGGACCTCGTCGGCGTGCGCACCTTGGTCGCCGTGATCGAGTCCAACGAGAATGCCCCGCAGTGGCAGAAGGATTTCGTTGAGACGACACTGAAGCCGATGGTCGCAGAAGGTAGGACCGGCCTGGAGGCTGGGCAGGGCTTCTACACCTACGACGCGAACGGCAAGATCGTGTCTTAACCTACAGTCGCAAATACCCCTGGGGCCTAGCGTTTATCGCCGCAGCCCCAGGGGTGTTTTGTCGGACTGACAGGATTTGAACCTGCGACCCCCACACCCCCAGTGTGGTGCGCTACCAAACTGCGCCACAGCCCGATCCGTTACTGCTCAGCGCGAGGCTGAAACCGTAACTCGCCCGATATTACAACACTGTCATACGCGCCCAAAACTGGCTGGTCACCGAACTACGCCGTCGACGTAAACCCAGGCGCCGTCGCGCCGTTCGAAGGTGGAGCGCTCGCGGAGGGAACCGCCGGGGTAGTGGGCTTCGAAGGTCACGACACCCTCGGCGTCGAAGGGGCCGCCGCCTTCAGTTTCCAGGACGATCAGGCGGGTAAACGGCTCGCCTTCAGGATTCACGTCGAGGCCGGCGGGCAACTTTTCCGGTGCCCAGGTGCGGGCGATGTAGTCACCGTCGCCGATGACAAAGGCGGTGTAGCGCGACCGCATGAGGGTCTCAGCGGTCGGGGCTTTCGCAGTACCGGAAATGTAGCGGCCGCAGCAGGCTTCATATGGCATGCCAAGCCCACATCGGCAAAGCCCGCGTACTTCGCTCCACAAGTCACCGGTGCCAGCAGCGCCCCCAGAGCCCTTAACGTCAGCCATTACTTGCCCAACCGTTCTGCGCGGTGCAGTTGGTTCTGGCGACGACGGCGCTCAAGCGAGGCGGTCTCCGCAGTTGTTTCGATCTCGCTCTTGGCCACGTAGCCGTCGACAGTGGACGCGGCACCGGCGGCGCGCAGGGTTTCTACCTGGTCATCGGTCAGGTCGCCGTAGAGGGTGATCAGGCGGGTGAAGGTGCCGTCGCCGTTGTGGTTGACTTCCACGCGGACGTCGTCAAGCGACATGCCCTTGGCTGCCTCGCGCACTGCCTGGGAGCAGGACACGGCGAGTGCGGACATGTACAGGCCTGTGGAGGTGACACCCTGGCCCTTGCCTCCGGTGTTCTTCGAGCGGTCCGTGGTGATGGCGCGGTTAGAGGTGCGCACCACGTCGCCGTACTTCGTGCCGCGGGCAGAGTAGGACACCGCGTTGTCGTCGGTGGTCTTCGCTGGCACAAACAGTGGCTGGAGGTATTGCACGGCCCAGGACCCGATGATGTCTGCAGCGCGTTGTGCAGTGCCTTCGCGGGTGAGTAGGTGGTCTGCCTTGTCCAGCGTCATAAGTGACTTGGGGTAGCGGGCCTTGGTGAAAATATTCTGCGCGTTGTCGATACCGACGGTGACGTCGATAGGCGAGTGCACGATGAGCAACGGCTTGCGCAACTTCGGCAGGTATTCCTCTGGGTTGGTCTCTGCGAGGTCTTCGAGGAATTCGCGCGAGATGATCAGTTCGCGCCCGCCGAGGGTGACAGGGACGGAGCCGTGCATGTCGGCGTCGCCGATGGAATGTGCGTAGTGCAGCACCGAGTGGGCGGGGTCGAACGGCGCGCCCACAGTGGCCACCGCCTTGAGCATCTTCTTCAGCTCAGGGCGGGTTGCTGCCTTCAGCGCAGCCGCGCCGCCGAGGGAGTGGCCCATCAGCAGCTGCGGGGCCTTGTAGTTCTCCTCCAGCCACTGCGCTGCGGCGACGATGTCGTCGACGTTCTGCGAAAACGACGTGTCTTTGAATTCGCCTTCAGACTGGCCGAGGCCCGGAAAGTCGAACCGAAGCGTGGCAATGCCGTGCTCGGTCAGGCGCTTGGAAATGCGCGATGCGCCCGGCGTGTGGCGGGACCCGGCGAAGCAGTGCGCGAAGATCGCGTATGCCTGGGCCGGCCCGTCCGGTCGGTCGATGGTGCCTGCCATCATTTTCCCCGTTGACGAGGGGACTTTCACGTTCATAGACAGCATGGTTTGGCTTCCCTCCTTAATTTTGACCATCAGCGTAATCGTGTCACCATCAATTTCGCACGTTGGCGCACCCCTTCAGCGGAACGTTGCGTCAAACCGCATTATCCTTGAGCCTTATGGGCAAATTCGACTGGTTCTGGAAAGCCATGGGCTCCACGGCGGAGCGCAACAACAAGAAGTCCAAGGCTGTCGTCGCTGACGCACATGGGCTCATTGAGGAGCTTTCGCTTCTCGACGACACCGCGCTCGCCGAAACCGTCCGCGCCGCCGTCACAGATGGGGAGGTCAAGGACAAGTCTCGTTTCCTCGCCGGGTTGTCCGTTGCGTCGCAACGCACGCTCGGCATGACCCCGTTTAACGTGCAGAACCAGGCGGTGCTTCGCCTGCTGGAGGGCGACGTGATCCAGATGGCTACCGGCGAGGGCAAGACCCTGGTCGGTGCGATGGCTGCCACGGGTTTCGCACTGCAGGGCAAGCGCGTCCACCTGATTACCGTGAACAACTACCTTGCCGCCCGTGACGCGGAGTGGATGCGCCCGCTCGTGGAGTTTTTCGGGTTGTCGGTGGCTGCGGTGACGGAGTCGTCGACACGCGAAGAGCGCATCGCTGCCTACCGTTGCGACGTCATCTATGCCCCGGTGACGGAGATTGGCTTCGACCACCTGCGCGACAACCAGATCACCTCCCGCGACCAGACGGTGCAGGCGCCGGCAGATGTTGCCCTCGTCGATGAGGCGGACAGTGTGCTTGTCGACGAAGCCCTGGTCCCACTCGTCCTCGCCGGCTCCGAAGGCGCCCAACAGGCCACCGGGCAGATCACTGAGGCCGTCTCGCACCTGGTGGAGGACAAGGACTACACCATCGATTCGGATGGGCGCAACGCGTTTCTTACCGACGAAGGTGCACAGAAGATCGAGCAGTTGCTGGGCATCGACTCGCTGTACTCCGACGAAAACATCGGCACCACACTAGTTCGCGTGAACCTGGCGCTGCATGCGAAGGCGCTGCTGATCCGCGATGTCCACTACATCGTCGAAGACGGCAAGGTCGCACTTGTCGACGCCTCACGTGGCCGCGTCGCTGAGCTCCAGCGCTGGCCAGATGGTTTGCAGGCTGCGGTCGAGGCGAAGGAAGGCCTCGACGTGTCCGAGGGCGGGCGCATCCTAGACTCGATCACCCTGCAGGCGCTCATGCGCCGCTACCCGCTCGTGTGCGGCATGACCGGCACCGCCGTCGAGGCGACCGACCAGCTGCGCAGTTTCTACGGCCTGCACGTCTCCGTTATCGACCGAGCGAACGAGCTCAAGCGTTTCGACGAGGCAGACCGGATCTACGCCACCATGGCAGATAAGAACGCGGCGATTGTCGACGAGATTGAGCACATCCACCACACTGGCCAGCCGGTGCTCGTGGGTACGCATGATGTGGCCGAATCTGAAGCGCTCGCGGAGGCGCTTCAGGCGCGTGGCATCGACGTCAACGTGCTCAACGCGAAAAACGATGCAGAAGAGGCACGCATCATCGCAGAAGCCGGCGACATCGGACGTGTCACCGTCTCGACCCAGATGGCCGGTCGCGGCACCGACATCCGTCTCGGCGGCGCGAACGAGAACGATCATGCCGAAGTCGCCGCCCTCGGCGGTCTTGCGGTCATTGGCACCGCGCGGCACCGCACCGCGCGTTTGGACAACCAGCTTCGCGGCCGTGCAGGGCGCCAGGGCGATCCAGGCTTGAGCTTGTTCTTCGTCTCCCTTGACGACGACATCATCACCACCGGAGGGGCCGACGAATCCTTCTCCGCGCAGCCTGAACCGGATGGGCGCCTCACCGGCAATCGAGCCCAGCAGTTCGTTGAGCACTGCCAGCGCGTCACCGAAGGCCAACTGTTGGAGATCCACTCCCAGACGTGGAAGTACAACAAGCTTCTCGCAGACCACCGCGACATTCTCGACGAGCGTCGCGCCACCATTTTGGATACTGACACAGCGTGGCGAGAACTCTCTGAGCGCTCCCCGCAGCGCGCCGCCGAACTATCGCACCTACCGCAGCCGGCTCTCGACCAAGCAGCGCGCGAAATCATGCTGTTCCATCTCGACGCAGAGTGGTCCGAACACCTCGCGCTGATGGACGATGTCCGTGAATCTATTCACCTTCGCGCTATCGCACGCGAGACCCCGATCGATGAGTACCACCGCATTGCTGTGCGCGAGTTCAAAGACCTCGCCAACCGTGCGGTTGACCAAGCGGTAGAAACCTTTAACACCGTGGATATCGATGAATCCGGGGCGCATCTTGCTGATGCAGGATGGAAGCGACCAAGCGCCACATGGACCTACATGGTTTCGGATAATCCGCTTGCCGGGTCAGGCAATTCGGTCATTAGTGGCATCGGCAATATTTTCCGTTAAGTCACTAAACACCACCCAATCCCGACTTGGGCGGTACTATTGCAGAAGTTCTCAATCTCGACTCGATAGTCAAGGAGTTAGTCATGAGCGACAACACGCCGCAGAACCAGGTCGAAACCACCTCGGTATTCCGAGCAGACCTGCTCAAGGAGATGGAATCTGGTGCCGCGGCATCTGTGGATTCCGCAGCAGGAACCGAAAACCTCCCCGAAGGTGCGGCGCTGCTCGTCGTCAAGCGTGGCCCGAACGCTGGTGCACGCTTCCTGCTCGACCAGGAGTCGACCACGGCAGGCCGCCACCCAGAGGCGGATATCTTCCTCGATGACGTGACCGTGTCTCGTCGTCACGCCGAGTTCCGCGCCAACGAGGATGGCTACGAGGTTGTCGACGTCGGATCGCTCAACGGCACCTACGTCAACCGCGAGCCGCGAAACACGCAGCAGCTGACCAATGGCGATGAAATCCAGATCGGCAAGTTCCGACTCGTATTCATCACCGCGGAAGCCTAAACTTCCGTTCATCCTTAGACCGACGTCCCACGAGAAGAAGAGCACGATCACGTGAGCGCAATCCGCAAAACCGCACCGCAGCAGACGGCCGCGAAGCAAGCCAAGCCCAACAAACCGGCAAAGACCATGTCGATTGGTGTTGTGCTTGAGCGTTTGCGGACTGAGTTTCCGGACGTGACCGTCTCCAAGATCCGTTTCCTCGAATCCGAGGGACTGATCACACCGCAGCGCACGGCGTCGGGCTACCGCCGTTTTACTGATCAGGACGTGGAGCGCCTGCGCTACATTCTGGTCACCCAACGTGACAACTACCTCCCGCTGAAGGTGATCCGCGAACAGCTCGAGGCCATGGATTCCGGCCAGGTCACCGCGATCCTGACTGCAAACGATGCTGAGCCGATGATCTCTCCAGAGAACTTCCGGGCCCCAGCACCGACGCGCCTGACCGACGTGGATGTTGCGGAACAGGCTCAGGCTTCGCAGTCCACGGTTGAGGAATACATCAAGGTAGGCCTCATCACCCCAGACGCGGCAGGCCTGTTCAATGTCGACGATGTCCGCACTGTCACTACCGCAATGTCCCTGGCTGAGTTCGGCTTGGACTCGCGTCATCTGAAGACGCTGCGTACCGCTGCTGCTCGTCAGGCTGACATGATCGGTCAGGTCACCGAACCGGTTGCAAAGTCCGGCAAGGTCAATGCACAGCAGCAAGCAGAAGAGATTGGCCAGCAGATGTCCGCTCTGGTGGTCTCGCTGCACGCTTCGCTGGTGAAGAACGAACTGCGCAAGCAGTCCGGCAACTAGTCGTCATGGAAGCAGTCGAGCTGGTCGGGGTGTACCCCGTCGGTCCCGAGCAATACCTTTGCGCATTGCTGCAGCGATCCTCTAACGGCCGCTGCATTCCTGTCTGGGTACCAACGCATGAGGGTGGGGAATTGGCTGCCCGGCTTTCAGGTTGGTCGCCAATCCGCCCCCGCACCATAGATGCCGTTGTGGATCTGATTCGCAACACCGGAAAAACAGTAGAAACCATTGAGCTGTCTTCGTACTTAGAGGGCATGTTTATGGCAACCGTGTCGTTTGCGGACGGCTCTGAACTGGACCTGCGGGCGAGTGACGCGCTTCTGCTTGCGCTTGAATTAGACCACGAACTCAGCGTTGATGACCTCGTAGCAAGCCAGGCATCGATCTACCTTTCGCCGGAAGACGCGCAGCGTTTTCTTGGTGCTGAACTCAAGGTCATTGATCCTCAGGAATCTGTTTCAGCAAGCGGCGACGCCCAGGCTGACGCTGATTTTGAAGAGCTCATGCGCAATCTTGGTGTGGATGACCTCGACACCGGTGATACTCCTGATACTGATGGGGACGATGGGGCAGACGAGGCGAAATAAAGTCTCAGTGTAAAGTTGAGGTTGAGAGTTCGGCGTGTTGCGCGTGAAACTCTTGACCCAGGTCCTATGCTTGGCATTTAATAGTCAGCAGGCCCTCATATAACTTTCATGGGAGTAATTACGTGAGTATCAACGATCTCAACCAGGTAGGCGAGCAGGAGACCACCTCGGCTGCGGTGCAGGAATCGCTTTTCGACGTCGGCCCGTCCGACGAAGTGGGCTACCGCGTACCGATCGCATGCCAGGTCGCAGGCATCACCTACCGTCAGCTGGATTACTGGGCACGCACTGGGCTCGTTCGCCCGTCGATCCGTGGCGCAAAGGGTTCTGGTTCCCAGCGTCTGTACTCCTTCAAGGACATCTTGGTACTCAAGATCGTCAAGGGTCTTTTGGACACCGGCATTTCCCTGCAGAACATTCGCCTCGCGGTGGACAAGCTGCGTGACCGCGGTGTCTCCGACATTGCGGAAATCACCCTGGTCTCCGACGGTGTAACCGTCTACGAGTGCCGCTCCAACGAAGAGATCATCGACCTCCTTGGCGGCGGCCAGGGCGTGTTCGGCATCGCGGTGCCGCAGATTATGAAGGAACTCACCGGCACTATCTCCGCGTTCCCTTCCGAGCGCGTCGAGGAAGAGATCGACGCTCCAAACGTCATTGGTTTCGACGAACTGGCTGATCGCCGTCGTCGCAAGACTTCCTAAACAGGCCACACAACAACGGCCCGGGCTGGGTACTCCCTCCAGTCCGGGCCTTTGTTGCTCGCCGATGTTAGTCGTCAGAACCCTGCGGCCTGCTTCACCGCATCCGCGATGTTCTCTGCAGTCTTGGCATCGACCTGTTTTTTGGCGATCTGCTCGAGTGCCGCATCCGGATCGCCTTCTCCGACGCGCACCACAGTCAGGTCCAGGTTGTTGCCCGCTGCCTGCCGGAAGCCGTCAATAAATGCTGCGTCATCTCCGGCATCAGCGGTGCCGGTGGTAACGAGCACAATTCGCATTGGCGCATTTGCGTTGCCGTATGTAGCAGCCGCAGCCTGGAGTGCTTCGCGGGTCTGGGGGACTCCGCCGACAAGGAAGCGACGCACTGCCACGTTGACCGACTCCGCGTCAGGGGAGACGGAGATGTTTTGGCGGAAACCATTCACCACGCCAGGGGTCAGCGGTGAGGAGTAGTTCCACAGACCTACTTCCTTCCCTGCACCGGCAAGTTCAAGCGCGGTGTTGCCAATCGCGTCCTTGGCTGGCTCGATAAACGGCGCCATTGCCTCAGAAGTGTCAAGCAGGAACAACGTGTTGACCGGCTCGATCACCTTTGCAGCCTCAGCTTGATCGCCGAGCTTCTCTCCACCAGAAGGCAGGGCAGCAGCCCAGACCAGATCCGAAATCACCGGCTGATCTTTCTCGGAGCCATCGAACTTCTCGGCTGCGGCACGTGCGAAGTCCTGGCCAGCGCGCGCTTGATCCTCGTTTACTGTGTCGTTCTGGTTCAATGGGATCGCCGCGTAAACAATGTCTGCGCCGACTGAGGTAAATGTAAGACCTTCCGGAACACTGTCCTTCGCAGTCGCCACAAGCTTGCCGTCTGCTCCTGCGAAGTCCGCCAGCTTACCTAGACGCTGATCGGTGAGGGCCTTCACAGCATCATTGTCGTTGCCGGCGACCTTTGCCGCCACCAACGCGGAAGCCTCAGGCTCTTCCTCAACAGGGAATAGCACAGACTCGGTCTTCACGTCCTCCAACTTCACCTGTTCGGTGCCAGCGACTCCTACAGGTTCACTATGGACGGCTTGGGGGTCAGCAACCGCTGCAGTGCGCTCAGCCGACTTCAACGCAGTATGCGTAATCGAGGTATTCGGAGCGATATAGACTGCTGCTTCCTTGATCGAGTCAACATACTGCGGCTTGATGCAGTAGTCCCGGACAACGGGGTTGGCGGCTGCGTAGTCGTCGATAAGTGCACGGCCCACTTTCTCATCGGAAGCGGCGACCGGCAGAACCAGATCACCGGATACGCAATCAGGAGCTGCAGCGCTCGAGTCGGTGCCGTCGCGCTGCCACAAAACCACTGCAAGCACTGCAGCTACAGCGAGAGCGACAAGCAGGGCGATAAGCCAACCCGCTAGCCTGAAATTGTTTTTACCGCTTGCGTGCCTAGCCATTGTGGTCGTAGCCCCTTCAACGTCGAACGATTGAGAAAACCTGCTCCGAGCTTAGCTGTCCAACGCAGCTTCTACGGTCGCGACAAGCCTGGCGCGCAGTGGAGCAGCGGCTTGAGCCAATGCCCGTTGACGCGCAACGTATTCCGCTTTACCTTCAGCGGTTTCTACCGCGACAACATCAAAGCCCAACTCTCGGCAGTCGTATGGCGACGCTTCCATATCCAAGCGCCGAGCCCGTGCCGCAAGTTCAAAGCAATCCAGGAAAAGCTCGCCAGGTACCAGCGGTCCTAACTTCAACGCCCACTTGTACAGATCCATGCTGACATGTACACAGCCAGCCTGGTCGTGATCAGGCTGAGACTCGCGAGTAAGAACAGTCAGATTCAGCGGACGCGCTGCAGGGGTGAAGAAACGAAACGCGTCATAATGTGAGCACTTGATGTGGTGAGACTCAACCACGTCGTTGGTGCCCTCTGCTCCAAGGCGAAGTGGCAAATCGTGACGTGGGTGGTCGGTCTTATACACCATCGCCCACTCGTGCATGCCGAAGCAATCAAAGTGGGCAGGACGCGTATCGACGGCACGCAGCAGCCTTCCAACCATCTCCACATCGTTGCGTCGATGCTGGAGGAAAAGGTCCACGTCCAAGGCCACGGTTCCGTCAGGTGTGGTGACGTAGTCGCGCCAAGACGCTTGCGGTGTATCCGCAGCCTGCGCGAGAGCGACCCCAACCCCTGGATGCCAGCGCTTCAAATGCGATGGGCGAACGGGGTAGTACTCAAAGAGGAAGTCCCATACTGGGTGGTACTCGCCATGCGCACGCCGAGCCGCACGGGCGTCCGCCCAAGGAGCCGCACGCTGCTCGTGCTCGTGTATGCGTGCGAGATATTCCTCAGGTTGCAGGGTTGTGGTCATACGCACGCTAACTATTCGTTTTCGTGTGTCCAGTCCGACACCGTACCCACGTATTCCTCGATGAGGTCTTCGAGGGCGACGATCCCGACGAGGCGGCCGTTCTCATGCACTGCCGCCATGTGCGCTGAACGTCGGTGCAGCAAAGTAAGAGCGTCGTCCATTGACTCGTGGCCGTCGACTGTGATGAGCGGTCGAATGCGTGAAAGCGGCACGCGTGGATCCTTCTCATCTGTCTCCATCAAGTCCAGAATGTCCTTCACATGCAGGTAGCCCGCCAGGGATCCAGTGCTGATCAGTACCGGGAAGCGTGAAAAACCGGTGTCTTGCACTGCCTGCTCGATGATCGAAAGACGGATGCCGCGCGGGTCGTAGGGGATCGTCTTTACCTCTACAAGCGGGATGAGCACCTCGTTGAGGCTGCGGGAATCCTGACGCAACGCCTTTGCCAAACGGACAGTTTCCTCGGCATCCAGGAGCCCCTCTTTGCGAGACTCCTGAATCATTGTGGCTAACTGCTCCTGGTCGACAGTGGAATCCAACTCGTCGCGCTGTTGGATACCGAACGCAGCTAATGTCTTACGAGCCACCCAGTTAAGTGCTTCCAGCACGGGGCGGGTTAGCTTCATCCACAACGTCATCGGTCTGGTCAGCCACATTGCGGATTGCTCAGGCCCCGCGATGGCAATATTCTTCGGCACCATCTCGCCGAACAAAATGTGCAGGAAAGAAATGAATGCAAGCGCAATAACGAACGAAATTGGATGCAGAATATCTGCCGGTACACCCAGCGCGAGGAACGGCTCCTCCAGATATTTTGCAATCGCCGGCTCGGCAACCTTGCCCAATATCAGCGAGGCCACAGTAATGCCGAACTGCGCACCAGCCAAGTAGATGGAAAGGTGCTCGGTTGCGTACATCACGTCCTGGGCTTTGGTTTTGCCTTGGGCCTGGAGTGACTCGAGACGGTCGCGGCGCGAGGATACGAGAGCGAACTCGGCTCCAACAAAGAATGCGTTAGCAGCGAGGAGGGCGACAATCAGGACAACAGCGAGCCAGATACTCATCGGTCGGCCTCCTCAGGGGTAATCGGGCGCAGCATCGCTTTATCCACACGGCGGCCGTCCATTGCGGTGACCTGGGCAAGCCATGATCCGGCGCCTGCCGATTGGAACTCCTCCTGCAGCGAACCGAACGTTTCGCGCAGGACGACCTCGTCGCCAACCTTCGGGATGCGACCGAGTGTTGCCATGATCAGACCGCCCAACGTCTCGTAGGGGCCGTCGGGTGCTGTGTAGGCGAGGCGCTCTTCGAGCTCGTCGAGACGCACGAGCCCGGAAACCTCCCATGAGGTGCCGTAACGGACAAAGTCCTTTTCGCTTTCGCGGTCATCGTATTCGTCGTACACCTCGCCAAGAATCTCCTCAACGAGGTCTTCGATGGTAACCAGGCCCATGGTGCCACCGTATTCATCGGCAACAAGCACGACCTGCGAACCAGCAGAGCGCACCCGGTTCAGCACGGAATCGCCGTCCAGCGTGCCCGGGACGATTGGGACACGCCGGGCAAGCGTGGCAAGTTGTGTGGTCGCACGCTCGTCGGGTGGCACGGAGAATGCGTCCTTGATGTGGACGACTCCGAGGGTGTCGTCGAGATCGCCACGCCGCACTGGGAAACGCGAACGCCCAGTTTCGCGAGCAAGTGCGATCAGGTCGACAACAGTATCCTCCGCGTCGAGGGAGTCGATGGTGGAACGGGGCGTCATCACCTCTTCAGCTGTGGTCTCGCCGAAGCGCAGTGATCGGTCGATCACTGCAGCGGTCTCAGCATCCAAACCACCAGCCTCTGCCGACGAGCGCACCATGGCGCCAAGCTCCTGAGAAGAGCGGGCCGAGGCAAGCTCGTCGGCAGGCTCGATACCCATCTTGCGCACAATCCAGTTAGCGGAGGTATTGAGAAGGTTGATAAACGGCTTCATCGCCGTGTTAAACCAGTGCACCGGTGGCACGACCACGCGAGCTGTCGCCAGCGGGTCCGTAATAGCCATGTTTTTCGGTACAAGCTCGCCGAAAACCATCGACAAAAACGTTGCGATGACAAGGGCCAAAATAAGTGCGACAGTGGTTGAGGCCGACGCACTAAGTCCGACGGCCTCCAACGCAGGGGTGAAGAACTTACCGAGTACAGGCTCGGCAAGGAAACCTGCCGCCAGCGTCGTCACCGTAATGCCGAGCTGGGCGCCTGAGAGGACGAACGAAAGATTCGCGTGATCACGCGCGATAGCGCGGGCTGTAGCATCCCCGCGTTGTTTAACGTGGGCATCGATTGTGGAGCGCTCGAGCCCCGTCATGGCGAACTCGATTGCAACGAACAACCCGGTAGAGGCTGTCAGCAATACGAACGCCAGAAGAGAAAGTATGGATATGAATATGTCCATGTGTGTTGATCTGCGCCTTAGCGGCCGTTACTCCTTCGTTTGTTCTCTCCACGACGACCCTGCGAGTTGCCGCGTTGCCCACGTGTAGAACGGGAACGTCCAGCGCGGCTCGATCGTTGCGACGACCGACGCCCAGCGCGGGAACCTTGCCCGCCACCACCACGGGGAGCCTGCTTCGGAGCCCCCGGCGGAGGCAATGGCTTTCCATCTGCGACACGTGCTCCTGTAATCGTAACCAACGACTCCGACATTGGAGCCACTCTGACCTCCGGAGCCTTCACGCCTGCCTTGCGCATCAGTTGCGCGACTTCCTTAGCTTGCTCGTCCATGACGAGCGTGACCACTGTGCCGGACGTGCCAGCACGGGCGGTGCGCCCTGCGCGGTGCAAATACGCCTTGTGCTCGGCTGGCGGATCGACGTGGACGACAAGCGAGACGTCGTCGACATCGATACCGCGTGCAGCAATATCAGTAGCGACGAGCACCGGGGTGGTGCCGTCGCTGAAGCCGTCTAAGGCACGCGTACGCGCCCCTTGGGTTTTATCGCCGTGCAACCCCTGGGCATTGATGCCGACACGTCGCAGCTTCTTCACCTGACGGTCAACACCGTGTTTCGTGCGCATAAACATGATGGTCTTGCCGTCACGTGCGGCGATCTGCATCGCGATCTCATTGCGTTGCTCACGGCCACCGACCAAAAGTCGGAAATGCTCCATGGTGTCCACAGCGGCCTCCACCGGCGCAGTGGAGTGCGTCACTGGGTTGTGCATGTAGCGGTCGATGAGCTTTTGCACGTCGCCATCCAGTGTGGCGGAAAACAGCAAACGCTGGCCGTTTTTGGGAGTGCGGTCGAGCAGCTTGCGAACTTGTGGCAAAAAACCCATGTCGGCCATCTGATCGGCCTCGTCCAGAGCAGTGACCTCCACCTGATCCAGGAAGAGTTTCTTCTGGTTGATGAGATCCTCGGCGCGGCCTGGGGTGGCCACAAGGAGATCGACTGGGGAGGCCAACGCACGAATGTGGTTATTGATGTTCACGCCACCGACAACATCGAGGACGCGTAGGCCGAGGGCGGCAGCGGAGTCGTCGAGACGCTCGCGAATCTGCGTTGCAAGTTCACGCGTCGGCGCAAGCACGAGCGCTCGCGGGTGACCCGGGCGTGATGGGGCTCCAACGAGACGGGCAAGCATAGGCAAACCGAACGTAAACGTTTTGCCCGAGCCTGTTGGACCCCGCCCGAGAACATCACGGCCCGCAAGGGCATCGGGGATAGCCGCCTCTTGGATAGGGAAGGGCTCCGTGATGCCCTGCTTTTTCAGCGTGGCGACGATTTCACGGGGTAGGCCGAGGTCGGCGAATGTAGTCATTCAGATCAGTGTACGCGCGTCGTTGTTTTAGTAGCTCAACTCTTCCCGCTCGCCGGACCAGGTGGTGTGGAAGGTGCCTTCCATGTCCACGCGGCGGTAGGTGTGTGCACCGAAGAAGTCGCGCTGTCCCTGGATCAGTGCTGCTGGCAGCCGCTTGGCACGCAGCGAGTCGTAGTAGGACAACGAGGAAGCGAACACCGGCACTGGGAGTCCAAGCTGCGTAGCGACGACAACCACACGGCGCCATGCGTCTACCAGGCCCTTTTGCAGTTCTCCGGTGAAGTACGGATCGAGCAACAACGACGGGAGATTCGGATCGTTTTCGTAGGCCTCGGTAATGCGGTCGAGGAACTTCGCACGAATGATGCAGCCACCGCGCCAAATACGTGCGAGATCGCCCGGTTTGATATCCCAGTTGTGCTCGGCGGACCCAGCGTTAATCTCGTCGAAGCCTTGCGCGTAGGCGACCAACTTGGAGGCGTACAGGGCTCGGCGGACATCGTCGATAAACGCAGTCTTCTCCACGCCAAGTGCTTCGAGGGTACTCAACTCGCCCGCCGGAAGTTCGGCTTCCGTCGCAGCCTCGCGCTGGGCAAGTGCCGACGACAGCGCGCGGGCAAACACTGCCTCGCCGATAGCTGTGGTCGGTACACCGAGATCCAGTGCCTCCTTGACGGTCCACCGTCCGGTGCCTTTTTGGCCGGCAGCGTCCACGATGACGTCGATAAACGGTTTTCCGGTGCGGGCGTCGACCTGGCGAAGCACCTCCGCGGTGATTTCGATGAGGTAGGAATCCAGATCGCCCTTGTTCCATTCAGTGAAAATGTCGGCGATCTCCGCAGGGGCCAGGCCTGCTGCGTAACGTAGCAGGTGGTACGCCTCGCCGATCACTTGCATGTCGGCGTACTCGATGCCGTTGTGCACCATCTTGACAAAGTGGCCAGCGCCGTCCGGGCCAATGTGGGTCACGCACGGGGTGCCATCGACCTTTGCAGCAATGTCTTCGAGGAGTGGTCCAAGTGTCTCCCAGGATTCGACTGGGCCACCCGGCATAATCGACGGGCCACGCAATGCACCTTCTTCACCGCCGGAAATACCCGCGCCGACAAAATGGCGATTGCGCTTGGCCATCTCACGTTCACGGCGAATCGTGTCGGTGAACAGGGCATTGCCACCGTCGATGATGATGTCACCGTCTTCCATCGCATCAGCGAGCTGTTCGATGACCGCATCAGTTGCTGCACCGGCCTGCACCATGATCACTGCCTTGCGGGGGCGCTGCAGAGATGCGACAAAGTCCTCGATGGTCTCGGCGGCGATGAAGTTTCCCTCATGGCCATACTCGTTGATAACCGCCCGCGTCTTCTCTGGTGAGCGGTTGTAAATAGCGATGGTATGGCCTTTCGACGCAAAATTACGGGCAAGGTTTGAGCCCATTACTGCCATACCGACGACACCGATTTGAGCAAGAGGTTCTGAAGCATCTGCAGTCATAGTGCGAATTCTACGTGGCTGAGGACAGATCATCCGTATCATCGACGAGCATGAACCTAGAATTCGATTTTCGCCTGTACAACGAAGTGCTTGACACGCCGTTGAGCGAAGAAGAACTCGCCGTGATCAACAACCTCAACGTTGACTTCGCCCAGCGACTCGGTTTGGTGCTGGATTATTGCTCAAAAGAACGGATGGATGCACACCTCGTTGCAACTGCGGAGCATCTGCAGCCAACCGGTATCGTCAACGGCGGTGTCTACTGCGCAATCGGTGAAACCATGGGGTCAATTGCGGCGGTGGCAGCTAGCGCACAGCCTGCAGTGGGGATGAGCAACTCCACCGACCTTCTGGGCAGCGTGCGCGCGGGGCAGCGTATCGACGCCACCGCGGAGCCGGTCCACATCGGTGCCCGCACCCACCTGTGGCGCGTGAACATGTACTGCGAGGAGAAGTTGGTCGCTGTGACCAACCTCAAACTGATGATCCTGAGCAAATAGTGGCTGATTAAAGCCAGTGGTTCTTGCGGAACCACCACCACATCACCGAGATAGCAATGAACATTGCGAGAAGTGCAGCGGGGTAGCCGTAACGCCAGCCAAGCTCTGGCATGACTTCGAAGTTCATGCCGTAGATTCCGGCAACCAACGTCGGCACCGCCGCCATGCCCACAACGGCCGAAATCGTACGCATGTCAGAGTTCTGCTGCATCGTAATCTTCGCTACCGACGCGTCCAGCAGGGACGTGAGACGTTCGTCGAAGCCTGAAAGACGGTCGCTGACGATCGTGGAGTTATCTTGGACGTCGCGGAAGTAGGTACGCAGAGCCTTACGCATAAAGTCCTTGTTGTTCGTCAACCCGTTGCGAAGCGCTGGCGACAGTGGGTCGATCGCGTGACGCATCTCCAAAATCTCACGCTTGTAGGTGTAGATCTTGTCAATGTTGATCGTGCGACGTGGCGTAAACACTTCGTTTTCCAGCTCGTCGACGTCGCTTTCGAGGAAATCCGCGACCTTCAGGTAGTTGTCTACCAGATAGTCAGATACCGCCCACGCCACAGCAGAAGGCCCGAGCAGCGCTAGCTCTTCTTCGTCCTCGAGCTTGTTGGTGAGGTCAGGGAGACGGACATTATGGCGAATCGTGATGGCAAACTTCTCGCCGATAATCATCTGTACTTCGCCGGTGGAAATGATTTCACGGGCGTCCGACACCTCTTCGTCGTCACGATACGACACTGAACGCACAACCAGGAACAACTGCTCGTCGTGGCGTTCAACCTTCGGTCGCTGATGTGCTGCGACAACATCGTCCACAACCAGGTCCTCAATATCGAAGACCTCGGCGATGCGTTCCATTTGCTCCGTTGTGGGCTCTTTCAGAGACAGCCATACGAAAGCGTTGTCGTAGCGTTCTGCCACCTCAAGTGCGTGAGTCATGCGCACATTTCCCGGCTGGCGTTTGCCGTCGACAAAAACGCGGCAAAAGTCGATCTGACGCTCGACAGGCACCGGGATTTGGTTCACAGACGGGGGCTGCACCTTCTTAGGACGCTGTCCTGGAATTGAAATACGTGGCGGCATAGCTTTAGCCCCCTTTCACGCTTGTGGGGCTTGCCGTATGAGAGGTCGCCCTGTAATGAATAGGCACGCAAAAGGCGCGCACGAATACCGAAAGTGATATTACGCGTGCGCGCCTTAATGTCTAACGGGGGTGATACCCCGGGTTAAAACACCGTCAAACCACGCGAGCGGAAGATTGATCGCACATGCTCAACGGACTCTGCGGACGGGGGAGTGACGTCCTGCAACTCGTAGTCGAGGCCGATTTTGTCCCACTTGTCCGCGCCCATGTTGTGGAAGGGGAGTACTTCCACACGCTCTACGGTGCCCTTCCAACGCGCGACGATATCGGCGACTCGCTGCACGTTTTCCTCAGCGTCGGTCAGACCTGGGACTACAACGAACCGGATCCAGACCGGTTTGCCCTTCTCGTGCAGTCGATCACCAAAATCGATGGTTGGCTGCAATTGGCGCGCGGTGACATTTTCGTATGTGTCAGGATCACCGGACTTGACGTCGAGGAGGAACAAATCAATATTGTCCAGGTCCTCGTCGGTCAAGCGTGCACCAAGGTAACCAGAAGTGTCGATTGTGGTGTGCACACCAGCGTCATGCACTGCCTTGAGCAGTCGTCGTGTAAACGCGATCTGAAACAGCGGTTCGCCGCCTGAAAGGGTCAGCCCGCCACCGGAAGCGTTAAAGACAGGCTTGTATCGCAGTACGCGGCACACGACGTCGTCGATACGCTCGAGTGTGCCTTCCTTCATTTCCATCGTGTCCGGATTGTGGCAGTACTTGCACCGCAGTGGGCAGCCCGACAAGAAAATCGTCATACGGGTGCCCGGTCCGTCGACGGCAGTGACCAGTTCCCAAGAGTGGATGAGGCCGATCTCGCCAGTGCGGCGAGCCTCAAACAACTCTGGGCGAGTGATCTCAAGGTCGTCGGTGGAAAGTCCGCCTAAACCGGCAGCGACGCCGCGCACGCGCTCGCCTGCTTCAGGCGATAGCGTGACGACGCCGCTCGTTCCGTCTTGGGCCATAAACTACGCGCCCTGGTGGAAGGTACGAGAGATGACGTCGCGCTGCTGCTCCTTGGTCAGCTTCACGAAGTTCACGGCGTAGCCAGAGACACGAACAGTGAGGTTCGGGTAGTTCTCTGGGTGCTCCATTGCATCCTCAAGCGTGGACTCGTCAAGCACGTTGATGTTGGCGTGGTACAGGCCAGAGTCCATGTTGTTCGCGGAACGGGAAGCCTTCATGGAAGCGAGGCGCTCGTCGAAAGTAGGGGTGGTCATGATGTCGTCTCCTTCGGAGTGAATAGGTGAGTGGGAAAGTCTGATTAGGCGGGGTTAACTACCGCATCGGCGTTGTCCATGATGAAGCCGGCGTCGAGAACACCAACCAGGTTGGTGATCTGCTCTTCCTTGTTACGGCCCAGGCCCGACGGGGTGATCGTGTTGGTCAGCGAAATGCCGTCCAATGCGTCGTTGTAGTCGAGCTTGCCCACGGACAGCATCGAAGCGACCATGCCGTGATTGTCTGCGCCGTTCTCCGGGTTCGCACCTGGGGCGAACGGAGTGCCGGCCTTGTGCCCGGACGGGAACGAACCAGTTGCCTTGCCGTAGACCACGTTAGAGGTAATGGTCAGTACCGACTGGGTCGGAATAGCGTCGCGGTACATCGGGATCGCTTTGATCTTCTGCATCACGGTGTGGACCACGGTTGCGGCAATGTCGTCCGCGCGGTCATCGTCGTTGCCGTAGAACGGGAAGTCGCCCTCGGTGATGTAGTCGACGATCAAGCCTGTCTCGTCGCGCACCGGTGTGACCTTCGCGTACTTAATCGCGGACAGAGAGTCAGCAACGATTGAAAGGCCAGCGATGCCACAGCCCATGGTGCGGACGATGTCGGAGTCGTGCAGTGCCATCTCGATGGATTCGTAGGCGTAGCGGTCGTGGCAGTAGTGGATGATGTTCAGAGCCTCGACGTAGGTACCGATAACCCAGTCGAGCATCTCCTCGTACTTCTGCCAGACCTCGTCGAAGTCGAGTGGGCCATCGCCCTCGATCGGCTTGTGGTCACCGTCAGTTATCTGCTTGCCGGTAACTTCGTCACGACCACCGTTCATGGCGTAGAGCAGTGCCTTCGCAGCGTTAACGCGTGCGCCGAAGAACTGCATCTGCTTGCCAACCTTCATCGGAGAGACACAGCACGCAATAGCGGCGTCGTCGCCCCACTGGTCACGGATCTGCTTGTCAGACTCGTATTGCAACGAAGAGGTCTCGATGGAGATCGCGGCGCAGAACTCCTTGTAGCCCTCCGGCAGCGCCGGATCCCAGAAGATGGTGATGTTCGGCTCCGGAGCAGGACCCAGGTTGCGCAGCGTCTGCAGCAGACGGAATGCGGTCTTGGTGACCTGGTGGCGGCCGTCCTCAGAGAAACCAGCGTCGGTCCAGGTTGCCCAGTACGGGTCACCAGAGAAGATCTGGTCGTAGTCCTCTGTACGGAGGAAGCGCACGATGCGCAGCTTGATGACGAGCGCGTCGATGATCTCCTGCGCCTCAACCTCGGTCAAGGTGCCGTTGGCTAGGTCACGCTCGAAGTATGCGTCCAAGAACGGGGAGAGGCGACCAATGGACATTGCGGCGCCGTCCTGGCTCTTTACGGAGGCAAGGTAGCCGAAGTAGGTCCACTGCACGGCTTCCTTGGCGTTGGTTGCCGGGCCGGAGATGTCGAAGCCGTAGTCTTCAGCCATCTTCTTGAGCTTCTTGAGCGCCTTGATCTGCTCGGCGTGTTCCTCGCGGTAGCGGGCCCAGTGCTCGGAGAAGCCCTTCTCCAAAGACGCATCCTTGGCCAGCTGCTTTTGCTCGATGAGGTAGTCAACGCCGTATAGCGCCACACGACGGTAATCACCGATGATGCGTCCACGGCCGTAGGCGTCCGGCAGGCCCGTGACGATGTGGGACGAGCGTGCTGCGCGGATACGAGGGGTGTAGATGTCGAAGACGGCATCGTTGTGGGTCTTGCGGTAGTGGGTGAAGATCTTCTTCACCTCCGGGTTGACCTCTTTGCCGGCCTCCTTGATGGCCTGCTCAACCATGCGCCAGCCACCGTTAGGCATCATGGCACGCTTGGTCGGGGTATCAGTCTGCAGACCGACGATCACGTCATCATCCTCGGAGATGTATCCGGGCTTGAAGGCGTCGATATCGGCCGGAGTGTCAGTGTCAACGTCATAGACGCGACGCTCGCGCTCAACGGCGAGGTAATTCTTATCCAGGTAGTCCCAGAGGCGCAGTGTCTTGTCGGTTGCGCCTTCAAGGAAGGATGCGTCCCCGTCGTACGGGGTGTAATTGCGCTGAACAAAGTCGCGGACGTCGATGTGCTCGGTCCACGGTCCTGGCGTGAAACCTTCCCACGCCTTGTTCTGGATTTGCGGCTCTGTAGAAACAGTCACAGTTGCACGATCTTTCACATAGATAACTAGTGGTCTTCATGCGGCTGCGCTTACCCATTCCCAAACACAGTCTCTTTAAAGCGCTTGCCGCTTACCTATGAGTATAAAGAAGTTCTCCGACTATAGGTAATACGTTTGGCGTGGTGTTGGTCACACAAAGTCTTCGGGGGTGGAGAGTAGCAAAAACCCCGGTCCTGCGCTCGTTGAGAGCGAAGAACCGGGGAAGTTGGAGCGCTATGAACGCTTACTTTTCGCCGTTTTCCAGGTGGATGTTCTCCAGCTGGCCTTCGGTGACAGCCAGGTTGTGGCGGGTGCGGGAGAACGCGTTAATCGTCCACTCGTTGGCAGCCACAATGCGGTTACGACGGCCGGTGAGGAAGGACATGTGGACGCCAAGCCACATCAGCCAGCCGATGAAGCCGGTGATCTCGACCTTGCCCATCTTCACCACAGCATTGAAGCGGTTGATGATCGCCATGGAGCCCTTGTCGAAGTACTCGAACGGAGCGCGATCCTCCGGAGCGATATCGTGCTCGACCTGGTTCTTGATGACCTTGCCCACATAAGCGCCGGACTGGATTGCAACCTGGGCCACACCTGGCAGACGGTCGCGATTCATCATGTCGCCAACGATGAAGACGTTGGACTCGTCGCCGACGGAAAGATCCGCGTTAACAGCAACCTTGCCGGCACGGTCCGCTTCAACACCGATCTGGTCTGCGACCTGCTTGCCCAGCGGGGAAGCCGCAACACCAGCGGACCAGATCTTGGTCGGAGTCTGGATCGTGGTTTCCTGTTCGGTCTTCATGTCCTTGTAGGTGACAGAGTCCGCATCAACGTTGGTCACCATGGCGTTGAGGATCACGGTGACGCCGGCCTTTTCAAGCTCACGCTGTGCCTTCTTGCCCAGGCGCTTGCCAAATGGAGGCAGCACCTGCGGTGCGCCATCAAGCAGGTAAATCTTCGACTGCTCGGTGCTGAACGAGTATCGGCCCGAGGTGAAGGCACGGTGCGCCATCTCCGCAACCTGGCCTGCAAGCTCGACGCCGGTCGGGCCAGCACCAACGATGACGAAGGTCAGAGCGCGATCGCGCTCTTCTGCGGTTTCCGCCAGTTCTGCACGCTCGAATGCTGCAATGAGGCGTGCGCGGATCTCAAACGCGTGATCCAAGGTCTTCAGGCCCGGCGCGAACTCGGCGAAGTGGTCGTTGCCAAAGTAGGACTGGCCAGCACCAGCGGCGACGATGAGGGAGTCGTAGCCGAAGGTGTATTCCTTGCCACTTTCAACAGAGGTGACGGTCTTGCCCTTGACGTCGATGGTCTCAACAGTGCCACGAACGACGCGGACGTTCTGCTGGTTAGCAAACATCTGACGGATGTCACCGGTGATCTCGCCCGAGGACATCAGGCCGGTTGCCACCTGGTAGAGCAGTGGCGGGAAAAGGTGGTGGTTGGTGCTGTTGATCAGGGTCACATCGACATCAGCATCCGCAAGTTCCTTGGCTGCGTTGACGCCACCGAAGCCAGCGCCGATGATGACAACATGATGGCGGTTTCCGTCTGGGCGAATGACCGTAGAGGCCATAAATATCTCTCCTCGGTTGAGTTTTTATATGTGCAACGCCTATATAGTACGCGCCGCATTTTATCTGAGCCGTGGCGTACCGCAGAAGCAGGTTCTTGGCCACTAGCATTTGTGAAATGGCCGATATCTCCCGCGCACGCAAAAGTTCCATCGACGCCGCGGCCTGGCCGGCTGTTGCTGCGGTACCCAGGGCCCGTGGAGGAGCGCTGCGCACGAAGATCGCTGAGGCGACATTTGCTCGTGCCTGTGCGAAAGCAGAACTTGCTCTAGAAGGAGACGATGCAGCGCTCACCGTGGAATCCGCGGACATGTTTGAGCGTATCGCTGCGCGCGGGTGGACTGGCCTTGCTGAAAGTTATATGGCAGGCGAGTGGGTGACCTCGACGTCCGAAGGGCTTGTAGATGCACTCCAGGCGCTGATCGGTGCGGGGTACAGGCCGGGGCCAGCACGCGTGTCTGCTCCGAAGCACGGTCGCACACCCCTTGGGGTGATCGGGGAGCTACCTCCGGATCTGGTGCAGCATTTTGCTGGTGGCACCGCAACGCATGCGCAGGGACACTTTGGCACGGGTGTGCCGACGACTCAGCGCACGCGGATGAAGTCCCACACTCCGGGGGCAGGGCGAGGAAACGAGCCAGGGCACCACTTCGTCGACGTCACCGAAATCGGCGCTCCACTTGACGCTCATCGTGATGACCTAGCTGATGCGCAACGCAGGAGCATTTCGATGCTTCTCGACGCCGCCGCTGCCGGCCCCAGCACACATTTGCTTGAGATGCCGTGCAGTGGAGGAGCGGTGGCTGCGGAAGCACTTGATCGACGCTGCACCCTGGATGTGGTTACCTTTGACGCCCGCGTGAGAAAAAGTCTTGAAGAACAGTTGATCCTCAGTGGCGCTGAAGGTGCTGCACGCATTGACGTGTTGGATTCCCCAGCCGAAATCGAAGCGTTGGCACGGCAGCGTCGCGGGGCGTACGACGCAGTAGTGAGCATGCAGGCGTTTGAGAACATGCCGCACCCGGAGCAGATCGCGTATCTCGTATCCGCGGAACAGATGCTCGCACAGGGCGGCAAGGTAGTGCTGCAAACAATTGTCCGCACGAACAACTATTCCCGGAGTGCAGCGGCAGCGTTGGCCTCAACCACCGGTTATGCGTGGCCACGGATGAACGTTGTGAGTTGCGATGACGTTGCCCGGATCGTCGATAAGCACACTGCATTGCGCGTGACTGCGGTGACAACCGCACCTGAACACCTCGCAGCATCGCTGAGGCTGCAGCGAATGGCCTTCGACGCCCACTTACGCGACGCCGCAGCGGATGGCTACGACGTTGTATTTCGCAGGATGTGGACTTGGCAGCTAGCCCTGCGCGAAGCCCTTGCACGATTGGAAATGCTGGACCTCGCGCAGGTCACGATGGTGCAGCGCCACCGCGGAGGCCGTCGCTAGGCTAACGTGACCTCCGGTCGGGATGCACGCTCGACCAGTACTGCAATCGACTCAAATGGCTTTCCGGCCACCATCTGTAGGCCCATCTCGCAGGTGCGGTTTGCTGACACGAAGCGTGCATAATTGCCACGATTGAGCCCCTCGCGTTCCTCGCGAGTCGCCGACTCAACCAGCTCAGGGTGCAACATCACACGATCGCCAGCTGTGCCACAGCAGGCCGCCCCAGCGGGCACTTCCGCATCGCCACACGCAGCTGCGACACGCATGAGCGCTTCCGTGGTACCAAGGTGCTGACCGGAGCATGGCGGGTGGACAGCAATACGCCCCTGGTCCTGAGTGATGGGCAGGTGCTCCATGATCTCTTCGTCGAGCCACTGCACCAGGTCAAGAACGCGAATCGCCTCGAAACGTTCAAGATCAGCAGGGGAGAGTACCTCCGGCATGGAATCCACCACGGTATGGGTGCACGAGGCCGCATCGATGATCACAGGCAGTGCGCCTTGCTCTGACCACTGCCACATGCGCTCCAGCAGGTCGAGTGCCTTCGCACGGTATGCATCGTCGAATCCCTTCGAAGAAAACGGCATGCCACAGCAACCGCCGTCAACGTTTTCCGGGATCCACACAGGTGCTCCGCTTCGTCGGCCGAGTTCAACAACCGCCTGCGGCACAGCAATCTGATCAGCAGAACCAGCAGGTTGGCCGAAGATACGGTTTACACAGGCAGGGAAGTAGACAGCTGCGGCACCGCTGCGCGAGGTTTCCGGCATCTGTGGTGCCTTGTGCGGCATGGGCCCTGGCACAGAGGGGAAGCGCTCGGGCGAGATGAGTGCACGTCCAACCTGGGTGACAGCATTGGCTAGCGCAGGCCCGAGAATATTGACGCCAGATACCGCAGTACGGCCCAACGCCTCGACCGCGCCGTATCCCTTCGCGATCCCAGTTGCGACACGCTTCTCTGCAGGTGTTGCCTGAGCTGCGCGCAGTTGCTTCATTACCTTGCCGGTATCAATGCCAACAGGGCAGGGGATAGCGCAGGTTCCGTCGGCAGCGCACATGTCGATCGCGTTGTACTGGTATTGCTCGCGCAGCGCCCCCAAGACCTCCGAGCCTTCCGGCTGACGCGCCATCTCACGGCGCAGCACAATACGTTGACGTGGAGTCACAGTGACGTGGCGTGACGGGCATACCGGCTCGCAGAAGCCGCACTCGACGCACATATTGATCTCCTGCTCGACCTTGGGAAAGGACTTGAAGCGCTGCAGGTGGATGTCCGACTGGCGAGTCAACTTCACGTCCGGCGCGAGGATGGTGTCCGGGTCAAGCATCTCCTTGACCTCCCAGAACAGGTTCCAGATTTCGTCGCCCCATTCATGGCGCACGAACGGCGCCATGTTGATACCGGTACCGTGCTCAGCCTTCATCGAGCCGTCGTGCTTGTCGACGACCAACTCAACCAGCTCGTCAAGGAAGCGCGAGTACTTCTCGAGCTCCTCAGGGTTGGAGAAGTCCGGGGTGATAAAGAAGTGCAGGTTCCCGTAGGGTGCGTGTCCCATCACGCCTTCGGGGTAGCCGTAGCGCCGGAGCAACTCCATGAGTTCAGCAGCGCCTTCGCCGACCTGCGCAGGTGGGAAGCATACGTCCTCAGTAATCAGCGCGGCGCCTTGCGGGCGGTTTTGCCCGATCAGGCCAAACAGGCCGTTACGCAGCTGCCACATGGCGTTTTGCTTCTTTGGGTCGGTCTCAAAGTGCAGCGGTGCCAGCAGCTCCGCGCCCTCGAGCACGGCCTCGGCGGCGGCAATGGCCTGCTGAAGCTCGTCTTCGGTGGTGCCACCGACCTCGAGGAGCAGGGCAGCGGTGGACTGGTCAATATCTGCCCATTCAGCAGGAGCAGCACTAAATTGGCCAACTGAACCGCGCATGACATCGGAGACGAGCAGTTCGCAGGCTTCAGCCCCGGCGTCGACAAGCTGTGCAACATAGTTGGCAGCATCAGTGATGTCGGGGACAACCACCCAGGTCACAGCCTTTTTCTTTGGCAACTCGATGGTGCGAATTTCAGCCTCGGTAAACACGCCGAGGATGCCTTCGGAGCCGACGAGCAAGCGCATGAGGATACGGACCGGCTCGTCCTCGTCCAAGAATGCATCGATGCGCAAGCCGTTGGTGTTGCGGATGGAGAACTTTGCGCGTAGGCGAGCGACTAGCGTCTCGTTAGCACGCAATCGATCACGGAAATCAGAGAGTTGTTTGTGCAGTTCAGGGCACTGTTTGCGGAAGGCGTCGTCGCCTTTGCGCGTATCGACGATCTCGCCAGACGTCAATACAAACTCAGCCTGATCGATGGTGTGGAAGGAATCACGCTCAATCTTGCAGCGCATGCCGCCGGCATTGTCAGCGAGGACGCCACCGATACAAGCAGATGCGGTCGAGCCGGGATCAGGTCCGAGCATGTAGCCGTGGCGTCGCAGGACCGCTTGAGCGTCGCCAAGCACAACGCCCGGCAACGTACGAAGGCGTTTGCCGCCGTCGAGGACCTCCATGCCGGCGAAGTGGGTCTTCACATCGACGAGGATGTCGTTCGTCATCGCCTGGCCGTTAAGCGACGTCCCGGCGGCGCGGAACGTCAGCGTCCGGCCTGCGCGACGGGCATAGCGCATCAGAGCGGAAAGGTCTTGCGCGTTACGTGGCTGAACGACCACGGACGGGATGTCGCGGTACGGAGAGGCGTCTGAGGCGTAACGCACGAGATCTGAGACGAGTGATTGAACATTGTCCGCGCCGACGATTGCTGCGAGCGCCGCGACGAGTTCCGGGTCGGAGCCGCCAGTGAATTGCTCACTGACAGCGTCCGGGTAAGAATCGTCGTAAACCGGCTTGGGGATCCTGCGGGGATCGGGAGAGAGGAGCTTTGCCATGGGGACAGATTACGCCGTGGTGCCACCAAATGTTACTTGACATAATGTACATTATCGGACAAATATCCTTTATATAACGTCAGGTGACGTTATATAGGGCTACTTCCGCATATCCAGGCGGACGTTAATTTCGCCGTCCTCGGCGATCTTTGCGGCCACCAGCTCCGGAGTCTTCACTCCGTAGTCCTCGCGGTTGATCGGAATGTCTGCTGCGACGAGCAGCTGATCGCCCGAGCGCGCGACATTGAATGTCTGCGTGATCGTATTCGTCTCGCCGTGGATCGTCATATCGCCCGTCAGGTTTACGGTGCCCATCGTCCCGTCCTCTGGCACACTGCTGAGGTCCACTGGCTCGGTGACAACGAACTTTGCCTCCGGGAAATCGTCCGTATGGAAAATCTTGCGGCGGACGCTTTCATCGCGGACATCAGAGTCGGTACGAATGTTTGTCATATCGACGATAATCTCGCCAGCCTTCAGCGTGCCCGCCTCGATGGTCACGCTACCGCGAACGCCTTGTGTCGAGCCTGACGTAGTCCGGCGATCACCTGGCAGCACCTCGGCGAACGTGAAGCCTGCAGACGTTTGGTTGGGTCCAGGCTTATTGGTTACCTCCCAGACGCCGTCAATTTCCGTTGTGGCGGATTTCAGGCTGGACTCGTCGATACCCTCAGTTTTGACACCGTGACTAAAAAACAGCGTCCTTCCCAACGGGATGAACGCCACTGCAAGCGCCAGAATGGCAAAGGCCAAAACTGCGATCATAAGCAGTTTCGTATTACGGGAGCTGGTCTTCACGTACCTCACCTCAGCTTTTCGAGTTTCTGGACCAAGCCTACTAATTCGTCACACAACGAATGCAACTCGTCCGCCGTCGCGCCTTCGGCCGCTGCAGTTTGGATATCCTCAGCGGCACAGCGCAACTCGTAAAGTCGATCGCGGATCTCTGCGACGCGCTGACGGCTCAGAATCACAGCGTCAGGGTCCACAGTCGTACCTGCAAGGAGTGTGCGCTGCTCATACGCACGCTGCTTGCACGAAGAACTGCAATATTTCCGCTTGCGGCCACGCCCCTGGTTGATTTCAATCTCTTTACCGCACCACGCGCAAACGTTTGTAGTCTCGTTTACTCTCCGCTTCCTGATCTTCACGGCGGCAAGTCTATTACAGGTGTCAAGCCTGGGTGAGGTCAGGGAACAAAACGAATTAGTGGACCGTTATACTTGAGCGATTGCTGGGCAACCGGGCAATAACGACGACAAGGATGGAGACAACATGGCTGATCGAGTGCTACGCGGTAGCCGCATGGGTGCCGTGAGCTACGAAACTGACCGCGACCATGATCTCGCGCCGCGTCGCATGGCGAAGTACCAAACACCCAATGGTGAGGTGTTTGAGGTTCCGTTCGCCGATGAGGCTGAGATCCCCGAAGAGTGGATGTGCAAGAACGGCCAGACCGGCACGCTCATGGAGGGCGAAGGCGTCGAGTCGAAGCCGACAAAGCCGCCGCGTACCCACTGGGACATGCTGCTGGAACGTCGCAGCATTGAGGAGCTCGACGTGCTGCTTGAGGAGCGCTTGGAGCAGCTCCGGAAGCGCCGTCGCACCGCGGCCCGCCTCGCTAAGGAGCAGGCCGCGCAGAAGGAAGGCTAATTCCTTACTTCGAACCGGAATTGAATACGTGAAGGACCTGACGCACGGTTTCCGTCGTCAGGTCTTTTGCCGTCTGGGCACCTTCAGCTACGCGACGGCCAACCCTATCCAGGTTCTTGCCGGAGAGCTCGTACTTGGTCAAGGAAGCAACCTCGTTAGCCAAGTCAGCTACCTGCGACGGAGCCTTGGTCGCACGATTTGGAAGATCTGCAAGCTTTGAGTTGGCGGCAGCGTACTCAATCTGTCGCCAGGTTTCGCTCGCCAGGTTGCCCACGAAGGAAGCCTTTTCCTTCGCTCCCCACTTGGTTACCTCCGCAAACGATGCGGCAGCGAAGCTTGCATCCAGCTTCGACTCGCCAAGCTTGCGGTCTTCAAAAGTGATGGGGACTTCAACAACCCCGAATCCAGCGTCTGCGACCTTGTGGGCAATCTCCACCTGGAAGATGTAGCCCTTGTTGGACAGCGCATCCAGGTCGAGTTCTTCCAAGACTTCGCGGCGGAACGCACGGTAGCCAGCGGTCATGTCCTTGACATCGTCGCCAAGCGCGATCGAGATGTACTCATTGCCCAGCTTGGACAGCAGGTAGCGGCTGCGCGGCCAGTTCTTTACTTCCCCACCGTCGACGTAGCGCGAACCGATTGCCAGATCTGCGCCGTTGGCTACTGCGTCGAGCAAACGCACGAGTTCCTCAGGGGCATGCGAGCCGTCTGCATCCATTTGAACGATGACCTCGTACTCGCGCTCAAGGGCCCATTCGAAGCCGGCACGGTACGCAGCCAGCAGGCCGTCTTTTCCGGTGCGGTGGAGCACGTGAACTTCATCATGAGTAGCTGCGAGCTCGTCAGCCTTTGCTCCGGTGCCGTCAGGCGAGTTGTCATCGACCACAAGGACGTCCACATCCTTGTTGGCATCCAGCACGCGTCCAACGATAAGCGGGATGTTTTCCACTTCGTTGTAGGTCGGGATAATCACCAGGGTTGTATTCGCCACGGTGCTACGTCTCCTCGTTGTCACACTTATTTATTCCTTGGTGCAGCATACCCGTGCGCCCGGGTACGTGCGGAAACGCCTGCCACAGCCATCAGCATGATCCCTGCCGCGACAAGCAACCACTCCAGAATCTTTCCAAATCGCACAGCCGGGGTGACAGAATCGCGCAGCGGCAGCTTTTCGACGAGATGATCTGCCGTGAAGATTTCCGTCTGCTGCGATACTGAGCCGTCGGGATGGACGATGGCGGAGACACCCGAGGTGGCTACAACAACCACTGCGCGATCGGTCTCCAGTGCACGCATGCGGCTCATCGCCAATTGTTGATACGTCATGCCGGTGAATCCAAACGTGGCGTTGTTCGTCGGTGTGCTGAGCAACTGGGCGCCGTTGCGAATCGCCATCCGGTAGGCCTCGTCCTCCGCCACCTCGTAGCAGGTCGCCACACCGACTGCGATGTTGCCGAGGTGCACCACACCGTTGCCGTCACCAGGTTTGAAGTTGCCAGCCAGGTCAACCATGTCGGAGAACCTCCGGAAAAAGTCACGCATGGGCATGTACTCGCCGAACGGCTGGAGGAACCGCTTGTGGTGGTACTCCCCTGGCCCATCCTCTGGATCGAAGACGACCATGGTGTTGCGGGACCCAACGTCGTCACGTGTGAGTGTGCCAACGAGCAACGGTGCGTCGATGCCGCGCACGGCGACGTCGATAAGCGCTCGTGCTTCCGAGTCGGTGAACGGATTGACGTCAGAGGAATTCTCTGGCCAGAAGACGGCGTCGACATCCATGTTTTGCGCGCGGAGGTCGTCGCGAAGCGCAAGAGTTTCGTTGACGTGATTGGCCAGCACCGCGCGGCGTTGCGCGTTGAAATCGAGGCCCATGCGAGGGACGTTGCCCTGTACCGCGGCAACGGTTGCTTCGCCCACTGTCGAGGCAGGGTTATTGACCCCGATCTGCGCCACGGTGCCGAGACCGAGGGGCAGTACTGCGGCTACAAGGCCGGCCCAGCGTTGCGTCCCACGCTGCAGAATGGCCACGGTGAGACCTGCCCCTGCCAGCGCCACCGCAAGTGAGATCAGCGCCGGACCACCCCAAGGTGCGAGAGCAGCTAGTGGAGCATTGATTTGCCCCCACGCCAGGCGTACCCAGCTAAACCCGCCGAAAGGAAACGACGAGCGGCAATACTCAACCGCAAGGTAGATCAGCGCAAACGCGAGGAAGCCAAAGCGCCAGCGCGCGACGATCACACCAAACACACCTGTAGCGATGCCGTAGAGCGCGAGGAAGATCGACAAAGCGACATACGGCATTGCGCCGACAAACTCCCCGATCCACGGCAGCAGGTAGAGGTAGCAAAACGCAGCCTGCGTAAAGCCCAGTAAGCCACCGAAGACTGCGGATGGACGATCAGTACCCGGCCAGCGTTGCCACGGCATGAGCGCAAGATAAAACACGGATATGCCGACGATGGCGGAGAACCAGTGTCCGTGCGGTTCGTACGAGAAGAACACCAGCCAGCCAGAGCAGGCCGCGAGTACGAACCGGAGGAAGCGGGTAAGGGCCGTCACCTACTTCTCCCCCGGCTCATTGCCGCTGTTGCGGAACCATTCCTCCAACTCGTCGGCATCAATAACGACGTCGTCAGCATCCGCTCCTTTCTGCGGAGAAGGCTGGTTGGGGTTCGTAAACGAACCGTAGGAGGTGGTGAACTGCGACATCGGGGTGGCCTCGTAGAGGCGCGCGCCGAGGTCCTCCATGCTGCGACGGGCGCGTTTGGTCATCGAACGACGCGCGATTGCTCGTGTCGGACCGAACACTAATAGCAGGCCGATGGCCGAGCTGACGAAGCCGGGGACGAGGCTCAGCGCCCAGCCGGCCATCAGCAGTGCGGAATCGCCAGCCAACTTGCCAAGGCTGGTTCGTCCGCGAGCCATCTGCATGAGTTCACTGCGAAGCGACATGCTGGCGGCGAAGCCGCCGAAGATCATCAGTGCAAAAATTGCCAACAGAGCCCAGCCGACACCAATCCACTTGGCAACGAGAAAGAACGCGATCGCTTCAACAACGAAGTAGGACAACAGGAGCACAGGCATGGGCCAGAGACTACCCGTTGAGCCGATCGAGCAACCAACCCACGTCAGTTGCAGCGTAGAGAAAATACGGGCCGAAGTGGTTTGTGCCAGTCCTGCCACGGATACGCCTGGCCGTACGTGAGAGGAACTCCACTCCCCAACTCTCTGCCAAGGCTGCGACATCTGAGTGCGGGACAAGGTCGTCGTATGGCGAACTCCACAGACGAATCGGAATACCTAGCGGGCGTTTGGTGCCTAGGCGTGTTGCATCAAGGTGGCTGCTGGTCAATGGGAGGTCGTCGAGAAGAGATGCCATGCTCACTCCGGTGCTCGTCCAAGAGCGAGTATGCGACCATGGGCGATGCAACACTGCCCCTAAAGCACACGTGCGCGCCCCGTTCGCAATGGCCGCAACACCTCTTGGGCTCAAGTGCGGAGCAATCTCGGCAGCAATTGCGTCGTCGCTGGCCATGAGACCCGCGACCGCGTAGAGGATCACTACGGAGGCAAGCGCGCCATCGACATGGTGGAGCATGCTGACCATGTCCACTGGCGGAGCTGCGACCACAGCTGCCAGCAGTTGGAGATCGGGTGCGTACTCAGGTTCCTCGAGCCACGCTGCGGCGGCTCCCCCGCCCTGGGAGAAACCCCACAGGCCGAGTTTGGCTGTTCCTACGCCGAGATTGGTGCTGGCGCGCACGGCATCGGCGAGGGAGCGTGCTGCCGCAACGTGGTCGCAATAGAGCTCCACATCGTCCCCGGGGTCGCGTGGGTAATCGGTGATGACTACGTCGGCGCCGGCTGCAAGGAACAAGTTGATTACGGGTTGTTCATACGCGGCGATCAAGTCGATGGGCTTAATACGTGGTCCGATGCCCACGGTGCATGAATATGACGGGTCGCAACGCCGTGCAACGCCCTGCGTTGATGGCGCAAACGCGATCGTGGGCCGATCACCTTTCCCCGTCCACGGCGTACGAGAGCGAAACACTGCGCCTGTCGCGGATAAGATCCGGCCTTGAGTATCGCTCGTGGCGTATTCGATTCGCCAGGAGTCTGAGGGGTTCAACAGTCCGCTTGCTCCTACCGGTCGGATCCGTACGGCCTTGAGAAGGGACCCCGGCGTCACGCCCATAAGCCAGGTAGCTCGGCCGAAGTCTGGCCCGGTTCGTTGAGCAGGACGAACTAAGTCAAGGCCGAGCCCGACAAGGGAACGCACACGAGGAAGGAGCAACGACGCCATGATCTACCTCGGCATGTGACGCCAGATTGGACGTGGAACCAAGCGCATAATCATGGCCAAAACAGTGAGGCGACGCGGGATCCACACTGTCGTGCTCCGTCCCTTGGCCGCAGCGTCAACGACAGCATCTGCGACGACATCCGGGGTTACCGACATGACGGCGGGCTTCATCCCCTCAGTCATCGCACCGATGACAAAGCCCGGGCGCGCCAGGATTAGGTTCAGGCCTGTCCCATGGAGTTTGTCGGCGAGTCCTTGGCAAAACGCGTCGAGGCCTGCCTTCGTCGATCCGTAGACGTAGTTGGCGCGACGTGCCCGCCAGCCAGCGATGGAAGAAAAGGCGAAGATCTCGCCGCGTGCCATTTCGTCGGCAAGGACGGTGAGCATGTTGACCTGTGCCACGTAGTCCACCGTGGCAATGCGAGCGGCCTCGCGTTCATCGCGCTCTGCCAGTTCCTGATCGCCCAAAATGCCGAAGGCCACGATGGCGGACGTGACCTCCCCCGCCTCGCGGACGATGCGGCGATGCGAGTCGAGGTCGGTAGCGTCAAAATTAACGGCTCTGACAACAGTCGCGCCCGCTGCAAGCAAACGACGTTTCACGTCGTCGAGGCCGTCGCTGCCACGCGCTGCGAGTACGACTTCACGACCACTGCAGATGCGCACAGCGATCTCGCCGCCGATGTCGCTGCGAGCACCAAGCAGGAGCACTGTTCCGGGGTTAGCCACGCGCTGCATCCAGGTCGCGGCGAGTGGTGTTAAAGGTCTTCATGCCGGTAGCAGTCAGCGTCACGATGTCTTCGATGCGCATGCCCCACTCACCTGGCTTATAGATGCCCGGCTCGATGGAAAAAGCCATTCCCTCGCGCAAGATAACGTCGCTACCTGCGATGATGAACGGCTGCTCATGGCCCGACAATCCGATACCGTGACCAAGACGGTGGGTAAACCACTCGCCGTAGCCGGCCTCCTCCAGTACGCCTCGTGCGACGGCGTCGAGTTCACCTGCGGTAATGCCGGGTCGGGCTGCGTCGCAGGCCGCCTGGAATGCGCGCTGAAGCGCGTCGTACGCCTCCAGGAAGTCTGGCTTCGCCTTGTTCCTGCCACCCACGACGTGAGTACGGGTGCAGTCCGATTGGTAGCCAGATGGCAGCGCACCGCCGAGGTCTACGACCACCGGGTCGCCCTCCTCGAGCACACGGTCTGAGAAGTCGTGGTGGGGATTCGAGCCGTTTGGTCCCGAACCGACGATGACGAAGGCTACCGTCTCGTGCTCTTCGAGGATCAGCGCGTTCAGTTCTGCAGCGACCTCGCGTTCCGTACGGCCCGGCTGAAGCAGCTCCGCAGCACGTTCGTGCACACGGTCGATTGCCCTGCCTGCGGCCTCGAGTTGTTCAAGCTCTGCAGGGTCTTTCACCATGAACAATTCCGCGACCTCAGTCGCAGCCAGATCTGTACGTGGCAGCAGGTCTTGGAGTGCGAACACGTGGTCGGCGGTTAAAGAGGAGCCGAGACCGACCGGGCCATCCGGAAGCGAGTCAGCAACGAGGCGGTACGGGTTCTCACCATCGCGCCAGCCGATCACCTCGACGTCGTCCGCGCCGTCGAGCCCCAACGAAAGCAGGTCTGTCATCGGTGCGACGACACGCGCGCCATCGGCGGAGATGACGAGGGCGGTGAGGCGTTCGTGGGAGGACGCCCAGGAGCCGGTGAGGTAGGCAAACTCTGCACCAGTCCCGATCACCAATCCGCTCAAGCCACGTTGCTTTACCAAGTCGGCAGCCATTTGTCGGCGCTTCGCGTACACACTTGCATCAAACGTCATGCTGGCCATGGTAGATCGATACCATCGCTGCTGTGTCTGAATCCCTCGCACGATCAATCGCCCGCATCAGTATGCCTGGACGTAGTTACTGTTCAGGCGCGCTGATCACGCCCGATACGGTGCTCACGTGTGCGCATTTCTTTCGCGGTGTGGATGAATCGAAGGTGCGTGTGCGTATCGACGACACCACGTACCGCCTCAAATCCGCCGCACCGATTCCCGGTACTGATATTGCATTGGCAAGGCTCACCGAACGCTCATCGGCTCCGCTGCTTGCGATTGGGGCTCCTCCGAAGATTGGCGCATCGACGCTGACGGTTGGCTTCGGCGGACGTGCGGAAACTCCTCAGGGAAAGCCAGGTCTCTACCTGGGCAAGCTGCCGTTTTCTGCGTCACGGTCGTTTGCCACGCGTATCCGCCCCGCGGGCTTGGTCTACGCCTCTCCCCCGGCGATCAAAGGAGACTCTGGCGGGCCGGTCTTTGCACACGGCAAGGTGTTCGCAGTGCAGTCGCTCATCATGGATCCGATGAACCGAAACCTGCGCATCGCCACCGTGTCGCTATTGCCCGCTAGTTACCGATAGCCACCACACCGCGGCGGATCGCGTCGACCGCACGGTTGGCGTTATCACGAATCTGGTCCGAGTAGCCGGTCTTCTTAATCTGCTCGAGCAGGTCGATGACTTGGCGGCACCAGCGCACGAAGTCGCCAGGTGTCAGTTCTGCGCCGGATTCTGCCGCAGCTGCGAGGGCGTAGCCCAAGGGGGCACCCGCGGTCCACTGATGCATGGACAGGCTAAACCCGGCATCCGGAAGGCGTGTTGCGGGAAGATTATGGCGTTGCTCATCAGACACCAGTTCTCCATAGATGCGCATGGTGTCGTTCATCGCATCAGCCATCGCGTCGGTTGCCGCCTCCGGCGAACCCTGGGTCGCACGACGGTTTTCGAACACCACCATGGATGCGACACCGGCGAGTTCCGCTGGATCTAGCTCGTCCCAGATGCCGCGCTTGAGACACTGTGCGACCAGAAGGTCTGAGACGTTGTGAATACGCGATAGACGCTCGCCCTCGTCGGTGACGTTGGGTTCGCCGTCGACTAGTTCGACGTAGTCCATCTCCGTGAGCAGCCCGATGATGCGCTCAAAGGTTCGGCCGAGGGAATCAGTCGACGAGTCGACCCGGCGTTCAAGTGAGGCAAGTTTGCGTTCGTCGCGCACGATGTCTTCAGCGGTCCGGGCAAGAAGCTCGCGGTCGTGGGTTGGCCAGTGATGAACCGGGTGGTTGCGAAGCGCCTCTTGAATCGCCAGCACCTGCTTGTTCGGACGGGTCCTTGCCTTCTCACGCAGTCGCTTCGGCGCGTTGAAGTGGCCACGGTGCAGCATGTCTGCCACCTTGCGTGCGTGTTTTCGTGGCTGTTGCTGCATGTGACGTGGCACCTTGATGCGGCCGACGACCATGGGTGGGTTGCGGAACGAGGCGGCGTCGATACGCGCCGACCAGCCGCGCTCTGTGGTCACCCAGGGACGCGGGTCGTGCTGCTTCGCCGCGGGTTGCACCACAGCGGCCAGTTCCGGCTTCCGCTTGCCTGGCAGCGCGATCACCTCGCCGACTTGAAGGCGGGCAAGGATTTTCACCGTCTCCGTGTGACGGTTCTCAATCGCTTCGCGGCGCGCCTTCTTCTCCGCATCATTGAGGTCACGACGCAGCCGCGAGTACTCCACAAGCTCCGCTGCGGGATCTTCGGACGGCGGCGCGAACGCGGAGATGTCGCGCTCCAACTTCTCGCGCAACGTCCGCACCTTAGCCTGCAGGCGCTCAATGTCACGGACCTCGCCCACCACGGAGCGGTCCGTTTGGAACTGGGCGAAGGACTGCTCGATAAGCCGAATCGAATCGTCGAACCCATTCATGGCCAGCATGTTGATGGCCATGTTGTAGCCAGGCTGAAATTGCGAAATCAGCGGGTATGTGCGGGTCGAGGCCAACCCGGCAACCGCATGGGGGTCCAGCGCCGGTGCCCACTGCACGACGGCGTTGCCGATGTGGTCGATGCCGCGGCGCCCCGCACGCCCGGTCAGCTGCGTGTACTGGCCAGGAGTCAGATCGACATGGGCCTCGCCGTTGAACTTGACCATCTTCTCCAGCACGACCGTGCGCGCCGGCATGTTGATGCCCAACGCAAGCGTTTCGGTTGCGAAGACCACCTTGACTAAACCGCGTACAAAGAGCTGCTCGACGATGTGCTTAAACGCTGGCAGCAGACCTGCGTGGTGGGAGGCAAAGCCACGCATCCAAGCGGTGCGCAACTGTTTAAAGTTGAGCACTTCAAGGTCTTCGTCGGGAATGCCTTCCACGCCGTCGTCGATAATCTGCTCGATTTCGGAGCGCTCCTCCGGAGTCGTCAGTTCTTTGCGGGAACGCAGGCACTGGAACAGTGCGCCGTCGCAGCCGGCGCGGGAGAAGATGAACACGATAGCGGGCAGCATGTCCTGGCCCTGCAGGACGGAGACGACCTCCGGGCGCCCTACTGGACGCACTTTGTCCTGGCCGCGGGTACGGCCGCTGCGGGAGCGCGAACGGAAGCCACGGCCTTCCTCGAAGTCGCGGCGACCCTCATTGGAATGGCCGGACTCGATGCGCTCAATGGCGTGCTCGAGGGAGCGGTTGACCCGCCCGTCCGTGCCGGGTTCAAACAACGGGAACATCTTGCGCCCCACCATCATGTACTGGCTCAGCGGAATCGGGCGGTGCTCAGAGACGATCACCTCGGTGTCACCGCGGACGGTAGAGAGCCATTCGCCGAACTCCTCGGAGTTTGACACCGTCGCCGAAAGACCAATGAGGCTGACCGAGTCGCTCAAGTTGAGGATGATCTCCTCCCACACGGCGCCACGGTCCCGGTCGGCCAAAAAGTGGATCTCATCCATCACCACATGGGTCAGTCGATCCAACTGCGGCGACTCGGCGTAGAGCATGTTGCGCAGCACCTCAGTGGTCATCACGACGATTTCAGCCGAACCATTGATGCTGGTATCACCGGTGAGCAAACCAACAGCCTCCTCGCCATGCTCGGCGACGAGGTCGTTGTACTTCTGGTTGCTTAAGGCTTTAATCGGCGTGGTGTAGAAACACTTCGTCCCCCGGTGCAGCGCGAGCGAGACTGCGAACTCGCCAACAATGGTTTTGCCTGAACCAGTCGGCGCGCAAACCAGCACGCCGCGGTCCTCCTCGACGGCTTTGCAGGCGTCAATCTGGAAGTCGTCGAGATCGAAAGGCTTCGCGGCGGCGAATTCCTGCAAAAACGGCGTGGAGTTCTCAGGGGAAAGCATACCCCCTACAGTACGTCCCCAAAGTCAATGTCGTTTTCGAAGCCCCGCTTCTGCGCGGTTTGCTGCGAACTGTTCTGCGGCGACTCTGGCGTGCGGCGCACAGGTTGTGGTCGCTCGATCGGTGCAGCCTTGATGCTTATCGACGACCCAATCCGGCTCGCAGCCCCAACCGGCGTCGGCGCTTCGATGGGACCGGAGCCTTGTTCGTCGTCAAGATCCATCCAGTCTGGGCGCTCACGCTTGCGCTTGCGGTCGTTGAAACGGCAGAACTGGAACGCGATCTCCACAAGCAAGTTGATCGAAATCGCTAGTGCCACCATCGAGAACGGATCCTGCCCCGGCGTCATCACGGCCGCGAAGATGAAGATCAACACGATGATGAATCGACGCTTGTCCTTCACATGCTCGTAGCGCAGCACGCCGACGAGATTGAGCATGATGATGATCAGTGGCAGCTCGAAACTGACACCGAAGATCACGATGAGGGAAAGCAGGAAGTTGTAGTAGCGCTCACCGGTTAATGCGCCGATCTGGAACTCGGAGCCTATAGACATCAGGACGTATAGGCCTTGGTCGAGCACGAAGTACGCCAGCAGGGCGCCGAGCACGAACAAGAACACCGCCAAAGAGACAAACGTCATGGTGTAACGACGCTCGTTCTTGTGCAGACCGGGCGTGATGAAGTTCCAGATCTGCGTCAGCCAGACCGGGGATGCCAGCACGAGACCAGCCAGCGCCCCGACTTTCAGGCGCAGCATGAACATCTCAAACGGGCTTGTAGCCAGCAGTCGGCATTCCCCGTCAGCCGTGAATGAGGCCCGCAGCTCTTGCGGCAAGTTGCAGTATGGGCCTCGGATGATCTCACCTAGCGGCATCAACCGCCAAGGGGCGTACTGGTACCAAATAAAGCCGATAACCGTGCCGATGGTGATCGCAATAAGCGACACAATCACACGGCGGCGAAGCTCCTGAAGGTGTTCAACCAGCGACATTTCGCCGGTTGGGTTCTTCCCTCTTCTCTTTAACTTCGTCATCAGACGCACCTAGGCGCGCGGCTGATTCTCCGGGTGCTCCCAGAAATCGGCATCCTGTGCGGCGCTGCGCGTTTCCTGGGCAGCAGCAGACTCAATCTGGTGCTGCTGCTTGGGCTGCTCTGCCGCTTCGTCGTTCTTCATCTCCTTCACCTCGGACTTGAAGATACGAGCGGAGCGCCCCATGGAGCGTGCAAGATCCGGCAGCTTGTTGGCGCCGAACAGCAGGAGCACGACAAAGAGGCAGATAAGGATTTCTGCCCAACCGATGCTTGCCATTGCATTCCTTTCAACAACAGACGAGTTAAGGGTTCCTAGTCTAACGCTTTGAGTGCAGAATTCACGCGCGCCTCGAGTTCGTCGGCGAGATTCACAGGCTCTTGGATGCGTACGCGGTCGGCTTGACCTAGGCAGAACCGGATCAGCCAGTCGCCGCTGCCGTAGTGCATGGTGGCCGGAATCCACCCCGTTTCGGAGTCAATTACGTCACTTTCGATATCGATGTCCCAGTAGTCCGCCAGCCACGTCGCGTCCGGATGAATTAACAGCCGAGCCTTCGCCTGCTGGGCCATGCCGAAGGGATCGGCGCTGTCGAAGTCGGTGTCTGTGGCGGTGGACGGCTCGTCGAGAAGCACTGCTTCCCGGATTCGGTCAAGCCTGAACGTCTTCATCTCGCCGGCATCTGCGGCGCGGAGGTACGTGTTGCCGTCTTCGTGGAAGAGGCTCGCAGGCTCAATTGTGCGCTTACTCGTCGTGTCTGAGGTTGCCGAGTAATACGTCACCTCGAGTTGCTGCTTGGCAGAGAGTGCCTCGGCGACCGTAGACGCAATACTCGACGTCGTGGGGTGCTCCGCATCGCCAATGCCGCTGGAGGTTGTCGCGGTACGGATCTTGTCGGCTGCGGAGCGGACCGCGCGGGCATCCACAAGCCCAGGCATTGTCTCTAACGAGTCGAGCAGCACCAGCAGCGCACTTGCCTCAACTGGGGTGAGGCGGAGCGGCTTGGTCAAACCTTGGTCGTCGATGATCCGCACGCCCTTCCAAGAGTGCTCAAGCTCGATCATCTCCCCCGGCCCGGTGCCAACTCCCGACATGTACAGCAAGTCGAGATCATCGCGCACCTGCTGTGGATCTGCGCCGAGGTCTCGCGCGATTTCCATCACCGTCAGATCCGCGTGGTTGGATGCGTAAGCAACGAGGTTGAGCAAACGCACCACGCGCTCTTGACGCTGCAGATCAGTGCTCATGAGGCTCCTTTCCCGTCACAGAGCGCAGAAGCTTGACGACGTCCTCCCGTACCCCAGCTGGCTCCACCGCAATAACGTTGCCCGCGATGCTGGCAATCGCGCGAACGACCCAATCGCGGTCGACGGAGGTGAGCGTGATGGTGTCGTCGATACGCTTGCCGCGCATTGCGAGTTCTTCACCGGCGCCATTGGTAACGGTGACGGTGGCATCGACCAGGTCACCTCGCAGCGATGCCTCCACAATGTTTTGGAGCTCGCCTTCTTGCTCGTGGAACGGCTCTGAAGCGTTGACACGTTTCACCTGGGAAATTTTCTTCACGCGGAAGACACGCTCGGCGCCGCGGTCGATGTCGTAGCCGACGAAGTAGGCGCGGTTGTTCAGCGATACCACGCCCCACGGATCCACTACGCGACGCTCAGGATCCTTGCCTGGTGCGCGGACGAAGTCGAAGGACATGCGCTGCTTGTTGCGCACACACGCAACGATGGCGCGCAACGTCTCTGGGCGGAGTTGGAAAATATCGTTGGACACCGACACCAACGTCGGAGCATCAAGGTTCCGCGTCGCACCCGATGCAGCGAGCTTTGTCCATCCCGAACGCGCGAAACTGCCAAGCGAGCCCGGCTGGGAAAGATCAACTGCTAGCCCGACGACGGATGCTTCCTCGGCGGTGAGATCCACCGGCGGAAGTTCGTAGAGGTCTTTGTCTACCCACACTTCTCCGTCTACAAAGTGGGCGGGCACCCAGAGTCGGCGCAGTTCTGCGACGTCACGGCGGATGAGATGACCTGCAGCGTCACGGCTGCGACCTCCGTATCCGTCGACGTGGCGCTGTACCCACGCGACGTCCCGCTTTTCAGGTGAGTTGAGCAGTGCAAAGGTGAGGCCGACCTGGCGGATGATCATGTCGGAATCGTCGGCCATGCGCTACTCTCCTTCCCCCGCGTGAGCGTTGACGTAGTCGATGAGGTCATCTGCCTCGGCGCTGGTGTTGGCGAATGGGTCGAGCAACTCAATCGTGCGCGGCTCCGGACGGTTGACCTTCAGGTGCACCCAATCGACGTTGTGTGGCGTATCTGCCTGACGTACTGCCGCGAGGAACCTCCCGCGGATGGCGGCACGTGTGGTTTCAGGCGGGTTCGCCACAGCCTGTGCGATCTGGTCGTCGGTAATCCAGCGCTTGGCAAGACCTTTGCGCTCCAGCAGGTAGAACAGTCCGCGCTTGCGGTTGATGTCGTGGTAGGTCAGGTCGATCTGGGCGAGTTTTGGGTGGTCCCAGCCGCAACCGAGCTTGGCGCGGAACTGCCCAAGCAGTTTGCGTTTAATCACCCAGTCGATCTCTGTATCTACCTGGGAGAAATCCTGTGTCGCAATCGCATCGAGGGTGCGCTCCCACAGGTCCACGACTCGGGCCATCTCCTCGTTCGGCGTGCCCTCGTCTGGGCGTTGCGCCAACCAGCGCTTTGCAGACTCAAGCGTTGTGCGCTGCACCTCCAGAGCGGACACGGTGCCACCCGCAGCTAGGTCGAGTGGCGTCGACCCGGTCGGGTCCGCTGCGATGTCTCGGATATGCGCAATCGGGTCTGTGAGCTCCATGTCGGGCAGGTCAAAGCCTGCCTCGAGCATCTCAATGACCAGCAGCATCGAGCCAACCTTCAGTGCAAAGGTGGGCTCGGACATGTTGGAATCGCCGACGATGACGTGCATGCGACGGAAACGGTGCGAATCCCCATGCGGTTCGTCGCGGGTGTTGATGATCGGGCGGGTGCGCGTCGTCGCAGAGGACACACCCTCCCATACCTGGTCGGCGCGCTGCGAGATGACGAATGTGTCGCCTGCGATCTTGCCGGCGCCGCAGATGAGCTGGCGTGTGATTAGAAACGGCAGCAGTTGCTGACCGAAGGACTTCAGCGCGAGTTCGCGGCTGACCAGGTAGTTCTCGTGTGCGCCATAGGAGTTGCCACGGGAGTCCACGTTGTTCTTAAACAAATAGGTCGACCCACCGAGACCATCTGCTGCAAGCGCCTTGTCGGCCGTTTCTGCAAGATCCGCATAGATCCACTCGCCCGCCTTATCGTGCGCGAGGAGCTGGGACAGCGAGTCGCACTCCGCTGTCGCGTACTCCGGGTGCGAGCCGACATCGAGGTAAAGACGCGCAGCGTTGTCCACATACACGTTGGAACTGCGGTGCTGCGCTACTACCGGGCGGAAGAGGTACCTGGCGATCTCTTCCGGGGTGAGCACTTGGCGGGCACCGTCATAGGCAGCCACGCCGAATTCTGTTTCGACGCCCATGATGCGCCGTGGGTACCCAGCCACCATTGCGTTTACTGACCGCCCTTTTGCACGAAGGACTTCACAAACTCCTCCGCGTTGGTGTCCAGCAGCGCGTCGATCTCGTCGAGCAGATCATCCGTACCGGTCGTGTTGATTTGAGCTTGCCCGGCGCCTTGCGATGCGTCGAAGTTGTCACCGTTATCTTCACCGCCACCACCTGCGGCGTGCATCTGTTGCGTAGCCATGGCTATCAGCCTACCTTTACCTATTCGTTTTCAAGCCCAGTCCGGCCAGCAATTCGGACACCGTGTTGGATTGGGCGATCAGTTCTTCGGTGTCCGCCGCGGTGTGCTCCCCGATCAGGTCGAGCGGGACCCGGTAGAGCTGCTCGTCGACAGAAAACAGCATGGATTGCCAGCTGGAGGCGACCAGGTTTTCGCCGAATTTTTGGCCGGCAGTGCCGCGGAAGTACGCACGGGTATCGCGCGGTGGTTCTGCAGCGGCGCGTTTGATCGTTTCCGCATCAACCAGCGTGCGCATAGCACCCTTGCGGACAAGCGCGTGATACAGCGACTGCGACGGGTCAATGTCCGAGTACTGCAGGTCAATCGCCTGCAGTTTCGCCATCGTCGCGCCGCGCTGCTCGAAACGCTGGATCAGCGACCACTTTGCGGTCCAGTCCAGCCGGTCGGCCGTCGATAGCGGATCGCGCTCCAAGTCATCGAGAATCTCGCCCCACATTTCGAGCACTTGCTTATCGACGACCCCAAGCCCCTCAAGGCCTGCACACCGCTCACGGTAGATCCGCAAGATGGAGATTGCGGTGCGCGTGGTGTCGTCGACAAGCGAAAGCTCGTGCGTCAGTGCCGGATCGTGGCTAACCGCATGGATCTCCGCGACGGGGTCCTTCAGTCGCAGATCCGAAAAGTCCACGTCCTGCTCAATGGCGTCGAGCACCAACTTCGTCATACCGAGTTTGAGGAAGTTCGAGTACTGACTCATATTCGCATCGCCCACGATGACGTGGAGGCGACGGAAGTCCTCCTCCGGTGCATGTGGCTCGTCGCGCGTGTTCACAATGCCGCGGTTGAGTGTCGTCTCGAGCGAGATTTCCTGCTCGAAGTAGTCGGCGCGTTGCGAGATCTGGAAACCAGGCTTCTCCGATGCCTGGCCGATACCGACACGCCCGGCGCCAATGATCACCTGGCGAGTGACGAAGAATGGAATCAACGCCTGCGTGAGCCGCTCAAAATTGGTGTGGCGCGAGTACAGGTAGTTTTCGTGACTGCCGTAGGAGCGACCCTTGCCGTCGACATTGTTCTTGTAGAACTTCAGCGGCGGACACGGATCGTGATTAGCCAGGACGGAGACCTGCTCTTCCCACAGGTGGCGGATGTCAGCGGCGGCGTCATTAAGAATGTGATCGCCGGCTGCGTCATAAATCATGGTGTCCAAAGCGTTCGAGCATTCTGGGCTTGAGTACTCGGGGTGGCCGTGGTCAACGTAATAACGCGCACCATTAGCGACGACAACGTTCGCCACCCCGATCGCATTCGCGTCCACCACCGGCACACTGCGGTAGCGCTGCAGATCGAACCCACGGGCGTCCTTCAGCGGGGCTTCTTCCGCATAGTCCCATCGCGTACGCGCTTTTGTGCGCAACGCCGCGTACGCCACCACCGCGTGAGTGGAGGTAACTAGCGGGCTGATCAGCGGATTATCGGGGCAAGTGATGCCGTATTCGGTCTCGGTACCCATGTAGCGCAATTGGTTATTACTCATCACTTCAACAGACTACAGGCCGGGGGCAAATTGTGAGTATTCTCACTATTGTCGCAGAATAGTAACCCATGCTATATTTTTTACACCAGTAATTTTCTGATGGAGGTGCTTCACCTCCGAACTTTTTAGGAGTAACGAACATGCAAGCTTCAAGGCGCCAAATCTTCGCCATACTGACAGCAACCGCAATTGGTATGTCATTCCTCTCGCCCATATCAGACGCATCGCCAAGCAGTGGCGTCTCCTTGGAACCTTCTCAGTGGTCCGATTCGCCCACCACATCGATGACTGACGATGTTTCAGAGATTGTTCCGTACGATTTCCGCGAAAGTGGAGCGCCGGGAACCTGCCGTTTGGTTGTCTGGGATGTCGGTTGGGACAAGTCCACAAATTGGCTGGGCATCCAAGGCGGTCGGGAAAACTGCGCGAACAATGCTGAATTTTTCTTAGAGCTGCGCAAGGATATTCCTCGGGCACCGGACCCACTCATTGGTTCTGTCAGGGGCGTAAACAATCAAATAGTTCGAGCTTTTGGGGCATGCAAGGGACCTGGAAGCTACTACGGCCGGGTGGCCAGCAGCACAGGAAACTCGTTGCGTGGAGATAACTCCGGGGCCTGCCGATAAATAGGAAGGAAGCTCCTTGATCCGCACCAATTCCTTAAGCAAGACTTTCAAGTCACGCACTGGCACTACGGAAGCAGTCAAAGACGTGTCTGTAACGTTCCCGCCGGGTCTCTCGGTCCTGATAGGCGGCAACGGCAGTGGAAAGTCTACGTTGATACGTCTCCTGTGCACCATAGAAAAGCCGACACGAGGTGGATTTTCGGTCGATGGAACGGAGATCGCAGGAAGAGCGTTAGTTAACTATCGGCGTCGTATTGGCTATGTACCCCAAGATGTACGTTTCGCCTCGACTATGACATGCCGTGACGCCCTTGCATACGCAGGCTGGGTTGCAGGGCTTGATAGACGCGCCTATTTGCGACGAATCCCGGAAGTATTGGAGATGATCGAGCTCCCAGAGATTGAGAATTCCCGAGTCAGCAACCTGTCTGGAGGACAAACTCGGCGCGTTGGAATTGCAGCTTCCCTGATCCATTCGCCCGATATTCTATTTTTGGATGAACCTACCGCAGGTCTTGACCCGCAGGCGAGGATTGAGGTGCGACATCTCCTAAATCGTCTCAAAGATAGCGCAACAATCATTCTCTCCACGCATCTGCAGGATGATCTCGAGCATGTGGCTGACAACGTGGTTGCGCTCCACAACGGTCGCATCGCGTACGAGGGAGAATGGAATCGGTTAAAAGCTGTTTCGGCAGACAATTTTTCCTCGGTGTCAACCGATCCCCTAGAACGCGCCCTCGCTTACGTGGCATCGAAACATTAATTCAGGACTTCAGCTTATGATCACTAGAAAATTTGGCTCACCAGTGCTCATGGTGCTCGGTGTCCTTCAGGTGGTATTCGGTGTTGGGGTTTCCTTTTGGGTGACCTCTAAACAAATGCAATTTGCGTATCCGCGAACTGCGGATATCGCTGAGGCATTTCGAGATGCAACTGCTTTATCCTGCTTTGGACTAGCAGTCATCGTCTCCTACAACGTGGCAGCGTTAGCTTCTCCTCGCGTGGGAACTGCCAACTCACTTGGCCGATACCCGCTAAAACTGCAGGTTCTATTCTTGACCCTCGCCCCAGCATTAATTACAGCCGCGTCAATATCACTTGGGGCTATTCCTGCTTTTACCGATGCTATCGCTAAAAGTGCAGATGGATCCGTCTGGATTCTGCTGGTAGTCGCTGTCAGCACTGTTTTTCTCTCCACGGTTGCTGCGCTGTCCGCTTTCGTTGCGCTTGCCTTTCGCAAGTTTCATCCCGCTGTCTCGCCATTGATTGCAGTTATTGTCACCTACTTTGTTGTCGCGTTCGGTGCTAACAGTGCCAAAACTTGGGCAGTCGCTCCAATTGTTTTGCAGGCGGTTGATCCGACTGATCTCACTGAGCCTCGAAACCTGGTAGTTGCCTTGGGTGTAAGCGTTTGCCTCGCACTGGTAGCTGGTGGACTTCTTTTGTTGGCTGCTGGTGCTTCGAAAAACATTAGTCTTAGCGGAGTAATTGCTATTACGGCGATTGTCGGTGTTGCAGGTCTGTTGCAGGCAGCTGCAGGTCCCGTCGCGATCGTCGATCGAGACTCTTGCGCATTCTCGTCGGGCGGGTCAGAGATATGTGTGGATTCGGCCGATGAGCCCGGGCTTGAGCAAATGACTCGTGATATCTCCGCCCTCGAAGAATATTTACCGGACGGCGTAAGACCGAGGAAACTCGCCAGCAATTCGGCTTACCGGATCAAGTCCGGGGACCACGGTTACCAAAACTTTACGACCGCCGGCGAGGATCGGCGCCTAGACATCAGTGGGCTTCTTCTCGATGAGCTCGGAATCGAATCGTGTACAGATCCGACGTCCGAAGGAGCCTTTGTGATCGACCGAGTTGGGGTCTATATCACTAAGCGCACTGGTGTTTATTCCAAGAGCGTTGAGAAAAATGGTGCTTTCTACAAAAGCATTTCCGAGAGCGGTGAGACGGATCCAGCACCGGAGGACGTGCTATCTTCCCTTGACCACAGCGTGGTTGACAAAAACATAGCGAAGAACTGGAGAGCAATTGTGTCTTGTCAAGCTACATGGGAAATGTTGACGGAGGAGTCCTAGGTCAACCATTGACCATCGTTTAGTTACTCAGAGGTAGCCCGATGCCGATCCGTAGTATTCTCTTGTCCACCCCGTGGCACATCATTTGCCTTTTGGGGGCATTTTGCGGAGTAATGATTCGTTTAGTTCGTGGGATAACGTTTGAGGTCGGAGGTAGTCCCACTGAGACCTTTGGCATTACAGCTGTTGAGCTAGTTTCGCTTCTTTTCGCTTTGACCACGGTTGTGCTTGTAACACCTTCGATGCCTCACATTGATCTGCGGAGACGACGGGCTCAGTGGTTATCAGTATTTAGACAAACCTTTGGTGCGATGGTCGTCGTGATTGTCGCCTATTTCGCCTCGATCCAGAGCAATGTTGCTTATCATCTTGAGCCGGGGACCGATCCCGCCGTCAGTCCAGAGAGCGAACTGATTATCAACAACAGTGTGTTGATATTTGCGGCAGGTGCAATACTGATCACGCAGTGGGGAAAATCACTGGGGACACTCGCCACCATTATCCTGTGGGCGCTTTGTAATACGCCTTTGGTTTTCTTTACCAACTTCACCCCATGGCCTTTTGCGGTACTTCTAGATGCTGGACCGTGGTTCTCTCCGGAGCACCTATGCACTACAGGGCTAGTACTGATTGCGAGTTTTCTGGTGCAGTTCCGCACTGCCGGTGCTAGTGCTTTCGCAATTCGAAGAGACACATAGATTCGACCGCCCAATTCGAGTGGTTATGAGGAAATAGTCTTCACCCCCAAGTATCACGCATGACCTGGGGGCGATGTGTTTGACAGGTTCGAGTCGCAGAGAACTTAGGGTCGTACAACTATGGCCATTCTCAACCGGTTAGTCGATGCACGAATAAATGCGTCACCAGCCGCGCTCAGCCAGGCGGTGCGGTGCCGGGAGGTCGGAGACGTTGATGCCCACCATCGCCTCGCCCAGGCCACGGGACACCTCGGTGACTACCGCGATGTCGTTCCAGTTCTGCGTCGCCTTCACCACAGCCTTTGCGCGGGCCTCAGGGTTGCCGGACTTGAAGATGCCGGAGCCGACAAACACACCGTCCGCGCCGAGTTCCATCATGAAGGCCGCATCAGCCGGGGTGGACACGCCACCAGCGACAAGCAATGGCACTGGCAGCTTGCCGTTCTCGGCAACCCACGCTACAAGGTCGTACGGAGCCTGCAGCTCCTTGGCGGCCACGTAGAGCTCGTCGCGGTTGTTCTCCCAAATAGCCTGGAGGCCAGCGATCTCGCTGGTGATCTTGCGGATGTGCTTGGTGGCCTCGGACACGTCACCCGTGCCAGCTTCACCCTTGGAGCGGATCATGGATGCACCTTCGTTGATGCGGCGCAGTGCCTCGCCGAGGTTGGTCGCGCCACAGACGAACGGCACGGAAAAGCCACGCTTGTCAATGTGGTTGACGTAGTCCGCCGGGCTGAGCACCTCGGACTCGTCGATATAGTCCACGCCCAGGTGCTCGAGGATCTTCGCCTCCACCGTGTGGCCGATGCGGGCCTTGGCCATGACCGGGATATCGACGGTGTTGATGATGCCTTCGATCAGATCCGGATCCGACATGCGGGCCACGCCGCCCTGGGCGCGGATATCCGCGGGGACGCGCTCGAGGGCCATCACAGCGACCGCGCCGGCGTCTTCGGCGATCTTCGCCTGTTCTGGGGTGACGACGTCCATAATCACGCCGCCGAGGAACTTCTGGTTCAACTGTTCTACATCAGACATACCGCTTAGTCTGCACCTCCAACTGGTAGATTCCAAGAGCCAGTTATATTTAGATTCTTTGGACCAGTTGATGCTTCTCGACGTCTCACGCGACTATCCCACGCCCATTCCTGCTCAAATCGCGGCAGGGATCCGCGACGCTGTTGCCACCGGCGCGCTTTCGCCTAACGACGCAATCCCGTCCACCCGTGTTCTCGCCGAGCAACTTGGGGTATCGCGAGGCAGTGTGGTCACTGCATACGACCAGCTCGAGGGTGAGGGCTACCTGCTGACCAGCCAGGGAGCGCCCACGCGGATCCACCCAGACCTCACCGTCGCCGCACGGATGCCTGAACGCACCACCGACGCGCCGCCCCGCATGACACCGAAGGCCCAGATCTCCCTGAAGCCTTCTCCCGGCAACGCCGGCACCATCCGCCCCGTCACTTGGCGCAAAGCGTGGCGCGAGGCCGCCGCAGAACCCGATAACTCCATGGATAAGTCCGGGGAACCAGAGCTACGCCACGCGGTGGCTGAACACCTCCGTCTTGCACGCAGCATGCACGTTTCTCCGGATCAGATCGTGGTCACCGGCGGCTCACGCGAAGGGCTGATGTGCATCCTCTACGCGCTAGGTGCCGCACTGCGCGTCGGCGTGGAGGACCCCGGACACCCAGGCCTGAGGCGAGTGATCCCGCTCGGCGGCCACGAGGTCGTGGAATGCTCAACCGACCACGAGGGCATTGTGGTCAGCGAACTCCCTGACACTCTGGACGCTCTGCTGGTAACCCCCTCCCACCTCTACCCGTTCGGCGGCGCCATGCCCGCCGCCCGCCGCGTAGAGCTCCTGGAATGGGCGGCTCGCACCGAAACCGTGGTGATCGAAGACGACTTCAATACCGAACTGCGCTACCGCATCTCCCCACAGCCTGCGCTGTCCTCGCTGGCCACACGCGCGGACGTGCTCACCCTCGGCACGTTTTCCACGCTGCTCTCCCGGGAACTCGCGGCCGGCTACGTCGTCGCCTCACCAGCAACCGCAGAAGTGCTGCGCGAGGTACGCAGCGTCCTCGGCATGCCAGTTTCTTCGGTCACCCAGCGTGCCATCGCATACTTGCTTAACGACGGCGTCGCTCGCCGCTCATCTCGCGCCGTGCATCGTGGGCTGGCACAGCGACGCAAAGTACTCAACGAGCGACTGGTTCCGTTAATCAACGGTGCCGAACTCGCGCCCGGCGATGGCGCAGACCTCACGGTGCGTTTTGACACACGAAACGAACGGGATGAGTTTGAACAACGCCTGCTCGAGGCAGGTATCGAGTCTGGTCACGAATCTGCACTGTGGACCAACAGCGGCGACGGGCTGGTGTTGAGCTTTGCCCACTTGAGTGCAACTGACTTCGACCTCGCCGTTGAGATCGTCACACGGATTGTGTGATCTCATTGACACGCCCGTTCAATAATGAATAGAGTTGTACAGGAAGTTGTACTTATCGGGGTTATTGGAGGCAAATGATGAAAGTCATGTCTTACTCGGAATCTCGTGCAAACTATGCGGAGGTTCTGAACACAGTTGTTGACGATTGCGAGGAGGTCGTCATCACCCGTTCCGGCCACGATCCGGTTGTCATTGTCTCGCTGGCGGAATACGAATCGATGAAGGAGACCTCTTATTTGCTTCAATCCCCAGCGAATGCTCGCGTACTCAAGGAGCGAATCGAACGCTTGGAAAAAGGAACGTCGGTTCAGAATGAGCTCATCGAGGAAGATAGATGATTCTGTCTTGGGACGAAGATGCCTGGGCCGAGTATGTCGAATGGCAAACCACGGACAAGCGTGTGCTCAAACGCATCAACATGCTCATCCGCGATATTCAACGCAACGGCAATCAAGGCATCGGCAAGCCTGAACCGCTCAAACATGAGCTCAGTGGCTATTGGTCCCGGAGGATTACCAGCGAGCACCGACTCGTGTACAAAATGACCGAAACCGAGATCCGAATTGCGGCTTGTCGCTACCACTACGGGGAATAGACTCCTCTACTACCCGATGACCTCGGCGGCGACGACTCGCTTGCCGTGACGGCCAGTAATACGCGCCCACTCGTCTGGGTTCGCGGTGTTCGGCATGTCTTCACTTTCGTCTTGCTCGTCGCGTACTGCTTCGCGCAGGTGATCAGCGGTGACACCCGCGGTAGATACACCTGAGAGGTGGTCCTTGATCGCAAGCTTCTTCGCGCGATCCACCACGTTGGCAATCAAAGCGCCAGAGACGAAGTCGGAGTAGTGCAGTACCTCGGCGGTGCCGTCGACAAGTTCGAGGCGCACGAAGGGGCGCGGGGCGAACAGAGCGGCAGCGGCTGCGTCGATAAGTTCTTTGCGAGGAGCCGCGAGTGGGATCTCGTCAGTGAGGTAGCGCGCAAGGATGTCCTTGGCTTCCTCCTTGTTCGGTCGCGACACGCGGACCTTGATGTCGAGGCGACCCGGGCGCAGGATTGCGGGGTCGATGAGTTCCTCGCGGTTGGTCGCGCCGATGACGATGACGTTCGCGATGTCCTCCACGCCGTCGATCTCAGTCAGCAGCTGCGGCACCACGGTGGTCTCCATGTCGGAAGAAACACCGGAACCGCGGGTGCGGAAGATCGATTCCATCTCGTCGAAGAAGACGATGACGGGGTTGCCCTCAGAAGCGAGCTCGCGAGCGCGCTCGAAGATAAGGCGAATGCGACGCTCGGTCTCGCCGACGAACTTGTTCAGCAGCTCGGGGCCTTTGACGTTGATGAAGTGCGCCTGTCCCCCGTCGCCAATACGCTGCGACAACGAGTTCGCCACAGCCTTTGCAATCAGCGTCTTGCCGCAACCCGGAGGGCCGTACAGCAACAAGCCCTTCGGCGGGGTGAGGTCGTACGCGGCGTAAAGCTCGGGGTGGGAAAACGGCAGCTCGACGGAGTCCTGGATCGTCTCAATCTGGGAGGACAGCCCGCCGATATCTTCGTAGGTCACATCCGGGACCTCTTCGAGCGAGAGTTGGTTGACCTCGGTTTTCTGGATGCGCTCAAACGCGTAACCAGCGGATGAGTTCACCAGCACCGTATCGCCTGCACGCGTGGTTTTGAGGAGCGGTTCGGCGAGCATGACCAGCGACTCCGCGCCCTGCTGATCGGCGACCACGGCGCGATCTGTGCCGATGCGTTCCACCATGGTGGCGATCTGCCCAGTTGGGGTAAACCCGCAGGCTTCCACCACAACGGTCCCCTCGCCGAGGCGCACAAGCGTGCCCGGTACAAGGGCTTGCGGCTCGACCAAAGGCGAGATTTTCAGACGCATCCGCCGACCGGACGTGTGTACCTCCGCTTCCCCATCGCGAGTACCCGGGGCGAGGTAGATGCCGTAGGTGGACGCGGGCTCGCCGAGCTCCTCGACCTTGACGTAGAGGTCATTGAGCTTGTCGCGGCTGGACTTCAGCAACTCCGCAAGCCGCTTGTTGCGCGCCCCCAAATCTTGATTCTCGCGCTTGAGGTTGCGCAATTCCGGCCCGAAAGCATCGTCTTCAATGTGTCCAACCATGGATCCGAGCCTACCTATCGCCGCTAAGACGCAAGTGCTTATCGACGAGCCTTACGCTGCGGACGCGGCGGCGTCACACCATCAGCGAGCCTACGGGTCCAGACCAGAAACGCGGTGTGTGCGTTCATGCGGTGCTCCGGGCGGGTGGCCAGGCCGTCGACCTTCCACTCGCGCAGCAGGGTCTCCCAGGCGCGCGGCTCAGTGAAGCACTTCGCCTCGCGGATAGCCTCCATAATGTTCATCAGCTGTGGCACGGTGGCCACGTACGTCATGAACACACCACCTGGGATGAGCACGTTCTTCACGGTGTCGATGAAGTGCCAGGGCTCGACCATGTCCAAGATGACGCGATCCACCTGGCCGTCGAGGTCTTCCGGGGTGACCTCGCCGAAGTCGCCGAGGCGCGGCGTCCACCATTCTGGTTCGCCGCCGAAGTATTCAGCGACGTTGTCTTTGGCGAACGCCAGGTGGTCGTCGCGAATCTCGTAGGAGTACACGTGCCCCTCGGGTCCGACCGCGCGCAGCAGCGACATGGTCAGCGCGCCGGAGCCGGCACCCGCCTCCAGCACGCGTGCGCCCATGAAGATGTCGCCCTCAACGAGGATCTGGGCCGCATCCTTCGGGTAGATCACCGCAGCGCCGCGCGGCATGGACAGGACGTGATCCACCAGGAGGTGGCGGAAGCAGAGGTAGTCCGAACCCAGCGTGGACTTGACCACCGTGCCCTCGTCGGCACCGATGATGTCATCGTGACTGACGATGCCCTTGTGGGAGTGGAACTGGCCACCCTCCTTGAGCTCGATGGTGAAGTGGCGGCGCTTCGCGTCAGTGAGCTGCACCTTGTCGCCTGGCTGGAACGGTCCCGAATACATGCCGGTAAGTATGCCCTACTGTGCGCCGGTGTAAAAAGCCGACAGTGCGCGCACGAAGTAATCCATGTCGTCCACTCCGCACAGCTCGCGCGCGGAGTGCATGGACAAAAGCGGCACACCCACATCGACCGTCGGAAGGCCCAGACGCGTCGAGGAAATCGGGCCAATCGTCGACCCGCACGGCACAGCGTTATTGCCCACAAAGGTTTGGTGCGGCACGCCGGCAGCGCGGCACGCCAGGATCCACTCGGCTTCCGTCGCTGCATTGGATGCGTAGCGCTGGTTGGCGTTGATCTTCAGCACCGGGCCCTTGTTGATCAACGGATGGTGCGTCGGATCGTGCTTGCCCGGATAGTTCGGGTGCACCGCGTGCGCCGCGTCGGCGGAAACCTGGATGGAGTTCGCGATAATCTCAGACGGTTCGCCGAATGCTGCCGCCACCTTGGTCAGGACGCGCTCTAGCATCGGGCCACCGGCTCCGGCGGTGGATGCAGAGCCCACCTCCTCGTGGTTAAACGCGGCAAGCACCAGAATGTCCTGGGCATTGTCCTTGGCTGCGAGCATCGCCTCGAGCGACGCCCACACACTGGTCAGGTTATCCAGGCGACCAGCGGCCAGAAGATCACCGATGACCTCGCCCCGCTGTGCGTCCGCGGTGATAAGTTCGTGCGCCACGATGTCGTCTGCAGCAAGGCCCGCCGACTCCGCCGCTAGCTCGAGCAGCGGACGGTCAACCCCCAGGATCGGCTGGGTATGCACCTGGCGGTCGATCTCCGGCATGTCACCCCGGTAGAGGTGGATAGCCAGGTTGGGAACGCGCGCAACCGCACCCGTGTTCACGAGGTGTTCCTTACGGTCGGTGGTCACCACTCGTCCTGCGAAGGTGAGGTCGCGATCAAACCAGCTCGCCAGGATCGGTCCGCCGTAGACCTCGGTGGCAACCTGGCGGAACCCTTCGCGCACGACATCCGGATCGGGCTTGGCCATCAACCCAGGCGAGTCCGTGTGCGAGCCGACAACACGGAACCGCGGGTTGGGGTTTTCCGGGACCCACCACGCAATGACGGCGCCATCGTTGATGATGAGGTGGCCACCGGGGCGGGTGGCGTCGTCGTCAAGCAATGCTCGACGAGTAAACCCTGCTGCCTCGAGGCTTTTGGCGACGTTTTCCGCTGCGTGATAGGCGGATGGACTCTGGCTGATGAAATCGATGAACGGCTGTGTCATACCCCCACTCTAAGATGTTGGGCACCATGACTCCCAGCAATACGCCACGACCACTCGCCCTGTCCCCCTCCCGCGCATCCGATTACAAGCGCTGCCCGCTGCAGTATCGGTTCCGCGCGATCGACCGCTTGCCGGAACCATCCACGGAAGCGCAGGTGAAAGGCACCCTGGTGCACGCCGTCCTGGAGGAGATGTTTTCCTGGCCCAGGGAGGAGCGCACCTACCCCGCCGCCGTGAAGCGGCTCAAGCCGACGTGGGAGCAGATGCGTATCGACGACCCCACCTGCGCCGAACCCGTCGAAGACGACTACCAGCTGCTCGTGGATGCCCGCACGCTCCTGCGTGGCTACTTCACCATGGAAAACCCGCTCGGCTTCGACGCGCACGCACAAGAAATGCCGGTCGATTTCACACTGCCCAACGGGGTTCCTGTGCGCGGCTTCATCGACCGAGTGGACATTGCGCAGACCGGCGAGGTACGTGTTGTCGACTATAAGACCGGCAAGAAGCCACTACCCCGCTACTCCCAGGACGCGCAGTTTCAGATGCGCTTCTACGCGCTGGTCTATTGGCGCCTGTTCGGCGTCGTTCCGACCCAGCTGAAACTGATGTACCTCAAGGTGATGGACTCAATGATCCTCACGCCTTCGCGCGAGGAGCTGGAGTACTTCGAGCGCGACCTCGCGGAGTTGTGGTGGAATATCGAGGCCGACGGCAAAGCTGGCTCGTTCCGCCCGCAGCAGTCGAAGCTTTGCGGGTGGTGCGCCTTCCAGTCGCTGTGTCCAGCGTTTGGTGGCACACCACCCGAGTATCCCGGTTGGCCCGGCTCCCGCGCAGAGGAAGAGCCGGCCCCAGAGAAGGACTAGAACAGTCCGCTGACTACGCCGTTCTCGTCGACGTCGATGTTGTTGGCAGCCGGCTTCTTCGGCAGGCCAGGCATGGTCATCACATCACCGGTCAGCGCGAGGACGAAGCCTGCGCCAGTGCGCGGGATGAGGTTGCGCACGTGCAGGGTGTGGCCCTCTGGCGCGCCAAGTTCCGTCGGGTCGTCGGAGAAGGAGTACTGCGTCTTGGACACGCAGACCGGCAGGGTGTCAAAGCCGTTGTCCTTCAACGTCTTCAGGTCCTTCAGAGCTGCAGCGGAGTACTGCACCTCGCCTGCGCGGTAGATCTCCTTGGCGATGGTTTCGATGGACTTCTCCACGCCCTCAGCCGGGTCGTACAACGGGTGCGATTCGCTCTCAGTGAGGTTCGCCAGCAGGGTTTCAGCGAGCTCGGTGGCGCCGGCGCCGCCTTCGGCCCACACGTTGGCGTCGGCAAGCGCAATGCCCTTGGACTCTGCCCAGTTACGCACGAAATCGAGCTCGGCGTCGGTATCGGTGACAAAGCGGTTGAGCGCAACCACCGGGGTGACGCCGAACTTGCGCACGTTTTCCACGTGGCGCTCCAGGTTCACGATGCCCTCTGCCAGCGCATCGACGTTTTCAGCCTTAAGGTCTTCCTTCGCAATGCCAGCGTGGTGCTTGATCGAGCGGATCGTAGCGACGATCACCGCACCTGCGACATCCAGATCACCGTAGCGTGCCTTGATGTCGAAGAACTTCTCCGCACCCAGGTCAGAACCAAAGCCGGCCTCGGTGAGCACGATGTCGGCGTAGTCGAGTGCCGTGCGGGTTGCGATGAGCGTGTTGCAGCCGTGTGCGATATTGGCAAACGGTCCGCCGTGGATAAACGCCGGAGTGCCGCCGAGCGTCTGCACCAGGTTCGGGTTCACAGCGTCCTTGAGCAGAGCGGCCATCGCGCCCTGTGCCCCGATCTCACCGGCAGTGACCGGCTTGCCGTCGTACGTCAGACCGATGGTGATCGCCGCGAGGCGACGCTTCAGATCCTCCAGGTCCGTGGCCAGGCCAAGGATCGCCATAATCTCGGACGCAGCCGTGATGGTGAAGCCGGTCTCTGCCGGAACGCCCGAGGTCGGGCCTCCGAGGCCGGTAATGACGTTGCGCAGCACGCGGTCGTTCACGTCCACGCAACGCTGCCAGGTCACGCGACGCGGGTCGATGTTGAGCTCATTGCCCTGATGGATGTGGTTGTCGATCAGCGCAGCCAGGGTGTTGTTGGCGCTGGTGATGGCGTGGAAGTCGCCGGTGAAGTGCAGGTTGATCTGCTCCATCGGAACGACCTGGGAGTAGCCGCCACCTGCTGCACCACCCTTGACGCCCATGACCGGGCCGAGCGAAGGCTCGCGAAGCGCCACCATCGCCTTGTGGCCAAGCTTTGCCAATGCATCGGTCAAACCGATCAGCATGGTGGACTTGCCCTCACCAGCCGGGGTTGGGGACACACCGGTCACCAGGACGAGCTTGCCCGGCTTGCCCTTCGGGGTTTTGTTGATGTCCACCTTGGCCATGTACTTGCCGTACGGGATGAGCGCATCCTCATCCACGCCGGCCCGGGCGGCAATGTCGGTGATGGGTTCGAGTTCGTGTGCTTGAGCGATTTCGACGTCAGTCAACGGTTGTGCAGTCATGCATCTCACACTACCGCTGCACCGATGAGGTATCCCAGGATTACGCTGACTAAAATGCAGACCACTCCGGGGATGAGGAATGGGTGGTCAAACACGTACTTGCCAATGCGTGTCGAGCCCGTGTCGTCCATCTCTACTGCCGCGAGCAGCGTTGGGTATGTGGGCAGGACGAATAGTGCGGAGACCGCCGGGAATGCTGCAAGTGCGGTGAGTGGGCTTACCCCGATCGCCAATGCGGCGGGGATGAGCGCTTTCGCCGTAGCGGCTTGTGAATACAACAGTGATGCGGCGACGAAGAGCACGACCGCGAGCAGCCAGGGTTTTGACGTCAGCACGTTACCGGCGATGTTTTGGATGTCGTCGATGTAGTAGTTGATATACGTCGTACCCAGCCACGCCACGCCGAGAACGCAGACACATGCGGACATGCCAGATCGAAAGACTTGGGTGTTCAGAATCTCCGCGGCAGCAGTGCGGGTGCTCATAATGATGACGACCGCGGCGCTGAGCATGATGGCCATGATTGCCTCGTTACGTGGCACTGTTGGCTCCGCAATCAGGCCAATCTGATCCGAAATCAGCGTTGCATAGACCATCACAATGACGATCGCAGCCAGAAAGATAGCGACCGAACGCTTCGCACCTGGTGCGGGAACGTAATCATCGTGACCTTGATGCGTTGCGACGAGCCCAGCGGCCTTGCGTTTGCGGTACACGGGGTCGTCGTCAAGCTCACTGCCCATGTGATTGGCAACCCACGCCGTCGGGAAAATTGCCAGGAACGTCGCAGGAAGCATCACCGCAAGAATCTGGAGATACCCCACCCCAAGTGGTTCCAGCGCTGACGCCATGAACACAACTGCTGCAGAGATTGGTGAAGCGACGATCGCCATCTGCGAAGCGATCACGGCCGCTGACAGCGGGCGCGAAGGACGAACGTTTCCTTCCTTAGCTACCTCTGTAATAACCGGCATCGTGGAAAATGCCGTATGCCCCGTTCCCGCGAAGACTGTCATCAACCACGTCACCACCGGGGCGTACACAGTGATGCGCTTAGGGTTCCTGCGTAAGAGTCGCTCCGCAAGATCCACGAGATACTGCATGCCACCCGCGAGCTGCATTGCAGAGATGGCTGCGATAACGCACATGATGATGCCGATGACATCAAACGGAATTGCATCTGCGGTGACCGGCATACCGGTTGCGCCGAGAAGCAGCACCCCCAATCCCCCGGCGAAACCGATCGCGATCGAGCCAATGCGTGCACCCAACACGATTGCCCCAAAAAGAATGAGGGTGTGCAAGGCAACCAACATGGTGTGCGCTCCTTCATTACGGGCTAGTAAGAACTTCCGCCATTATCCCGTATTGATCACACCAAAAGGAAACGGGGCAGGTGTGAGATTGGCTACCACCCTGCCCCGGTTCACCGCTGACGCGGAAGGAAATGCGGTTTTAAAACCTAATTAGCGTCGTCCTCATCAACGTAGAGCTTGCCGCGGAATTCCGGGTGCATGAGGTTTTCCTTGCTCAGCAACCGCTTCAAATCCTCTTCCTCAATAAGGCCCTTCTCCAGCACTAGGTCATAGACACTCTTACCGGTGGAAGCAGCCTCACGGCCAATGATGTCGCCGTTATGGTGACCAATCACCGGGTTGAGATAGGTGACGATGCCGATCGAGTTAGTCACGTAAGCCTCGCACACGTCCTTGTTCGCAGTGATGCCCACAACGCACTTCTCGCGCAGCGTACGTGCCGCATTGGCCAGCAGACGGATCGACTCAAACAAGGACTGAGCAATGACCGGCTCCATGACGTTGAGCTGGAGCTGACCTGCCTCAGCAGCCATGGAGACCGTCACGTCGTTGCCGAAGACCTTGAAGCACACCTGGTTGACAACCTCCGGGATAACCGGGTTGACCTTGGCCGGCATGATCGAGGAACCAGCCTGGCGCTCCGGAAGGTTGATCTCGTTCAGACCAGCGCGAGGACCGGACGACAGCAGACGCAGGTCGTTACACATCTTGGAGAGCTTCATTGCCGCACGCTTGATAGCGCCGTGCATCATGACGTAGTCGCCGGTATCCGAAGTGGCTTCGATCAGATCCGGAGAGGCCTGGATGTCCAGGCCGGTGACCTCGCGAAGTGCCGTGACAACCTGATCTTTGTAGCCGTTCGGAGTGTTAATTCCCGTACCGATTGCGGTTGCGCCAAGGTTGACTTCCAGCAGGGACGTCGCAGCGTTGCTGATGGTGCGCTGCTCTTCATTGAGGTTTGCGCCAAACGCAGTGAATTCCTGACCCAGCGTCATCGGAACCGCGTCCTGCAACTGAGTACGACCCATTTTGATGATGTCGGAAAACTCGTCGCCTTTCGCGCGCAGTGCCTTCTGCAGCTCGTCGAGCTCCTCAAGCAAGCCCTGCACCGCGTAGTACACACCGAGACGCAGACCAGTCGGGTACGCATCGTTGGTGGACTGGGACATATTCACATCATCGTTCGGATTGATGATGTCGTAGGAGCCCTTCTCAGCACCAACGTATTCCAGTGCGAGGTTAGCCACCACCTCGTTCGTGTTCATGTTTGCCGAGGTACCCGCGCCACCCTGGAACAGGTCGATCGGGAACTGATCCATGCAGCGTCCCTCTTCCAGAATCTGGTCGCAGGCCCACGCAATTGCTTCGGCTTTCTCGCGCGGCAACACATGCAGGCGACGGTTCGCAATAGCGGTAGCTTTCTTGACTTGGGCCATGCCACGGATGAACTCCGGCAAATCGTTCAGGGTGCTGGCCGACAACTTGAAGTTGTCTACTGCTCGCTGCGTATGCACTCCGTAGTACACATCAGCGGGGACTTCAGCCTTGCCAAGCAGGTCTTCTTCAATACGAGTGCTCATGGCACACCACTATACGTAGCAAAGCGAAGCCTCTCGACGATTGTGCGCGTGACACCTACGCCCCGCAGGCTGCAGCAAACCAGCGGTAAACGTCGTCGGCACTGGCCCCCACAAACAGGTGGGGATCAAACCGATACACACCGGCAGGTACATGATCCGCGAGCCCCAACACTGCACATCCCGCTGCAGCCGCAGCTGACATACCACTGAACGAGTCCTCGACCACGAGACAGTCTTGCGAAGCGGCGCCGACGCGCCGGGCTGCTTCGAGGTACATGTCGGGGGCAGGTTTCGGGTGGATCACTTCGTCGCCAGTAATGGTGCCGGTGAAGAACGCACGCCCAATCGCATCAATGCACGGATCTGCCAGGACGCGTTCTGTATTCGTCGTCACGAACATAGGCATGTGGTCTTCCTTCAGCGACTGCAGCACTTCAAGAATCCCTGGGTTGCATTCGATACCTGCAGAAAACAGTTCAGCCATTCGACCGAACATCCAATCTTTATATCGCTGTTCGTCGCCGTCAGTCAGTGTGTGCTCCGCCCACTGCGCCACAATGCGAAGCGTGTTCGGGAAACTCCCGCCAATGGTGCGCTCGCGAACCTCTGGGGTCAGTGGCCGACCAAGCAACTCCCCTAACTCGTAGGTCGCCTGTCCCCAGAGCGGCTCTGTGTCTATCAGCGTGCCGTCCATATCCCAGAAGACGGCCGCCGGACGCTGCCTACTCAAATTCCGGCAGCGCTTCTAGCGCCTCATCGGTCGCGCCCGCCGCGGTGCACACCCGAATCACGAGCGTCTCAATATCTGCTTTTTCTTCTGGCTCAAGCACCGCGTCCGCATGACGGACATTGAACGCCTCCAAGCGCTCGTAGAACGGGCCAACTAGCCCCACCAGTTGCTGGTCCTCTGGCTGGGAACCGAGTGCGTCGACCTCGTCGAGGTAATGCTCGAGCATTTTCCGCAACTCAGGCAACACGGACGGGTCGAATGGCTCGTCCCACAACTCCTTGTCTTCCTCAGAAAGGTAGGAGCCTGAGGCGAACATCGTCAGGTCATCGATAAACTCGTCGACCTCAGGCTGGAACTGGGCACGAATCGTGTGTGCTGCTGCGCTCATGACCACCATTGTGCTGGATGAGGCCTAGAGATGCACACCAAGCAGTCCATCAAGTGCTGTTGCAATCACACCGTCGTAGTCGCCCCGTGCTTCATCGACCACACGAAGAGCTGTGGGCGTGTCAAGGTCGTCTGCCAGCGCAGCGCGCAATTTATCGACGACACCGAGCGCCTCGTCTTCAGACACCTCGTTCGCCAGAGCCTCACGCCACCGGTCGAGTCGCTCCTCAGCAGTGTGAAGAATCGCGTCGGAGAAATCACGGTCTTCCCGGTAGTGCTGGGAAAACACCGCCAGCCGGATCGCGGAAGCCTCGTGGCCTTGCTCGGTGAGCTTGTGAACAAAGACGAGGTTACCTAGTGACTTCGACATCTTGACACCATCAAGTGCGATCATGCCCGCGTGCACATAGTGGCCGGCCATCCGGTCCACGTGCAGCGCGGCCTCTGCGTGCGCGGCTGAGAACTCGTGGTGCGGAAACGCCAGGTCCGAACCGCCACCTTGGATCGCGAAACTTGCCCCTAAGCGGTTCGTCGCAATCGCGGAGCACTCCACGTGCCATCCCGGACGACCTGGGCCGAACGGCGAGTCCCAGGCTGGCTCGCCCTCACGGTGACCACGCCAGATCAGCGCGTCAAGCTTGTCGCGCTTGCCTTCACGCTCCGGGTCGCCACCGCGTTCAGCGAAGTACTCCTCCATCGTTGCTCGGTCGAGGTTCGACTCGTAGCCAAACTGCTCGGTTGCATCGATCGAGGCATACACATCGCCATGGTCGAGTGTGTAGGCCACGCCTTCGTCGAGAAGCTTCTGCACCATCTCGATGACCTCATCGACAGACTCCATCGCGCCGATGTAATCGCGCGGCGGGATGACGGAGAGAATCTCCATGTCACTGCGGAACAGATCGATCTGGCTTGAGCCGAGTTCGCGCCAATCCACACCGTCACGCTCGGCTCGCTCGAACAGAGGGTCATCAACATCGGTGATGTTCTGTACATAGTGCACCTTGTGACCGTTAGCGATCAGCTGACGCTGCACAAGGTCGAATGTGAGATAGGTGGCAGCGTGTCCCAGGTGGGTCGAGTCGTATGGAGTGATACCGCAGACATACAACCCCACTTCGCCCTTCGCATCCGGCGTGGTATCCACAGGTTTCACCTGCTGATCAGCGGTGTCGTAGAGCTTCAGTGGCACCGAAGTGCCGGCAACGTTAGGAACAATTGGGTTCGGCCAAGCTTGCATGCGCCCAACCCTACACAGGCTGCATGACACCAGTGCCAAGCAGAATCATCACAATGACACCGAGTGGGATGCGGTAGGCAGCGAACCAGGCAAACGAGTGGTTAGAAACGAACTTCAGCAACCACGCAATGGAGATGTAACCGACGATAAAGCCAATTCCGGAGCCGACAAGCAGCTGCATTCCGGAGGCAGCCTGTCCCGCTTGCGGGTCAAACGCATCGGGCAAGGAGAACAGACCAGACGCGAGTACCGCGGGGATAGCCAGAAGGAAGCTAAACCGGGTAGCAACCTCGCGGTCGAGGTTGAGGAACAAACCACCCGAGATCGTTCCGCCGGAGCGCGACACACCAGGAATCAGCGCTAGGCACTGCCACAGGCCCATGAGAACGGCGTCCTTCATGGTCAGCTCCTCAAACCCACGAGACTTCTTGCCGCGGCGTTCCGCAAGAATGAACACCAGAGAGAACAAAATGAGCACGGTCGCGGTGATCCACAAGTTGCGGAAGTTTTCGCGAATCAGGTCCTTCAGCAACACACCTGCCAACCCGACTGGGATCGTGCCGGCGATGACCATCCAGCCCATGCGGTAATCAAACCCTCGCTTGGCCTTGTCGAACAGTCCAGCGAACCACGCGGTGAGAATCCGCCAAATGTCCTTGGCAAAGTACACAAGTACGGCAAGCTCGGTACCGAGCTGGATCACAGCGGTAAAACTTGCGCCAGCGTCCTCCCCCCAAAACAACTCTGAGACGATACGGAGGTGACCCGACGAGGACACCGGGAGAAACTCCGTCAAGCCCTGCACGATGGAGAGGACGATCACCTGTAGCCACGACATCATGGCTGCACACCCTACTCCGCACCGCGCTTGATCACTGAACGCAGCAGGCTGATTGCTAGGCTTACGTGCGTGATTGTTCGACGTACTGCTTCCCGTTTTACTGCCGCACTCTGCCTTAGCGCGGTGTTACCGCTCGCGCTGGCAGCATGCAGCGCCACCCCGAACGCAAAAATCGAGGAGGCGGGTGGCGACGCCGCAGCCAACATGGGCAGCGCCGAACCCGCCCAGTCCCCTGCGAGCGAGAACCCGGCTGGGCGTGTAGTGCAGTTTGAGGCTGTGCGCGACCTCGACACGACAAACGGTGTTGTCGGGGTGCGCACAGAAAACGCTCTACTGATTGGGTCGATCGACGACATTGCCAACGGCAAGGCTGAAGAGCATCCACTCGACGCGTCGTGCGGGGATGTATCTGCCAGCGATGGGTCGTTCGCAGTGGCGTGTGATGGGGCTGTCAACGTCTTCGGCCAAGCCGCGCAAACTATTAGCACCGACCTTCCGGTGACTTCGGCGACTGTTGTTTCCAGCGGTGAAGTGCTCGCTGCAAGCGATACGGAGCGCAAAGTGTGGGTGTTTAAGGACGGGGAACTGTCGGACACGATCGATGTTGCCCGCGAGACCGACCAGCTGCAGGCGGTTGCCCTTGACGGCCAAGATGACGCGGTAGTTCGCATCAGCAGCTTCGACACCACCATCCAGGATATCGACTGGCAGGGCTCCCGCCAGGGTGGCACGCTGCGCGTTGGCCTTGGCGTGGGCAAGGTTGCCGCAGGCGAGCACGGGCTTGTGCTCGCCGCCGATTCGACTGGCAACCAGATCCACGTCTACACCACCGACGACATCATTCGTCTCCAGCAGAGCGCACCTGTGCCGGAAGGCCCGTGGGACGTCGCGTGGGATTCGTCGCAACGCCTTGCATGGGTAAGTTCCTTGGCTGAAAACACCGCAACCGGATACGACATCTCCCAGGGTGTGCCGATCGAAAAGAAGAGTTTCGCCACTGTCGCGAACGCTCAGAGCATCATTTCGCTTGATGACGGCACCGTCGTCCTCGCATCCGCCACCGGCGATGGTATCCAAATCGTCGCACCCGACGAGCAGATTAACTAGGAGACCAACATGAGTCTTTACGACCGCGCCCTGCAACTGATGTTCCGCATCCCGCCGGAGCGCATCCACGGCATCATCAGCGGTGGCCTGCGTGTGCTGGATGCCGCGAGTCCCATCAACCGCGCACTCGAGAAGGTTGTACGCGTCCACGACCCCGTGCTGCGCCAGACAGTGTTCGGCGTTGACTTCCCTGCCCCGCTCGGACTTGCGGCTGGGTTTGATAAAAACGCTGAAGCTATCGACGCCTGGGGCGCCGTTGGCTTCGGCTACGCAGAGATGGGCACGGTGACCCCGAAGCCGCAGCCGGGTAATCCCGCCCCACGCCTGTTCCGCCTTCCCGCGGACAAGGCAATTTTGAACCGTATGGGGTTCAACAACAAGGGTGCACTCGTTGTCGCAGATAACCTGCGCAGCAGGAAGTCCGACGACATCGTCGGGATTAACATCGGCAAGAACAAGACCGCCGAAGACGCTGTCGCCGACTACCGCGCAACCGCTACCGCCCTTGGCCCGCTGGCCGACTATCTCGTGGTCAACGTGTCCTCCCCGAACACGCCGGGTCTTCGCGACCTGCAGGCGGTGGAGGAGCTTCGCCCCATCCTTTCCGTGGTGAAAGAGTCGACCACCACCCCGGTGCTGGTCAAGATCGCGCCAGATCTTTCGGACGAGGACATCGACGCTGTTGCAGACCTCGCTGTCGAACTTGGACTCGACGGCATCGTGGCGACCAACACCACGATCTCCCGCGACGGGCTGCACACCAATGCAGACGAGGTTGCAGCCATGGGTGCGGGTGGCATCTCTGGTGCACCCGTTGCGGCACGCTCACTCGAGGTGCTCAAGCGCCTCTACGACCGCATCGGCGGCCAATTGGCGATCATCAGTGTTGGCGGTATCTCCACACCCCAACAGGCGTGGGAACGCATCACTTCAGGTGCCAATCTGTTGCAGGGCTACACGCCATTCATCTACGGCGGCCCGGGTTGGATCCGGGATATCCACCGGGGCATTGCTGCACAGATTAAGGCCCACGGTCTGAACTCTATTGAGCAGGCCGTGGGCAGTGGGCTTGAGTGGAAAGCGCTCTAGGCCTTCGGTTGCACGCTGCGCCGTAGAATCACGGCGCAGAAGCCCGCAGCGATAGCCCAAGCGACAAGCCACACCGGCGTCGTCGTGAATAATGCGGTGTTCGGCAAAATTACCCCAAGGCCGATCAAGACGATCGCGATGAAAAGGGCGATAACCTGCGTGCGCGAGCCTTGCTGCTCTTTGTTCGTGGTCGCAAACGCACCGACGAGAGCGACAGCCACAAGCACCGTGAGCACCTGAGGGGTGATCACAAACCCCTCATCACCACGGGTAAATCCGACGACTGCATAGAGGACGAGTGCGGCGGCAAGACCTAAAAAGGCGCCGCCGACGCGAAGCTGCACAGGTACCATTCGCCGAATACTACTGGTTCTCGTACCAACCCCAGATGATTGCCCGGCCCAACGAGTGGAAGTTCAGGTTGAACCCGAGCTGCGTTGGGTTCGCGATCTGATCTGCCGGCAATTCCGTGTCCACCGCGTGGACTACGAACAGGTAGCGGTGCGGCCCGTGGCCTGCCGGCGGGTTTGCGCCGTAGAACCCTTTAACTCCGGAATCACCGGTGAGCACAACCGCGCCGACGCCCAGGTCCTCCTTGGCGCCTGCGCCAGCAGGCAGCTCGGTAATATCTGCCGGGATGTTGAACGCGGACCAGTGCCAAAAACCTGACGCGGTTGGTGCGTCCGGGTCGAAGCACGTCACTGCGTAGGTCTTCGTCCCCTCAGGCGCACCTTCCCACGCAAGCTGCGGGCTGGTGGCGTTATCGCCGGCAAGTGTGTCGTTGAGACGCTCGCCGTCAACAATGTCATCCGAGGTCACCGTGAACGAAGGCACGTCCGCCAGGGGCGCATACGGGTCGGGGCCGGGGAAACGGTCTGAAACATAGGAAGCAGTCATAGACCCATTCCTACCCGAAAATCAGTGACCCTCGCCACTCCACGCCTCAAAGAGTTGTGCGTATCTCCCGCCGGCAGCAAGAAGCTCGGCATGGGTGCCGTCTTCGATAATGCGTCCTGCTTCCATCACCAGGATGCGATCAGCGGTTGCAGCTTGATCGAGGCGATGCGCGACAACCAACGCCGTCGTGCCTTCAGTAATCCTTGCAGCAGCATCTTCGAGCATGTTTGTGGCATCACTGCCCGCCTCTGCTGTCGCTTCGTCCAGGATGAGGATCTTCGGACCTGCCAACGCCACACGCGCGAGCGCGACCTGTTGCTCCACCTCGGGTGGGAGGTCATCTGCGCCTGCTCCCACAGCGGTGTCGAGCCCATTGGGGAAGAGTCGGGCAAACTGCGTGCTGTTCGGATCCAACCCGACACTGGCGAGCGCCTTGAGCAAAACAGTGTCGTCACTTCCCGGAGCAGCCATAGACAGGTCTTCGCGCAGCGTGCCCGCGAAGATATGCACGTCCTGGGTGAGCAGGGTGACGTTCTTCGCAGTCCAGACGTCGCTGACTTGGGAGGTATCTACCCTACCAACTCGGATGCTCCCCGAAGTCGGCTCCACCAAGCCTGCGATAAGCGCTGCCAGCGTGGATTTGCCCGCGCCAGAAGTGCCGACGAGCGCCGTCGTCGTGCCCGCTGCGAGCGTCACCGAAAGGTCCTCAAGAACGTTAGCTCCGCCGGGGTAGGCAAAGGACACGTGGTTGATCTCAACGTCTTCAGGCGCATCGAGGTCATCGGGTACCACGGTGGCCGCTCGGCCGTCCGCTAGTTTGGCCAAACTCACCGCGCGCCCAACAGACGTGGCGGCGCTTTGGAGCTCTCCGATGAAAAACAGCGCATTAAACACGACGACCTCAGCACGGATCACCATGAACACAGCAGCGCTGGCCTCCCCAGGTGTCACAGCGCCTGTAGACACCAACCAGGCACCCCCACCAAGAGTGAGCAGCACCCATGCTGCGAAGGCGAACTGTCCGATGCCCATGAGACGAATGAACCAGGGCACACGATCCATCGTCGCCTCCACCGCACCCCAGGAGGTGCGACGCATGCGCCCAAGCGCCCAACGTTCTAGTCCGAACGCGCGAAGCGTCGGCAGGCCACGCACCGTATCAAGCAGCACTGCGTTTCTACGAGCCTCCGCCACACTCACTGCGTTTGATGCAGCAGGGATTGCACGCACAACGGCTCGCGCGAACGGGTACGTGCAGATACCGACTATGACGAGGATGAGGGCAAAGCGGACGTCGATAAGCAAAAGCCCGAGAAAGGTAATCGGAAACACGAAGGCTGTGGTGAGGACCCTGGATCCGATCGCGGTGATCGTTTGCACCACATCATCGATGTCCTTCGTCATGCGCGTAATCACGTTGCCGGTGCCCAACTCCATCACCCGCGGCACAGGCGCGCGCAAGATAGCGTCGAGGCAACGACGGCGCAGATCGATCGACGCACGGGCGACCTTCTGGCCCACCACATAGTTGCCCAGACCACGGAGGGACAGCTCGATCAGCATGCAAAACATTGCCAATGCGATGGCCCAAATAAAAGCACTGCTGCCAGAGCCGAGCCCGGGTATCGAGCCACCGATCAACGGGTCAACGCTGCGCCCAAACAGGTTCGACTGTGTCGTGTTCACAGCAACGATCACAGCCTGGATACTCAACAGCATTACCCACCACCGACGATCCAGTGCGTTCGGCAGTTCCGCAAGGTACGCGAAGGTCTCCTTCACCCCAGCGGGGGCAACGGCATCGACGCGCTCGTATTCACGCTTCATTTACTGCACCTCCAATGCGTTACCTGCAGAGCGCCACGCGGCATTTCCAGTGATCACTATGGTTGTTTTGTCCGCGCGTAGCGTCTTAACCGCCGCAACGACGTCAGCTTGGGTGACAGAGTCCAGCCCTGTTGTTGGGTCGTCCAAAATGAGCACGTCCGGATCCGCTGCGAGTGCGCGTGCAAGTGCCACACGTTGCCGCTGCCCGCCCGACAAATTCAGCCCCGCCTCCCCCAGCGGCGCATCAGGCAATTCACCGTTCTCTCGGACACCTCCGAGGCGACGCAGAATGTCCTGGCAATGCGCCGCAGCGAGCGCCTGCTTGACGACGACTGCCGGCAAATCACCGCGCGGATTCACGTTATCCGCGATCGTGCCCTCAAATACGTTGACGGTGTGCGGTGGGAACAGCACCCCCTCACGCTCCGCCCATGCCTCAACGACCGCAAACGATCGCTCATCCGGAGCGAGGATCCACAGCCCTGGACCGGGGATCGCGTTGGAGGTTGGCTGCGGCTCAGACACCTTTTCGGCTGCATGGTGCAACTCCACGATGCGCTTGCCACTGGCAACCGCCCTGCCCCACCCACTAGCTAGGTCACCGAAGGCAAATCCCGCCATATTCAGCGCAGGCGGCACTAGCAGCGCAACCGATGTCATCTGCCCAGGCGTGATCTCTCCGCGAAGCGTCAACCAGGCAGCAAGTGCCACGATCGCCAGATTGCACAGCCAAGCCACCACAAGACGAACAAAGCCCAGCCCGACTTCAACCTTCAGGTGCTTCAAGATCAATGTCCTGGCGTTGGCCGTCTCAACTGCAAAACGTTGTGCAACAGATGCACCCGCGCCAAGGCCCTTCACAGCACGAATGCCTTGAGAGACATCCGTGGCCAAGCCCGCGACATCCGCTTCCGCAGCGCGACGCTTCAACGAGATCCGTGTCACTGGTCCTGCGGTCCACGCCGCAAAAAGCCCAATGATCATCGCGCTAACCGGAATGGCAAGTGCCACCCACGGGGACACAGACCACATCGCCACCACTGCACCCGCGGCATAACCGATCGCCATAAGCGGAAACGACAGCAGTTCGCGGTACCGTCCGACCGTGCTTGCGTCTGCATCGATCGTGTTGAGCACCGTACCCGGGCTCATCGCGCCTGCACCATCGCGCAGCACTCCGGAGGATAAGTGTAACCGGGCGTTGTGGGTAACCCGGCCAACCGACGCTGCCGCAAGGCCGTCGCCGGTTGCCTCACCAATGAACGACAAAACAAAAATGCCCACCAGTACCGCAAACAGCCACCACGCGTTAAACGTTTCTTCGCCAAGGAGACCGTCCACGATCATGCCGACCACCACCGGCACGAACGCTGCGATACCGGAGCCAAAAAGGTAGCTCAGAATATGCAGTGCGAGCACACCCGGATACGCGGAAACCATGTCCCGAACGACCCGGTTACCTTCCTCCCATCGCGCCGGGTGGAGCCGGGCGGGGTCATGAGCAGGCGGAACTTGTGGGACGAACCAGCGGTACGTCAGCATTCTGCGCGGTGGAGCTATCACCCCGCAAAATTTAGCAGAATCTGCGCGTTATGCTGGCGATTTGGTACCTGCAAGAACCGACCCTATAGTAGTGCAGGTGCCCAGCCGAGAGGCTGAACAAACACCCTAGCCCGGGTGGCGGAATGGCAGACGCGCTAGCTTGAGGTGCTAGTGTCCTATTAACGGACGTGGGGGTTCAAGTCCCCCTCCGGGCACAGATAAGTCCCGCTCAGCAGTCAATAGAACTGCGGAGCGGGACATTTATATTTACAGACATGGTCGAGGAGTGCGTATGCCCAAGATATCGGGTTCCGCCCGCAACAAGCTCGTACTCGCAGCGCTTATCGTCGTGTTCATAGCGGGCTGGGTGTTTCTCGACGTCCCACCACTCTCCACACTTCGCACCTGGGCTGACACACTCGGCCCCTGGTTCCCAGTAGCGTTCTGGCTGCTCTATATCTTGATTACCCAATTCCCTATCCCGCGCACCGTGATGACCGTCTCTGCCGGCATTCTTTTCGGTTCGGTACAAGGGATCTTGATCGCGATTACCGCGACGACAGTCAGCGCAGTTATCTCACTGTTGATCGTGCGCACTCTGCTGCGGGATTGGGTAGAACCGCGGCTGACACATCCTGCTGTTGAGCAGATCAACCGGCGCCTCGAAGAACGCGGCTGGCTCGCGATTTTCAGCCTGCGCCTCATTGCAGCCGTTCCATTTTCCGTCCTCAACTACGCAGCAGCGCTCACGCGCGTTCCGGTGTTGCCGTTTGCCATCGCAACGTTTGCGGGTTCACTTCCAGGAACCGTGTTGGTCACTATCTTTGGCGACACCCTCACGGGTGAGGCAAACCCTGTGGTCATCGCAGTGATGGCTGTATTGGCAGTGATTGGCCTTAGCGGGTTGATTCTCGACGCACGACTTCCGGCGCGTAAGTAAAGGCTCACGGGTAGACCCGCGTAGTATTGGCAGCCATGATTGCCGTGCATGCGAAATACAGGGGCCGCGAAAAAGGGCGTGCTGCCGTCGTCGAGCGTTCCGCGGAGGCGCTTGGCACTCTCCCAGGCATCAGCCCGTTTGAAGTGCTCGGTGTTGAAGATATCCGCACCCTGGTGGATGACGCTGAGGCTTCGTTAAACCTGATCATGGCGCTGCTCTCCGACGGCAACTGGGCCATCGGCCTAGGGGTCGCTGCAAGCAACAGCGATGCCTTGAAAGCTGCCTCAAAGGCGGTTGGGGTGAAAGCGGGCCAGGTGCGTGTGGTCGTCGACAAGCAAGGCGCAACTACTGAGGCTGCGGATATCGCTGCCGCATTCGCCCTGCTAGCCCACGTGCTGCACAAGCGGACATTCGAGGGACGAGAAGCGACCTCGCTCGTGCGCCGCGGGCTGAATCAGAATGAAGCAGCAGCCGAGCTCGGCATATCCAAGCAGGCAATCAGCCAGAGGCTCCAGGCAGCGGGATGGCCAGCCGAACAAGCCGGCTGGCAACTGGCCCTCAACCTGATTACTCGGGCTGCTGATCTGGCTGATTAAGCGGGTTCGACACCTGGTCATTGAACCCGAAATCGGTCGGCTTGTTCGCAGGGGCACTGATCTCTCGCAACCCCGAGTCGCTGGAAGCCGTGCCAGCGGTAGGTTGGGTCGGATCTGGATCGTCTACGTGTTTGTTCGCCACCGCGCGGGCCTCTGCAAGCGCCTTGGCTAGCTCCGGGTCGGTCGAGGTGTCGAACCAACGCTCCGGATTGCCCTCATCGGCCATCTCAAGATCGCGCTCGTCAACCTGCGCCGCCTCGTAGCGGAACACTCCGTCGTCGTCCTTGTTGGCAAACGCCTTGGCAAACTGCTGCAACGAATCGCCGAACTGGGACGGAATCATCCACATCGTGGCCGCCTCGTTGTTGGCAATCTTCGGCAACTGGTCCAGGTACTGGTATGCCAGGAGTTCCGGCGTCACTCCAGAGGACTTAATCGCGGCGTTCACCTTTTGGATCGCACGCGCCTCACCCTGCGCAGCGAGGTACTTCGCGGCACGCTCACCTTCGGCGCGCAGCATCATTGCTTGACGCTCAGCCTCAGCGGCGAGAATCGCTGCGTGCTTCTCACCCTCGGCAGAAAGAATGCGAGCCTGCTTTTCACCCTCAGCGGTTTTGATGTCGGACTCGCGCTTACCTTCAGCGGTGAGGATCATCGCGCGCTTTTCGCGGTCCGCCTTCATCTGCATCTCCATGGACTGCTGAATCGACGGTGGCGGATCAATCGCCTTGAGCTCCACGCGGCTAATGCGCAGGCCCCACTTTGCGGTCGCAGCATCTAGCTCACCGCGCAGGCGGCGGTTAATGGTTTCGCGAGAGGTCAGTGTCTCCTCAAGCGTCATGCCACCAACGACGTCACGCAGCGTTGCCGTCGAAATCTGCTCCACACCGACGAGGTAGTTGTCCACGCCGTAGATGGCCTTCGCAGGCTCGTTGATCTGGAACGTCACCACCGTGTCAATCGCCACGGTCAGGTTGTCCTGGGTAATTACTGCCTGGGGCGGGAACGACACCACGCGCTCACGCGTGTCTACGCGCGCACGGATGCGGTCGATATACGGCACCAGGAACGTCAACCCACCGGACGCAGTGCGCGTGTAGCGTCCCAGACGCTCAATAACCGCAGCTTCTCCCTGCGGAATCAGTTTGATCGACGCTGTAAGCAGCGCGATAAACAGAATAAGTATGACGGCGAAGGTGACTAACCCACCCATTTAGGACTCCTTCCAAACGACGGCTACGGGTCCGTCGATATCGTAAACGGTCACGTGGGAACCTGCAGGAATAGTTTTTGCCGGATCCAGGGCGCGTGCCGACCACAGGCTGCCGTCGAAACGCACTTGCCCACCCCCGGGGCCGATGTCCTCGACAACCTCTGCACGACTTCCGACGAGCGCGCGTGGCGTCTCATCGAGCACCAGCGGCTTATCCATCCGCTTGCGCAGACGTGGCCTTAGGAAGAACCAGAACAGCAACGAGGAAGCGATAAACACCGCGACTTCAGCTGCAAGTGGAACGTCGAATAAGGCGACCCCCGATGTTGTCAACGCACCCGCAGCGAGCATGAGCAGCGTCAATTCGCCCACGCCAAGCTCGAGTAGCGCGAAACCTGCCGCGACAATAAACCAAATCAATGCTCCCACGGCGCAAATCTTACATGTGTGTGAGATCTTCCTTCGTGAGCTCGGGATTAGTGACGAAGTCCACCAGTCTCTCAACTGCACCGATAAGTGTTGAATCCAAGTCGCGGAAAGTGCGCACGGACGATGAAACGCGGCGCCAGCCTTCCTTTGGATCAGACCAACCCAAGCGACGGCACACGCCCGTCTTCCAGTCTTCGCCGTACGGAACCTCCGGCCAGGCGGCGATGCCGACGCTCTTCGGTTTCACCGCAGCCCAGATATCGATGTAGGGGTGCCCCGTCACCAACACATGAGGTCCTACATTTTCGACGAGCCGAGCCTCCTTAGTCCCCCTAATGAGGTGATCGGCGAGCACACCGACGCGACGGTCCGGTCCAGGCTGGAACTCGTCGAGACGCATCTGCAGGTTGTCTAGCCCTTCCAGATACTCGACGACAACCCCCTCAACACGCAGGTCGTGCCCCCACACCTGCTCAACGATCGCAGCATCGTGGATGCCCTCCACCCAGATGCGTGACGGCATTGCAACCTTCGCCTGCACGTTAGCAACCTTGCGTGAGCCCGAGTTGGAGCGCTTTGGTTCGTCGTTACGCGGTGCAACATATCGGGTGAGGGTGACACGCTGCCCTTCGACCATGAATGCCCCCGGCAGCATTTTGAACAGCCGCTGGGTTCCATAGCGGTCCTCCAGGCGGACGAAGTCGCCGTCGTAGGTTCGCTCGAATCCAACCACTGCGCCGACAAAGTCGTTGCCGACGATCTCCACGATGATGCCTGGCTCTGCAGGCATCTCTGGATACGTTGGCCTCCTCTTGCGCGCGTGGCCTTGAAAAATATCTCCGCTATACCGGCTATCTCCCATAGTGGCTCCGTATTCTATCCCCCTAGCTAGACTCAACTGGATGCACACGCGCGCTCAGATTTACTCGCCTCTCCAAAACACTGCAGTCTGGCTTGCCGCCTGGCTGTACAACGTCGAATCCACGGACGACACCCTCGACGCGTTAACAGACCTCGGCGGCACCCACACCTATTGCGACGCCCCCATGGTGCAATTGCTTAGCGACGTCCGCGCCGCCGCCGACCTTGAGTCTCCGGATCCAGTTATCCGCTTGATTCTGTGGGGGCCAGGACAGGCACCGCACCTCCGAGCTGGATCCCCCGCAATGGACGCCCTCTCCCAGGCTGGTGCGTTGGTTGTCCGGGGAGATGGGATCAGCCACATCCTTGTCCCCGACTACTCGGGGGCGGAAGTGCGCTGGCGTTGGTTTGAAGAAACTGAGCGGCTGCCGGAACCGGATTGGCTAACTCCGGGTGAGGCAGATCAACTGCTGTCGCGCGCAACCGATGAGGCCGCCGTTTTGATTGAGGCGGCTGGTGGCACCTCGAAGGAATTGCCAAATCCCCGGCTTACCGTCGGCACGCTCGCTGATTTCTACGACACCCCTGGGCTGCCGGCTGGGGTGACTGCGCGAGCGGCAAAGCTTTTTGCCAGGGCTGACCGTGTTGCCGCGACGATCGAGACGGTAACGGAGCGCCTCGACGACCACTCCTTCGACCCTCACCTGTTTGCACTGTGGCGGCACGTCCGCACCGCCCGCATGGCGGGGGTCGCAGACGCAGTGATCGATTACCGGCGCGAATATCTAGCGAATTAGTTTGCGCTACCCGGTCGGCCCGGGTGCTTCAACGGCTCGCAGCAATGCGGCTTGCACGGCGCGCCGTTGACGGTACAACCCTGAACAGTAACGTTAGACAAGGTTTCAGGCTTGTCACCATCGGTGATAGCTCGTGCGATATCGACGACCATGCCAGCGAAATCGGGCTCGAGCCCCACCGTCGCAACGCGATCTAGCGTGATGTTGCGTGCCTCGCAGGCCTGTCGCAGCTCGGTGTCGAGGTCCCAGATCACCTCCATGTGGTCGGTGATGAAGCCGAGTGGCACACAGATCAAGTGTGTAAAGGTGTCGTCTTGATCATGAAGCTCCTCGGTGCGATCTACGATGTCCGGCTCCAACCACGGCGTTGCCGGATTGCCGGAGCGAGACTGCCAGACAACCTCGTACTCTTCGACGCCGGCCTCTGCAGCGACCAGCCGGGCCGCCTCATGCACCTGCCGTGAGTACAGGTTGGCATCCTCCGGGCCACCTGAGACATCATCCGCAGCATTCGGAACACTGTGAGCAGTGAACAGTACTTTTGCACCAGCCGGCGCTGCATCGACGGCGCTACGCAACACGTTCGCCATAAGCCGCACGAACGTCGGGTGGGCGTAGAACTGCCAAAGCTTGGTGTACTCAAGCTGCGGCGTCACTTCGCGGATCCTCTGGATGTCTTCGTCGTACTGTCGGCAGGCCGAGTACCCACCCCATGCCGAGGTCACGAACACCAGCACGCGCTTATGCCCGTCAGCCTCCAGCTGCTTCGCAGTATCTTCCGCAAAGGGGTGCCAGTTCCGGTTGCCGAAGTACACCGGAAGTTCAATCCCCCGAGCCTCCAACTGCTTTTCGATGTTGCCAATCAGCACTCGGTTCTGTTCATTGATCGGGCTAACACCACCGAAGTGGAAGTAGTGTTCCCCTACCTTGGCGAGCCGCTCACGCGGAATCCCGCGGCCACGGGTGACATTCTCTAGAAAAGGAATAACCTCGTCCTTTCCTTCGGGTCCACCGAAGGAAAGGACGAGGAGTGCGTCGTAGTCGTTGAGAGCCATAGCCTTGAGCCTAGACTGTGGCCCCGAAAAATTAGAGCAGGCGGACCGCGTTCGGCGCCATGCCGGACCAACGGACCGGAGAAATCTGCACGTTCATGCCAGACTGCGGTGCCTCGATCATGGTGCCGTCGCCGAGGTAGATGGCAACGTGCTGGTTGCCGCCCGGACCCCAGAACAGCAAGTCGCCGCGCTGCGCTTCGCTCGCCGGCACATGCGTGCCGCGCTGGTACTGGTAGCCCGTGTAGTGGGGCAATGCAATGCCAGCGCCGGCGAATGCGTAAAGCACGAGGCCAGAGCAGTCGAAGCCAGCTTGGCCGCCACCTTCCAAGCCCGTGGTTGGACCGTTTGCATCGCCACCGCCCCAGACATACGGCGTGCCGATCATCGACTGAGCGCGTGCGATAACCGTCTCAACCTGCGAGGCGTCGGATACGGCCGCAGAGGCAGCACGAGCCTTCTCAGTAAGATCTGCCGCAGTCTGCACCTGCGGCAATACGTCAGCCACAGTGCCTGAGGTGCTATCGACATTGCCCAAGGCACCAGTGAGCCCTTCTGCGAACGCAGTCACAAGTTGGCCTGCGTCACCGCTATTCACTGCATCAGAGAAGGAGCCATGGTTCGCAGCAACGCCGCCAACCAGGGCCACGCCGACGGCGATGGCGCCAGCCTTCGCGATAGCGTCGTCGTCAAGCTGTGGCAAGCCTGCTGCCGAAGAAAGCGCAGCAACCTGGGACACGTCGTCGGACGTCGTATCTGAAGAAGAAGTCTGGGCGACAACACGCACGGCATCCACGATGGCCTCACGGCTCGGCTCGCCGGCTTCAGGGGAGGTACCAGAGATGCGCTCCCGAACACGGTCCACGACCTCTTCTGGGATCTCATAGGTGGCATCGCCGCGCGAAATGGTCAGGGTTGAAGCGTACGGGCTGGCCACAGGGCCCTCCGTTGTCTCATCGGATGCTTCCTGCTGCTCAGGCGCACGCTGCTCCTGGAGATCAGATTGTGCTGCTTCGAGCTCGCGTTGCGCGGCGTCGCGCTCAGCCGTGCTTGCCTCGAGCGCTGCGCGGTTGTCGTCGAGAAGCTGACGCGCTTGCGCCTCCGCAGCCTCGGCTTCTTGAGCAGCCGAGTCGGCAAGCTCACGCGTCTGACGCAGCGTCGACTCTTCGTTCGCCGCCTCTGCACGGGCCTGCTCCGCTTCCTGCAGCTTCGCACGCTTTTCTTCAGAACGCTGGCGCAGGAACAGCGAGCGATCCAGCACGTCGCGCTGCGTGTCCCTACCGCTAATCGACGTGAGCACATCGCTTGTCGACGCCCCGCGATACTGGGAGCGGCTTAACTCATCAAGCTCGGCGCGCAGCTTTTCGACGCGAGCCTGAGCCTCGTCCAGGCGACGCTTAGCTTCCTCTTCGCCGAGGCGGGCCTGCTGGGCCTTTGCATGAGCGTCGTGCAAATCGACGAGCGACTGGTTAACCGCCTCTTGCAGTTCGCCGAGGTTCAAGTTTCGGGCGTCCACGTCCGCTTGAGCGCGGGTGACTGCGGAAACGAGTTCGCTGACGGTAGACGTCGAGCTCTGACCAGAGGCAGCCGGGCTGACGAGGCCCACCGCCAACGACACGGTAACGACACACGCGGCAGTACCGAACACATTACGTGCACGTCCAAACCGGGTGCCCCTAAGTGGATTTGCCACGAAGGTGCTCCTTCACGCCGCACGCGCATACCGTGGCAGGCCTGCAGGTGATCAAGAAACCTGCAGGCGCGCCAAGGCACACATAAACCCTGACTAGGGGTAGGAACGTGCGGCCTCGATGTTGACTACTAACGCGGCAGCGCGAAGAAGTAGCCACCACAAGAATCCGTGGCGCTTCAACAATGTTTCAGGATCTCGGCGTGCTTCCCCACAAGCCCGATCCATCAGTCGAACGCTTGACTAGAGCGCTCAATGAAGCTTCACGCGAAACGTGTGACAACTATCGACCCGCGAGCCGATAGGAGCACCATACGTCAAGCCAACCGACTTGTATCCCTTTCGTTACATAAAGTTGATCAAGTCAAGTCTTGTCACATGATTCACACGCGCCTCACCTGCATGTATTGACACGCTTATTTGATGTGTGAGTTTGCTCACATCCAAGGTTACCGAACCGTTACTTATATGTTTTGACGTGGGCAAATGGCGAAATAAGGGCCGCGGAGCAGGCACCCTTCAGCAACCCGAGATGCTCCTGGCATTAATTCCGTCAAGTCTTGCAACTTGTCTAGCGCGACGGCTTTGGGCGCCGCGCAGCGATCGCGAGGAGGGCAAACGCGACCAGCACCACCCCAACAACTACCGGCCACATTGGAGAGAAGGAACTCGCCTCCCCTGTAAACGCTTTCAGTCCTTCGACATAATCCGCATGCGACATCATCGCGAGCTCCCCTGTCTCTATCTGCGCACGACTCAACTCTTCGCTTACCCCCACTGCGGTGTGGGGTGTGCGGATCAGCACCGTTGAATATTCCGTAGCGTTTGCAATGTCCTGGGCAAGATCTCGGAGCTGGGCAACCTTTTCTGGAGTACGCTCTAAAACGACTACTGCGGCAGGGTCAATCGAATCCGAATGCGGCGAGCTCAGCACGCCTTCAATGCCATTTCGCAGGTCATCGTTTACCGGATTCTCCGTACCAAAAGCCACGGCAGAGGTTTCAAGCTGGCCGATTAGCTCGTCCAATGTCGTCTCCGGCTCCACGATTACTCCTTCATGCCAAACTGCTGGGCCGATTCTAATCTGAGTGATTTTGCTGTAGTCGATAAGCAAAATATGAAAACATAACGAACGTACTGTTATCATCAGTACGGATCTATGGCGGGTCGCTTAGTATGGGACTTGACCATAGGGTCATCATCCCTGTTTTTGATTACGACGAGGAATGGAGCTCACCGTGGCAGAAAGCAAGAATTCCTTCGGTGCCAAGAAGACGCTCGAGGTTGGCGGTAAGTCTTACGACTACTTCGCTCTCGATGCTGTTGAAGGCATGGAGAAACTCCCCTACTCCCTTAAGGTGTTGGGCGAGAACCTCCTGCGCACCGAGGACGGCAAGAACGTCACCGAAGACCACATCAAGGCCATTGCAAACTGGGACCCGTCGGCAGAGCCGAGCGTTGAGATCCAGTTCACCCCAGCACGTGTGCTGATGCAGGACTTCACGGGCGTGCCGTGTGTCGTCGACCTTGCCACCATGCGTGAGGCCGTATCGTCGCTCGGCGGCAACCCGGATCAGGTCAACCCCCTGAACCCGGCAGAGATGGTTATTGACCACTCTGTGATCATCGAGGCCTTTGGTTCCACCGACGCCATCGAGAAGAACGTAGAGATTGAGTACCAGCGCAACGAGGAGCGCTACCAGTTCCTGCGCTGGGGTGCAGAGAACTTCTCTAACTTCCGCGTTGTCCCACCGGGAACCGGCATCGTCCACCAGGTCAACATCGAGTACCTCTCCCGCGTTGTCTTTGACAACGACGGCGTTGCATACCCGGACACCTGCATTGGTACCGACTCCCACACCACCATGGAAAACGGCCTGGGCATCCTTGGCTGGGGCGTCGGCGGTATCGAGGCTGAGGCAGCGATGCTTGGCCAGCCGGTCTCCATGCTCATCCCGCGCGTTGTCGGCTTCAAGCTCACCGGCGAGATTCCGACCGGCGTGACCGCAACCGACGTGGTGCTGACCATCACCGAGATGCTGCGTGAGCACGGCGTGGTCCAGAAGTTCGTCGAGTTCTACGGCAACGGTGTCAAGCAGATCCCGCTGGCAAACCGCGCCACCATCGGCAACATGTCCCCAGAGTTCGGCTCGACCTGCGCGATCTTCCCGATCGACGAGGAGACCATCAACTACCTGCACCTGACCGGTCGTAACCAGGAGGACATCGACCGCGTCGAGGCATACGCCAAGGCACAGGGCATGTGGCTTGAGCAGGACGCTGCGGAAGCTGAGTACTCCGAGTACCTCGAGCTCGACCTCTCCACCGTCAAGCCGTCTATCGCTGGCCCGAAGCGCCCGCAGGACCGGATCCTGCTCGCGGAGTCCAAGGAGACCTTCCGCAAGCAGCTGCCGGACTACAACACCGCTGGCGAGGGCACGTCCGAGCCGGTTCGTGCAGCAAAGGTCGACAGCGTCTCCTACAACGAGTCTTGGCCGGCAAACGGCGAGTCCGCTGCTGTGGGTGCTGAGGGCCGCGCTTCCAAGCCGGTCATCGTCGAGTCCCCGCAGGGTGGCGAGTACACCCTCGACCACGGCTTCGTCGCAATTGCTGCAGTCACCTCCTGCACCAACACCTCCAACCCGTCCGTCATGGTTGGCGCTGCCCTGCTCGCACGCAAGGCTGCTGAGAAGGGCCTGAAGGCTAAGCCGTGGGTCAAGACCATCATGGCTCCGGGCTCCCAGGTTGTCGACGGCTACTACGAGCGCGCAGACCTCTGGAAGGACCTCGAGGCTGTTGGCTTCTACCTGTCCGGCTTCGGCTGCGCATCCTGCATCGGCAACTCTGGCCCGCTGCCGGCTGAGGTCTCCGAGGCTGTCAACGAGTTTGACCTCACCGCAACCGCAGTGCTTTCCGGCAACCGCAACTTCGAAGGTCGTATCTCCCCGGACGTGAAGATGAACTACCTCGCGTCCCCGCTCTTGGTCATTGCATACGCAATCGCCGGCACCATGGACTTCGACTTCGAAACCCAGCCGCTCGGCCAGGACGCAGACGGCAACGACGTCTTCCTCAAGGACGTCTGGCCGTCCACCGAGGAGATCGAAGAGACCATCGCTGGCACCATCTCCCGTGAGATGTACGAGGCTGACTACGCCGACGTCTTCAAGGGCGACGCACAGTGGCAGGGTCTCGACATCCCGACCGGCAAGACCTTCGAGTGGAACGAAGACTCCACCTACATCCGCAAGGCACCGTACTTTGACGGCATGCCGGAGGAGCCGGAGGATGTCAAGGACATCGAGGGTGCTCGCGTTCTGGCGAAGCTGGGCGACTCGGTCACCACGGACCACATCTCCCCTGCTTCCTCCATTAAGCCGGGCACCCCGGCTGCGAACTACCTCGATTCCCACGGTGTTGAGCGCCAGGACTACAACTCCTTCGGCTCCCGTCGTGGCAACCACGAGGTCATGGTTCGCGGTACCTTCGCAAACATCCGTCTGCGCAACCAGCTGGTTGATGAGCAGGGTGGATTCACCCGCGACTTCACCCAGGAGGGTGCACCGCAGGCATACATCTACGATGCTGCGATGAACTACGCCGAGAAGAACATTCCGCTCGTCGTCCTTGCTGGTAAGGAATACGGCACCGGTTCTTCCCGTGACTGGGCTGCTAAGGGCACCAACCTGCTTGGTGTGAAGGCAGTTATCGCCGAGTCCTTTGAGCGCATCCACCGTTCCAACCTGATCGGTATGGGTGTTCTGCCGCTGCAGTTCCCGGAGGGCCAGTCCCACGAGTCCCTCGGCCTCGACGGCACCGAGACCTTCACCCTGTCCGGTATCACCGACTTCAACAAGGGTGACATCCCGGCAAGGGTTCACGTCAAGGCTGAGAAGGACGGCGCTGACGCTGTCGAGTTCGACGCTGTTGTCCGCGTGGACACCCCAGGTGAGGCTGAGTACTACCGCCACGGCGGCATTCTGCAGTACGTGCTTCGCCAGATGGTCAAGAGCTAGTCAGCTCTCCTGACGCCATCGCCGCGAAGGGGCCACCGCACTACGCGGGGCCCCTTCCGCATTTTTACCCCCTAATCCTTTGTTTCCGCACTCCGCTAGTCTTCGACCACTTTTGACCTAGAACTACGCCAAGGAGCACTGACATGCCTATCGTGAGCGAGGCCGAGCTCGCACGCCGCCGTAGCGAGATTATCGATACCGCACGCAAATGCTTCGCGCATTACGGCTACGAGGGCGCCACTGTTGCAAGGCTCGAGGAAGCCACCGGTAAAACCCGAGGCGCGATCTTCCATCACTTCGGAGACAAGGAATCACTGTTCCTTGCTATTGCGAAAGCGGACGCGGAGCGCCAGGCACAAGTGGTCAGTGAGCAGGGTTTGGTTGAGGTCATGCGTGGGATGCTCCACGACACTGAAGCAAACGATTGGTTCACCACTCGTGCGGAAATCCTGCGGAGACTGCGAACTGACCCGAAGTTCGAAGCACGCTGGCGGGAACATCAAGAGGTGCTCGACCAGGCGGTGCGCACGCGCTTGGAATCGAACAAGCATATGCGCGACGACGTCCCCGTGGAGGTAGTGCAGACCTACCTGGAGACTGTTCTCGAAGGGTTTATCACCAAACTCGCTGCCGGTGAGCCTGTGGAACGCCTCGAATCGATGCTTGACATCGTGGAGCAAGCCGTTCGGCACCCAATGAATCAGGACTAGACCGAGCGGTATAGAGTAGCCGGCATGGCTAAGCTCCTTTTCCTTTCACTTCGCAACGGCGAGATCGGCCCAGATGTCGCGCACGCCGAATATCACGACACGCTGCGCGCAACTGGCCTGAGCGAATTGGATATGGAGCTTCGCATCATCAATTCGCCTGACGCTGAATTAGGCCCGCTCGACACGGTCAGCGGGATTATCGTCGGCGGATGCTCGCTGAACGTCACCAATGAAGAACGTGGTGCCTGGCACCTGCATATCGACGACGTACTATCCACCGTGGTTGCATCTGGCAAGCCTGTCTTTTTCGTCTGCTTCGGCATCTCCTGGCTCGTCGACCACCTCGGCGGCACCGTTGGGTGCACCTCGCCTGAGCCTTCTGGACCTACCATCGTTGACGTGACAGCCGAAGGGGAGCTTGACCCCGTAGTCAGTGGCTCCGGCACGTTTACCGCGCTGACGGGACATACAGAGAACCCCGTAGAGTTGCCCAATTCGTTGACCGTGCTCGCTACAGGTCCCTCCTGCCCAGTGCAGATGGTGCGTTACGACGACCACGTGTGGGCCACACAGTTTCACGCCGAAATGGACGCCGACGCCATGCGTACACGCATGGATTTCTTCCACGACTACGGCTACTTCCCTGCCGAGGAGTACGCCCGCATCGTCGCAGATCTGCCCAATCACGACGTCAGCCGGGCGAACATGCTTCTACGCAACTTCGCCCGGCTGTGCCGCGAGGACTACTTCTCCCTCGACAATTAGAGGCCTGCGACTGCCCCGCTGCCCCCCTCAAAGTCCAGCGGGTTACGTGCAAACGGCTCGCCACGGCCAACCGATTCGACGATCACATCTGCTACGAGCTCTCGAGGGGTTTCGGATTCGGTGCCACGTGGTTCGTCGAGAAGCGCGATGCCCTCTGCTGGATCATCGGTCAGCAGCGTTGGGCCAAGGATCTGGTGTGGCAGGCTCGAATCAAGCAGTCGCCGATCAACGGCTTTCTTTGACTCAACGTAGGCGTACCACGAACCGCCATCATCCTCAGTGGAGGCCTCGGTAGCACCTGCATAGGACACCATGACGAGAAAAGGGGCGAACTCGTCTAGCTCTTCGAGCGCGTCGATCATCGTCATCGCAGCGTCGCGATCCACCGCCCAGGTCCGCTCCGCAGAACCCCCGCCTGCGCCCGCAGACCAGACAACCACATCGAATGGTGTAAGGAGGCGTGCCCATCCCTCCTGGTCGAGAGTGGTGAGATCGCGAACGATGACGGTGGCGCCATCGTCGATAAGCTGCTTGGCGTGGTCAGGATTCCGGACAAGAGCACTAACGTTATGGCCATTGCCCACTAGTTTGGGCACAGTGAAGCGCGAGACGTTTCCACCCGCACCGAGAACAAGTACATGCTGAGTTTTCATAAATGCGACCTTAACGCACATTTCCTGCCTATACTTTTCGCATGCATGCAATTATTACAACCACAGGTAAGGATCGCCCGGGCGTGATTGCAGCGGTATCGAAAACCGCAGCCGACCAGGGCCTTAACATCGTAGATGTATCGCAAACCATCATGGATGACTTCTTCACCATGATCATGCGCGTCGAGCTCCCCGAAGGAAATGTTGACATGGGTGTCCTCCAGGACGCCTTCGACGCCTGCGGCAAGCCGCTCGGCATGGTAGTCCGGATCCAATCTGAAGCACTCTTCAGCGCTATCAACGACATCTAAGGGAGTTCCGTGAAACTCGAGTTTTCTGACGCACGATTCCTCGACGTCATCCGGATGATCGAGGACTACCGCTTGGACATCCGCACCGTAACCATGGGCATCTCACTCATCGGTTGCACCCGCGCCACGATGGAGGCCACCGCACAGGCGGTTTACGACCGCGTCACCGAACGCGCCCGCGACCTCGTTCCCGTCTGTGAAGGCATCGAGCGCGAGCTCGGCATCCCGATTGTGAATAAACGCATCTCGGTCTCCCCCGTCGCACTTGTTGCAGCAGGTGTAGAGGGTAGCCCGGTCGAGATTGCGCGAGCTCTCGATCGCGCTGCAGCCGAACTCGGTGTGAACTTCGTCGGCGGCTACTCCGCACTCGTCGAGAAGGGCGGCACCCGCGCCGACAAGAACCTGATCTACTCCATCCCGGAAGCTCTGGCGGAGACCAACAACGTCTGCAGCTCCGTCAACATCGCATCCTCGCGCGCCGGCATCAACATGAACGCCGTGGCCAAGATGGGCGAGATTGTGAAGGAAGCGGCGGAACTGACCAAGGACCGCTCCTCCATCGCCTGTGCGAAGCTCGTCGTCTTCGCCAACGCAGTCGGCGACAACCCGTTCATGGCCGGTGCATTCCACGGCATCGAAGAACCAGACACCGTCATCTCTGTCGGTGTGTCGGGCCCAGGTGTCGTCGACAATGCTATTGCTCCGCTCAAGGGCGCAACGCTCAACGAGGTCGCCGAGGAGATCAAGAAGGCCGCGTTCAAGATCACCCGTGCGGGCCAGCTCGTCGGCACCCTTGCTGCTGAGCGACTTGGCGTCCCGTTTGGCATCGTCGACCTCTCGCTTGCACCGACCGCCGAAATGGGCGACTCCGTCGCACACGTCCTCGAACGCATGGGGCTCGACCAGGTCGGCACCCACGGCACAACCGCAGCGCTAGCCTTGCTTAACGACGCCGTGAAGAAGGGCGGCATGATGGCATGCTCCCGCGTCGGTGGCCTGTCAGGCTCGTTCATCCCGGTCTCCGAGGACAAAGGCATGATCGACGCCGTAAACTCCGGTGCGATCTCCATGGACAAACTCGAGGCAATGACCTCCATCTGCTCCGTCGGCTTCGACATGATCGCAATCCCAGGCGACACTTCTGCCGAACTCATCGCCGGCATGATTGCCGACGAAGCGGCAATCGGTGTCATGAACCATAAGACCACCGCAGCACGCCTGATCCCCGTGCCGGGCACCAAGCCTGGCGACGAAGTCAACTTCGGCGGCCTCCTCGGCTACGCACCGGTCATTCCGGTAAACAAGGTGGGCAACGACGAATTCATCCACCGTGGCGGATTCATCCCCGCACCGGTGCACGGGTTTAGGAACTAATTAGTTCCTCCGACTTCTTGACCCTGACACAGTGTCAGGGTTGAGAATGGTCGTGTGAAGATTTCAGAAGTCGCTGCAGTTGCAGGCTGCTCTGTGCGGGCCGTGCGTCACCTGCATACGAGTGGCGCAGTTCCCGAACCGGCTCGGACCAGTGGTAACTACCGCAACTATTCCGTATCCGATCTCGCGGCGGTCCTTCGCGCCAGAGCACTTATCGACGCCGGCGTTCCGGTATCTGAAGTCCAGAGCCCGAAGGCTGTTGAGGAATCGCTCGCCCTTCTCGACGAGCGCATCACACAGCTCCAACGGCAAAAACAGCGCCTTCTCGCCCTGGCATCCTCGCCACATGGAGCACCGGAGGACATCCGTAACTCCCTCAAATCTGCAATCAACGACCCGTCACTTTTTCAGATTGAACTAGATTCATGGGATCTCATGGGTTTCACCGGCGTTGCTACGCCGGACACTTGGGAGCAGCTTCGGAAGAATCTTCACGATCCGACTTGTCTCGCTGCTACCCAAAAGGCGGAGACTCTCTGGCAAGAACTCGGCGAGATGAAGCCAACAGACCCTGCCGTTGCCATGCTGGTGCGCCGGCTACAAGCGCTGGCGCAAGCCGGCCTGATGCGAGGTATCTTCCCAACCCTTAACCCCGGAGACGTACCACTTGCACTGTCCGATGTTCCTACGAAGGGCGCACAAGGATTAGCGCTTCGAATGCTGGCAGGTGATTTTCCTGCGTAGCTTCCTCCGCTTACTTCGAAAACACCCCGGCTTCCGACTAGCCAAGTATGAACTCGGGCTATACCGAGATCTCATTCGCTGGATCCGCCGAGAGACACTCATCCCTGAAGGGGCAGTTGCGATTCCTCACCAACCGGGTCGATTACAAATGCTTGGAATAGTCACGGCGGTGCTCGCAATTGAGGCCGGGGTTGTTCACCTCGTATTGCCTGAAGGGATCATTCGAGTCGTTGCGCTACTACTGTCGCTGTGGGCCCTCGTGTTCGTGTGGGGTCTAATCGCCGCGGAGCGAATTCGTCCCAGCTATTTTGACGACAAGACCGTCGTGCTTCGTCGCGGACGAACGCTCTTTACGGAAATACCAACGACCTCCGTGCACAGTGTGACGGACTCCCCTTCATATACTTCTGCGGTCGAGGTCGCCGATGGCGTACTCACATTCGGCGGTCCTGCCGGAACAGACACACTCATCTGCCTACATGAGGACGTGCTGGCCTATCCCGATCGCTACCCGTGGCAGCGACCAGTTCCCGTACGTATAAAAAGGATTCGTTACTACCGCGGTAACGGAACCAAGGTGCCTAGCGCTTCTTCCCAATAATGAAGTAGCCGACCCAGCCAAACGTGTTTACCGCGCCGATAATCGGAGTCCACAGCCACTTCGGGCCACGAATCCTCTTGGAATTGGTCCGAGCGAGGTCGCGAAGCGCAAAGGCCTTGCCTGCTGTATCGATCGTGGCAAGGACGCCAGCGATCGTCTTCTGATCCGAGGACAAGCTGTTCCATGCGTCCTTGATGGTGTCGATGAACTCATTGTTTTTAGCCATGGTTTGAAGTTTAGCCGGTTGAGTTGATCGTCGATAAGCGTGTTGCTCCTCTCGCAAAATTTCGAATATTTCTTTTATCTAGGGTCCAATGCGCAATATAGTGATCAAACACTTGTGCTAGCAATGTTTAGCTCATTACGGTCACTGGTAACGCAATTTTTACGACCTAAGGAGCGCAGAAATGTTCCCAGAACCGCTACTACATGTCATAACCGAACGCATCGAATGCGAGCCCATTGGCGCAACTTTCTATCTTCACGGGGACGGATTCACATCCATACTCGAATCTATTTACGCATATAGGATCGACACAAGAAACCCCGCTCGGGGACTCGGAGACATCGCAAATCTTCTCGCCCAATTTCCAGCGCCACTATCCACGCAATATGTGGACACCCCGTACCTCGACGAGCTGTGCGAAGACTACCTCATCCTCGACTACGCCCGACGCGAAGTGACGCTCAGGATCGACAACTATAAGCCGGACCGCTGCACGTTTGATCATGAAAACGTTAAGCCACTTTACGAATTGGCTCGCGCTAGCAACACGGACATGTACTTGCAGCTACCGCCACTTCTTGAACGCAAAGTCATACGGGTTATCTCAAAGCGCAACGGCGAGTACTGTTCAGGCATGGATATCCTGCTCCCCGCCGGCGGAGACAGGATCCTGACCAATCTGCTTTCACTCCGGGATGAAGGATCCGTTACTGCGGAGGTTTTGGCGCAATACCTATTCCATTGGAAGCCACCACACGTCCAGATTCGCCCCTTCCAGGACGCATTGCTTGGCGACGAATACGAGACGGTAGTGAAGCCACACTTCCCGAGCGACTATCCATTCCTCACCATTGATTCGCCGGAAAATTCATTGCGCCTGAGCGATAGTTCCGGCAGGTTGATCATGGTAGTCGACGTCAACGAAGACTCGATGAAGCGCGTACATGAACGGCTGACACAACCACGCCGAGAATCCATCACAGTTGACTTTCTTGCCGACACATCCTGGGCTGACTCCAGCCCTACAACTGTTAAAGGTCCGTTCTAACACTAATTCCGATTGCGTTAAGGGAGAGAAACCATGTCAACGGAGCTTTCGCGCCACGTCGACACCATCTCCCATGCCCTTTTCGCAATCAAGGACCTCTTTCACGACCCAGCAACGCTGCACTTCGACGACATCCACAAAGAGATGGAACGCTTCGAAGCAGCCTTCAACGTAAAGGCAAGCCTCGACGCTTTCTTCGCATTCCTCTGCGAGCGCGATGAAGCTGGCCGCACCGTCGGCGCGAAACATCCGACCCAGTACTTACAGAAGAAGCTTGGCCTTGAGCCCAAGGAGGCCTACGACCGTCTCGCCCGTGGCCGCGACTACTACGGGGAGCCGGCCGTCGAGGAGACCGCAGACGACGCTGCTGATGCTGACCTCTTCGACTCCAACGCAGATTCCACGTCGGACGATGCCGCACAGGCGGCAGCGAAAGCAGCTGCGCAGCAAGCGGCACGCGAACAGGCGCGCCGCGAGCAGGAAACGGCACGCCGAAACGCCGAGCGCGTTAACGCCGAGAAACAGCGCGTGATCCGCCTCGAACTGGATCGCCTCGTTGAGGCTGCTAAAGGTGCTCGTGCTCGCCTCCAGGCTAAGGCGCTCGAGGAGGCTCCGCGCCGTACCGTCAAAGACCTCCGCGCAACCGTACGACGCTGGGTCGAAGAGGCCAACCGCGAACACCTCGACCCGGCGAATCCGAACGCAGGGATGGAAAAGCGCGGACTCCATATCGGGCCGCAGCGTGCCGACGGCACCCACAAGATCACCATCGACGCAACCGCCAGCGACACCGCATTGTTCAAGGCGCTCACCGATAAGGGGCTAGCGCCAAACTCAAACATGCCAAAGGATGTCGACGACTACCGGTCCCCAGCACAACGGGCCTACGACCAGTTCGCAAAAATGCTGAAGCACTACGACACGTGCCAGAAGCCAACGGGTGGCGGCTGCGCATCTGTCGTCGTCTCCGTGACGCTCGACGAGATCGCCGATGCCTCCCCAACCACAAGGTTTCAAACCAATACCGGCATCGACCTCACCGCGTTCGACCTCGTCCGCCTCGGCATGGACGGTACCGCTGACTTCATCCTGACCGTTGATGGCGCCACCGCACTGCCGTTGAACCTCTACCGCACAAACCGCCTTGCATCACTGGCGCAGAGGATCACACTGCTCGCGGTGCAGGGCGTATGTGCCTGGACGGGGTGCACCGCCCCGCTGACCCAGGCCGAGATCCACCACATCACGTCGTGGCTGCAGGGCGGCGACACCAACATCGATAATCTCGCGGCCCTCTGTAGAACCCATCACCGATGTAACAACGACTTCAAAGACCACAGAGGCAACACGAGTCACATCGAACGGGACCACGCAACTGGCCGCGTGGGTGTGAAGCAACCCGGATCCACCAAGATTAGGTTCAATCATGCAGATGCGGCAGAAAACTCAGCCGTCAATCGGATCCGTAAACGAAACCACCGACTGAACACAGCCACAGCGAAACCACCACCGCGCGAGCCTGCCGAGCCGCCATCATGGGCTAAACACCAATCCCCTTCCCCGCCGTTTTAGGCTGCCACCGGAAACTCGCCTGCCTCGAACGTTGGTGGGCGCTAGCCTGCCCAAGCCCCAATGGCGAATTGCTAAGCCAGCTCGACGATCTCCATGTACTCGTCGCTCCACATATCTTCATCGCCCTCCGGCATGATGATGACCCGCTCTGGCTCGAGCGCCCGCACCGCACCCGGATCGTGGGTGACCAGCACCACCGCTCCCGTGTACGTCTTCAGCGCATCGAGGACCTGTTCGCGGGATTGTGGGTCGAGGTTGTTGGTGGGCTCGTCGAGAAGCAACACGTTCGCACGCGAGGAAACCAGCGTCGCCAGCGCCAAACGGGTCTTTTCACCGCCGGAGAGCGTACCTGCTGGCTGATCGAGCTTGTCGCCGGAGAACATAAAGGCACCAAGCAGACCACGCAGGTCTTGCTGGCCGGCATCCGGGCAAGCCTCGATCGTATTTTCCCAAACCGACTTCGAGCCGTCGATCGTGTCGTGCTCCTGCGCGAAGTATCCGATCTTGAGCCCATGGCCGGATACGACGCCGCCCTCCCCGTCGGTGCGCTCTACCCCGGCGAGCAGCTTGAGCAAGGTGGTCTTACCCGCACCATTCGTGCCGAGGACAACCACCCGGGATCCTTTATCTACCGCAAGGTCGACACCCGCGAACACTTCGAGGGAGCCGTACATCTTCGTCAGACCCTTGCCAAAGAGTGGAGTCTTGCCACACGGTGCCGGCTCCGGGAAGGAAATGGAGGCGACCTTGTCGGCGACGCGAACGTCGTCAAGCTCGCCCATCATGCGCTCGGCACGCGCCAGCATCTGCTTCGCTGCAGCTGCCTTAGTAGCCTTCGCCCCCAGCTTCGCGGCCTGTTTTTGCAGCGCCGATGCCTTCTTTTCGGCGTTGGCGCGCTCGCGGCGTCGCCGGGCCTCGTCGAGGGCGCGCGCGTCCTTGTACTTGGAGAAGCCCATGTTGTACACGTCGGCTTCGGCGCGGACGGCGTCGAGGAACCAGACCTTATTGCAGACTGCGTCGAGGAGCTCAACGTCGTGCGAGATCATGATCAACCCGCCCTCGTGCTTGGACAGGAAGTTACGCAGCCAGGTGATGGAGTCGGCGTCGAGGTGGTTAGTGGGCTCGTCGAGAAGAAGCGTCGTCTTCGACTTACCCGAACCCTGGCGAGAAGCAAAGAGAATTTGGGCCAGTTCGACGCGGCGACGCTGACCACCCGAAAGCGTCTTAAGTTTCTGATCAAGCACCCTGGCCGGAAGCCCCAAATTGTCACAGATCTGCGCCGCTTCAGCGTTGGCCTCGTAGCCGCCGAGCGCCTGGTAGCGCTCCTCCAGGCGGGAGAACTTCGCAATCGCCTTGTCACGCTCCGCCCCGTCGGTCTCCTCCATGATCTTCTGCTGCTTCGCCATGGAGCGTTGAATCTGATCAAGCCCACGGGCGGAGAGCACACGGTCGCGGGCGGTCTGCTCGATGTCGCCTTCCTTGGAATCCTGCGGGAGGTAGCCGATCTCGCCCGCCCGGGTCACCGAGCCGCCGTAGGGTTCGGTCTCCCCCGCCAGGATGCGCATCGTCGTCGTCTTACCGGCACCATTGCGGCCGACGAGCCCGATGCGGTCGCCGGGTTGGACGCGGAGGTGCTGGCCTGGGGCGTCGAGAAGCGTGCGCGCGCCGACGCGGACCTCGAGATCATTGGTGACAATCACGGGGCAACACTCTATCAACCATCCCTAAACGAAAATTCCCCGCCACAGTCATTCCGTGACGGGGAAAGATCAAGATAGATGTCTAGACAGCGAAGCCAAGCGCACGCAGCTGCTCGCGGCCCTCTTCCGTGATGAACTGCGGGCCCCACGGCGGCATCCAGACCCAGTTGAGCTCAAGCTCGTCGACCGCGGTATTCGACACCACCGCATTGGTGGCCTGCTCCTCGATCACGTCGGTGAGCGGGCACGCCGGCGAGGTGAGCGTCATGTTGAGCACCGCGACGGTCTTGCCCTCGCGCTCCTCGATCCACAGGTCGTAGACCAGGCCGAGGTCAACAACGTTGATGCCCAGCTCCGGGTCGATGACATCGTGGAGGTACTCCTCTACTTCACCGACCAACTTGAGTTGCTCTTCGGTTTGCTGTGGTCGCTCGGACTGCTTGTTCGATTCGGTCACAGTTACTCCTTTTCTTCTAACGCATCAGACGTTGCGGCCTGGAATGCTTTCCACCCAAGCAGCGCGCACTTCACACGAGCCGGGAACTGGGAAACGCCCGCGAAGGCGACTCCGTCGCCGATCATCTCCGCGTCGCCTTCAACGGTGCCGCGGGAGGTGATCATCTCGTCGAACGCTTCCAACTTCTTCATTGCCTCGGCGACCGGCAGGCCGATGACCTCCTCGGCCATCACTGAGGTCGAAGCCTGGGAAATAGAACACCCTTCGGCGTCGTAGGAGACGTCCTCGACGGTGGAGCCGTCTTCGGACAGGTGGACACGGAGCGTCAGTTCGTCGCCACAGGACGGGTTGACGTGGTGCACCTCTGCCTCATAAGGCTCGCGGAGCCCGGCGTGCTGCGGGTTTTTGTAGTGGTCCAGGATGACTTCCTGGTACATGGATTCGAGGTTCATCGTGCGAAAAACTCCTTCGCCTTGGCAATAGAGGCCACCAGGGTATCTACCTCGTCGAGAGTGTTGTACAGGTAGAAGCTGGCCCGCGAGGTCGACTGCAGATTGAGGCCGCGGTGCGCTGGCCACGCACAGTGGTGGCCGGTGCGAATCGCAACGCCTTCAGAGTCGAGCACCTGACCCAAGTCATGCGGGTGGACACCGTCGACAGTAAACGAGATCGCGCCACCGCGATTCTCAGCCGTCAGCGGGCCAGCAATGCGCAGCCCATCAATTGCCTGCATCTGCTCCAGCGCATAGGCCGTGAGCTCGTGTTCGTGAGCCTGGATCTCCTCCATACCCACCTCGGTGAGGAAACGCACTGCCTCGCCGAGCCCCACGACCTGCGAGGTCATTTGGGTTCCCGCCTCGAAGCGCTGCGGTGCGGGAGCAAAGGTGGATTCCTCCATGCGCACGACCTCGATCATGGAACCACCCGTCAAGAACGGCGGCAGCTCGTTGAGGTGCTTGGAGTACACCGCGCCCACGCCACTGGGGCCGCACATCTTGTGCCCGGAGAAGGCAGCGAAGTCGACGTCCAAGGCGTGGAAATCGACCGGCATGTGCGGCACGGATTGGCAAGCGTCGAGCACGGTGAGAGCCCCGACAGCCTTTGCGCGGCGCACCATCTCCTCGACATCTGCAACCGCACCGGTGACGTTTGACTGGTGGGTAAAGGCGACCACCTTGACGGAGTTGTCGAGCTCGAGCGAGTCGAGGTCGATGCGCCCGTCCGGGGTCATCTTGTACCACTTCAACGTCGCGCCTGTGCGACGGGCGAGCTCCTGCCATGGCACCAAGTTTGCGTGGTGTTCGAGCTCGGTAATCACGATCGTGTCCTCGGACCCGACCGCAAGAGAACCTGCCCGCGAATCGCCGAGCACGTACGCAACCAAGTTCAATGCTTCGGTGGCGTTTTTGGTGAACGCGATCTCGTCGTTACGCGCCCCGACGAAGGCCGCGATCGCCTCGCGGGCTGATTCGTAGGCGTCGGTTGCCTCCTCCGCGAGGAGGTAAGAACCGCGGTGCACGGGAGCGTTGTAGCCGAGCACGAAGTCGCGCTCAGCGTCCCACACCCGCTGCGGACGTTGCGACGTCGCCCCCGAATCCAGGTACACCAACGGCTTTCCGCCACGCACGGTGCGCCCCAGAATCGGGAACTCTTGCCGGATTGCAGTTACGTCGAGCGTCATTAGATGAACTTCTCGTAGCCTTCGGCCTCGAGCTGGTCAGCGAGGGAGGCGTCGCCGGTCTTGACAATCTTGCCGTCGGCGAAGACGTGGATGAAGTCCGGCTTGACGTAGTTCAGAATGCGCTTGTAGTGCGTGATCATGAGCACGCCGCCACCGGTCTCGTCCTGGTAGCGGTTGATGCCCTCGGAGACGATGCGCAGCGCGTCGACGTCGAGGCCGGAGTCGGTCTCATCCATGACGGCGAACTTCGGCTTCATCAGGGAGAGCTGCATGACTTCGTGGCGCTTCTTCTCGCCACCGGAGAAGCCTTCGTTGACGGAGCGCTCGGAGAAGGATGCATCCATCTGGAGTGCCTCGCGCGCTGCGTTGAGTTCGCCGACCCACTCGCGCAGCTTCGGTGCCTCACCGCGCACTGCGGTGACTGCGGAGCGCATGAAGTTCGAGGAGGACACACCTGGGACCTCGACCGGGTACTGCATGGCCAGGAAGAGTCCGGCGCGTGCGCGCTCGTCGATTTCCATCTCGAGGATGTTTTCGCCGTCGAGCAGCACTTCGCCTTCGGTCACCTCGTACTTCGGGTGGCCAGCGATGGTGTAGGCGAGGGTGGACTTGCCGGAGCCGTTGGGGCCCATGATGGCGTGGGTTTCGCCGCCTTTGATGGTCAGGTTGACGCCCTTGAGGATGGGCTTCGGCTCCTGGCCTTCCTCGGAGGGAAGGACGTTGGCGTGCAGGTTCTTAATTTCGAGGGTGGACATAGAAGCTCCTTTTAGTTTTCGTTGCGCTCGAGTTCGCCGGCGACGCGGGCGATCAGGTCTTCGCGGACCGACTCGATTGGGATCTGGTTGAGGACCTCGTTAAAGAAGCCACGGATAATCAGACGGGTGGCGTCTTCCTCGCGGATACCGCGGGAGCGCAGGTAGAACAGCTGGTCGTCGTCGAAGCGGCCGACGGTTGCTGCGTGGCCTGCTCCTGCGATTTCGCCGGTTTCGATTTCCAGGTTCGGGATCGCGTCGGCGCGTGCACCGTCGGTAAGCACCAGGTTGCGGTTGGTTTCGTAAGTGTCGGTGCCTTGCGCTTCGGCGCGGATGAGTACGTCGCCGACCCAGCAGGTGCGGGCCTCGGGCAAGCCGGAGGCCTTGTCGCCTTGGAGGGCACCCTTGTAGAGCACGTTGGAGCGGCAGTTCGGTACGCCGTGATCGACGAGCAGGCGGTTTTCGATGTACTGGCCCGCATCGGCGAAGTACACGCCAGTCAGCTCAGCGTCGCCGCCCGGTGCCTCGAAGGACACGCGTGGAGAGATTCGCACGACCTCGCCGCCAAAGGTTGCGACATGGTGACGCAGGGTTGCATCGCGCTTGACGACGATCGCCTGCTGGCCAACGTGCACCGCATCAAGATCCCAATTGGCGTCGATGACGGCGTTCACACGGGAGCCCTCGCCGATGACCCAGTTGACGTTGTCGGCGTGAGTACCGGATCCCTCGTAGCGCACCAGCACGGTTGCGCCGGAGTTTGCGCCGGTCTCGACAACGATGGTGCCAAACGTCGTGACGTCTGCGCCTGCACCGGTCACAGTGATGGTGATTGTGTCGTTGAGCTCGACGTTTGCTGGCACCGATACCAGGGTGGCGTTTTCGGAGGAGGTCCACGCCTGGGCGGCGATGCGGTCGACGGGGGCTCCGGCGGCGGTCACGCGGTCGTCGTCAAGCGCAACTTGCTCAACGGTGACCTCAGACGGAGCGTCAACTGTGATCTGGGCGGGAGCCTGCGGCGCGAACTGGCCGTTGTGCAGGCCGCGCAGGCGACGTAGGGAGACGAAGCGCCAGACCTCGTCGCGGCCGCCGGGGATGTCGAAATCCTCAACGTTGAAGGAGGAGTACAGGTCGCCCTTGTTGTTGTGTGTGGTGGCGTTCTTGACGGTTTCAGCCATTTAGCCCACCGATCCTTCCATTTGCAGCTCGATGAGACGGTTCAGCTCGAGGGCGTACTCCATTGGCAGCTCCTTGGCGATCGGCTCGACGAAGCCGCGCACGATCATTGCCATCGCCTCTTCCTCGGCAATGCCGCGGGACATGAGGTAGAACAGCTGATCTTCGGAGACCTTGGACACCTTCGCCTCGTGGCCGAGCGTGACGCGGTCGTTGCGGATGTCGTTGTATGGGTATGTATCCGAGCGGGAAATGTTGTCAACCAACAGCGCGTCACATTCCACGTTAGATGCGGAGTCGTGCGCGTTGGCGTTGACCTGGACCAAGCCACGGTATGCGGCACGGCCACCGCCGCGGGCGACGGACTTGGACACGATCGACGACGACGTGTGCGGTGCCATGTGCGTCATCTTCGCACCAGTGTCCTGGAACTGCCCCTCACCTGCGAATGCGACGGAAAGGACCTCGCCGCGGGCGTGCTCGCCGGTCATCCAGACAGCCGGGTACTTCATGGTCACCTTGGAGCCGATGTTGCCATCGACCCACTCCATGGTCGCGCCTTCTTCAGCCTTGGCACGCTTGGTGACCAGGTTGTAGACGTTGTTCGACCAGTTCTGGATGGTGGTGTAGCGGCAGCGACCACCCTTCTTTACGATGATCTCCACCACGGCGGAGTGCAGCGAGTCCGACTTGTAAATCGGGGCGGTGCAGCCCTCAACGTAGTGCACGTACGCGTCCTCGTCGACAATGATGAGGGTTCGCTCGAACTGGCCCATGTTCTCCGTGTTGATGCGGAAGTAGGCCTGCAGCGGGATGTCCACGTGGACCCCCGGCGGTACGTAGATGAAGGAGCCGCCCGACCATACTGCGGTGTTCAGCGCAGAGAACTTGTTGTCGCCGGCCGGAATGACGGAGCCGAAGTATTCCTTAAACAGGTCTTCGTGCTCGCGCAGGGCGGTGTCGGTGTCAACGAAGATGACGCCCTTTTCCTCCAGATCCTCGCGGATCTGGTGATAGACAACCTCAGACTCGTACTGCGCGGCCACACCTGCGACGAGACGCTGCTTCTCAGCCTCTGGGATGCCGAGCTTGTCGTAGGTGTTCTTAATGTCCTCGGGCAGGTCATCCCAGGAGGTTGCCTGCTCTTCAGTGGAGCGGACGTAGTACTTGATGTTGTCAAAGTCGATGCCGGAGAGGTCTGCACCCCAGGTCGGCATCGGCTTCTTTTCAAAGATCTCGAGCGCCTTGAGACGCTGGTTCAGCATCCATTCCGGCTCTTCCTTGATGCCGGAAATGTCGCGGACAACGTCCTCGTTGAGGCCGCGTCGCGCGGATGCGCCGGCAACATCGGAGTCGTGCCAGCCGTAGTTGTAAGCGCCGATGGACTCGATGATCTCGTCGTCGTTCATCGGCTTTTCAAGACCTGGCGTTGGCTTCGCTTCAGTCATTGTCAGCCGCTCCTTTCGTTTCGTTTCCCGCCTTTGGGGCGAGAGGGATGTTAGTCGTGCAGATGCCGTGTCCGTCCACAATAAGGGCGAGCGGTTGCACATGCGTATCGACGATGCGCGCAATGGCCTCGTGTTCCGCCTCGCACAATTCTGGATGCTCAGCCGCTACCGCGGAGACTGGACAGTGGTGTTGGCACAGTTGGATACCTGCTGGCGTACGCCTGACGGTGGGCTCGTATCCGTGGGCTTCGAGCGCGGCAGCAACAGCTTGCACTGCTGCTTCCGGGTCGTCACTGTCAGCACCAGTCTGGACATCTGCAAAGATGCGTTCGGCCCTCCTGCGAGCGAATTCACGCACCGCTTCCTCGCCGCCGATAGATTCGATCACATCAACGGCCTCAAGTGCGATGGTGTCGTAGCTCGTACCGAACTCTTCCCTACCCTTGACGGTGAGCTGGAAGTGCTTTGCCGGACGGCCGCGGGATGCCTGATCCCCTGCTACCGCACGCGGCGGGCAGGTTTCTGCCATCCCTTCTTCAACGAGTTTGTCCAGATGGCGTCGTACGCCGGCGGGCGAAAGTCCAAGCTCGGTGCCGATTTCGGCCGCCGCAACGGGCCCTTGTTTGAGCAGGATAGACATCACCTGCGAACGGGTTGTTCCGTTCGCGCGGTATGCAGTGTCTTTCTCTGCCACCATGCAACCCCTTTCCTTGGCTCTCTGCTCGCCTTTACACAACACTAGTGTGTCGTAATTATTCCCGCCGAAGCGGGTCTCCTTGGCGTGGCGCGCACCAAGTAAGCTCTAGCGACGTGACTGCCCAGCCTCCCCGCTCGCCGAGATTGCCGCGTCTGCGGCGCCCTGGCCGTGCGGTCCTTGCGGAGTTTCCCCACATGGGGCGGCCCGGTTCGCGTTCCTCGGAACTGCACAATCCGTCGCCCGGGTTTGATGGCGGTTCGTCCATTCCACAACCGTCTTACCGGGAGCGGGACCGGTTTTTCATTTTGCGCTGGCTCGGAGCCCTGGGCGCGTGTCTCATCGCGCTCGGTGGTTTAGGTGGCGGGGCGCTCCCAGTCGTCGATAATCCGTGGTTCGCCTTCCCCTTTGGGGCCACCATGAGTCGAATGATGCTGGCTTCTAACGCCATCGTGCTCATCGGCGTGGGCATGCTTGTCGCGTCATGGCTGATTATGGCGCCGTTTGTCGGCGCAGGTGGGCACGCACCGCGCATCGGAGCACCGGCGTTGCAGCGCACGTTCGTCGCATGGGTGCTGCCACTCATGTTGACCGCGCCCCTGTTTACTCAGGACATTTATTCTTATTTGGCTAACGGCGCGATTGTGCGCATGGGGCTTGATCCGTACGCCGCCGGGCCAGTAGAGATCCTCGGCGTCGACCACCCACTGGCCAGGTCCGTGCCGTTCATTTGGGCGCACTCTCCAAGCCCGTACGGGCCGGTTGCACTCGGCATCGCGGCGTTAATTTCCATTGTTACCGCCGATGCAGTGTTTTGGGGGGTCTTCCTGCACCGTGTGCTTTCTGTCGCGGGATTGCTCGCAGCATCGTGGGGGTTGCGTGCCCTTGCGCAACGGTGTGGCGTCAACGCCTCGGCTGCGCTGTGGCTCGGCCTGCTCAACCCACTGACCATCCTGCACCTCGTCGGAGGTATTCACAACGAGGCGTTACTGGTCGGCTTCGTCCTCGTCGGCCTCGAGCTCGGGCTCAGAGCAGTCGATCCGATCCGAATTGGCGACGCAACGTTCCGTACCTGGATCACCCTGATAGCATCGGGCGTTCTCCTCTCCTGTGCGGGGTTGGTGAAGGTGACCGGGTTCATCCCGCTGGGGTTTATTGGCATGGCGCTCGCGCGCAGTTTTCACCTCAAGGGAGTCTCTACGGTGCGCTCCATTGCGCGGGCAGTCGCCGTGCAAACGCTTATTTTCTTAGCGACGATCACACTCGTCTCCCTCGGTACCGGCATCGGGTTCGGGTGGGTGACGGGACAGGGCGGTGCTGCGTCGATACGCAGTTGGCTCTCGCTGACCACCGACATCGGCGTCATCAGCGGATTCATTGGGATGCTGCTAGGACTTGGCGATCAGACCGAGGCGATACTCGTCATTACGCGTGGCGCAGGGCTCGCCGTAGCTGCAGCGTTCGCGGTCCGCATGTTGTGGGCCACGTTCAAGGGCACGATCCACCCCGTCGGCGGGCTCGGCGTATCCATGCTGGTGCTCGTGATCCTGTTCCCGGTGGTGCACCCCTGGTATCCGCTCTGGGCGATCTTGCCGCTAGCGGCCTGGGCGAACCGGTTCTTTTTCCGGGTGATTGTGGCGTCTTATAGCGCGGTTTTTAGTTTCCTTGTACTCCCGCGCGGGCTGGCACTGCCGCCGTTTGCTGTGGTGACAATCTACGGGTCAGCCGCTGTTGCGTTCACTGCGTTAGTGCTTGTTGCCTGGTTGGGTTTCCGGTACTGGCGGGGCCGCGGGCTAGACTGATCGGCCATGAGTGATCTTGCTCTTGAAGTCGACAATGTCGTCAAGGAGTACGGCGAAAAGCGGGCTGTCGACGGACTGACGTTTACCGCGCGCCGTGGTGAACTTTTGGCACTGCTCGGCCCGAATGGTGCCGGCAAAACGACGACGATTGAGATGTGCGAGGGGTTTACCACACCAACCTCCGGGTCTATCCGGGTGCTTGGCATCGACCCTGTTACGCAACCGCAGAAGGTCCGTGACCGCATCGGCATCATGCTGCAAGGGGGCGGATCCTATGCGTCGTTGAAGGTTCGCGAGATCCTGCAGCTCGCTGCGCGGTACAACACCAATCCTCACGACCCGGACTGGCTTATAGAGCTGCTCGGGCTTGAAGGCGTAGCGAAGACCACGTACCGCCGCCTGTCGGGCGGTCAACAGCAGCGACTGTCGCTCGCGCTCGCGATGATTGGTCGCCCGGAACTAATCTTCCTCGACGAACCCACCGCGGGCATGGATGCCCAGTCGCGCCTCGCAGTATGGGACATCATCCAGGCGATGAAGCGTGACGGCACCACTGTGCTCCTTACCACCCACTTGATGGACGAAGCGGAAACGCTCGCCGACGACGTTGCGATCATTGACCATGGCAAACTCGTCGCCCAAGGCTCCCCAGCGGAGTTGACCAGTCATGAGGAGTACCCGGTTGTTGCTGTCCGCACGGACCGTAAGCTCGATGTGCACCTGCTTAACGACGAACTCCGAGCGCTCGACATTACCGCCGAGGCAGTCAGCCCTCGGCGCTACCGAATTCTTGGCGCCGGTTCCCCGGCCGTCATCGAAGCGCTTGCGCGAAGTGCTGCCCAGCAAAACGTGCTGATCCGGGATTTGTCGATGTCGCACCGCGACCTTGAGGACGTCTTTTTGGATATCACCGGACGAGAGTTGAGGAGCTAACGCAATGACCACGCAAGCCCAGACCACCGACCGAGCTCTTACCCCTGGTATTTTCACGCCGAACCCGCAACGTGCATCACTTGCACAGATGGCACTGGCACAAGGCCGCGTTGAAGCAAGGCTGATGCTGCGCCACGGCGAACAGCTCCTCGTCAACCTCATCATCCCTGCTGCGGTGCTCATCGCAGCCACGCACATGCCGATGTTTGGCGACGACACCGACTTCAACGCACTCGTTCCGATGGTGTTTGCTGTTGCTGCTACCTCGGCTGGCTTCACGGGCCAGGCGATTGCCCTTGCGTTTGATCGTCGATACGGAGCGCTCAAGCGCGTGGGCGCCTCGGGCGTGCCACCATGGACCATTGTCGCCGGGAAAATCTTCGGTGTTCTCGCCACCGTTTTGGTACAGATCGTCGTCCTCGGCGCGATTGCCCTATACCTGGGCTGGCGAGTTTCGGTCGCAGGCGCTGGATTCGGCCTGATTACCCTGCTGTTCGGCGTGGCGGCGTTTACCGCCATGGGACTACTGATGGGCGGTACGTTGAGCTCCGAGCTAGTCCTTGCGCTGGCAAACCTGATCTGGATTGCGTTCATGGGCATTGTTGGATGGGTGGTCTATTCCGGAGACCTTTCTAGTGCCGGTGTTTGGAATGCTGTGCCCACGGTCGCGCTAGCCGGCGCTTTGGCAGATGCTGTTGACCTGCGTTTTAACGTGTCGGCTTGGGTCTCGCTCGCAGTATGGACTGTCCTAGCGATCATCGGGGCGGTGCGCCTGTTCCGCTTTGACGACTAACCGCGATACACTCAAGCCGTTATTCATCCGAAAGTTGGAGAAGTTTTGTCGACCACCACCGCCCAGCCAAAGTCCCAAAGCCGCTTCAAAGAGGCCTGGCAAGATCCCTCACTCCACCTGCAGCGCGTTCTCGGCATGGTGCTGCTCATCTGCCAAGGTGGCATTACGGTCACCGGCTCGCTTGTCCGCGTGACCGGTTCCGGTCTCGGTTGCGACACCTGGCCGCTGTGCCACGAGGGCTCACTCGTGCCGGTTGCGGGCGCTGCACCTTGGATTCACCAGACAATCGAGTTTGGTAACCGCCTGCTCGCCTTCGTCGTCGCCGCTGCCGCAGTCCTTGTCCTAATTGCGGTATACAAAGCGAAGCGCAGCGACGCAATCAAGACGATGGCTTGGGTTTCCTTCCTCGGCGTTGTTGTCCAGGCCGTCATCGGCGGCATTTCAGTACGCCTCGACCTGCAATGGTGGTCCGTCGCGGTGCACTTCCTGCCGTCGATGCTGCTCGTGTGGGTTGCGGCAGTGCTCTACATGCGCATCGCAGAAACCGATGCGGCCGAGCCGACGCGCCGCTTCCCCGCGCATGCTCAGACCTGGACTGTCATCGCCGCCGTCGCGCTCTGCTTTGTCCTCGTTACCGGCACTATGGTTACCGGCTCGGGTCCACACTCGGGTGATTCCGGTGTTGGCATGGAAGGTCGTCTCGACCTCGACACCCGGATGCTCGCCTATGTCCACGCCATCTGCATGTACGTCTACCTCATCGCAACCTTCGTCGTCGCTTTCATCTTGCGCCGCTCTGATGCCCCTGCAGACGCAAAACGAACCGTCTGGGTGCTCATTGCATTGATTTTTGTGCAGTGGGCCATCGGCGTCATCCAGTTCAGGATGGGTGTTCCACGCTGGACAATCCCAGCCCACATCGGCATGTCATCAACGGTCGTAGCATTTAGTGCATTCCTTTTCGCACACGGAAAGCGTCGTTTGCCTACGCTAGTGTGACATGAAGGCAATTCTTGTTACCAAACATGGCGGCCCGGAGGTACTCGAATACACCGAGATCGCCGATCCCGTTCCAGGCGAGGGGCAATTGCTTGTCGACGTCGACTATGCCGGCGTCAACTACATAGACACGTACTTCCGCTCCGGAACGTACGCCTCTGAGCCTCCCTACATCCCCGGCACCGAAGGTTGCGGCCGAGTGGTCGACGACCCATTGGGGGAAATCGCGCCGGGTACGCTCGTCGCTTGGCACGACGCTCCAGGGTCCTACGCAGAGAAGGTTGCCGTCGACCGCAACCGTCTCGTCGCAGTGCCGGAAGGCGTGCAGCCCGAGGTTGCGGCATCCATGCTTCTACAGGGGATGACCTCGCACTACCTTCTCCACGGTGTTCGAGATACCAGGCCGGGAGACACCATGGTCATCACTGCTGGCGCCGGTGGCGTCGGCCTTATCCTGACCCAGATGGCTGCGGCGCTCGAAACCACGGTTTATTCGATTGTTTCTAGTGACGAGAAAGAGGATCTCGCGTACAAAGCCGGAGCGACCAAGGTGTTCCGATACGGAGACAAGGGCTCCGCTCTCGCAGAGGAAATCAAGGAAGCCAACGGTGGCAAGGGCGTCAACGTGGTCTACGACGGCGTTGGCAGGGACACTTTCCAGTTTGCCCTTGAGGTCACAGGTCCGCGTGGCCTCGTGTGCTCCTTCGGTTCCGCGTCGGGCGACGTGGAGCCGTTCAAGATTCAAGAGTTGAACCAGCACGGAGCACTGTTCCTCACCCGCCCCTCGCTGAAGCACTACGTTGCCACAGACGAGGAGTTCCTCATGCGCGCACAGGCAGTTGTCCGTGCGATCGAGGACGGCACCGTCAGGATGCGCGTCCACCCGCCGTATGAGCTCAAGAACGCCCGCAAAGCCCATGAGGATCTGCAGGCGCGTAAGACCACAGGTTCTGTGGTGCTCAAGATCGAGCGGGATTAGAAGAGCAGTTCTCCTATAGTCTCCCAGCCAAGCACGGCGTCAAAGGACAGACCGAGGAACAGGGCCGCGAGGTAGTTGTTCGACAAGATGAACAGCTTTAGCGGCTTGACCTTCTCGCCACGGACGATGCCGTTGTGCAGCTTGGTCGCCATGACGAGGAATGCGACACCGGATACCACGGCAATCACGAGGTAAATCCACGACGCAGCCGGCACGAGGCCAAACGAGACAATGACGGTCAGCCAGGAGTACAGCACGATCTGACGGCTGGTTTCTTCTGGCGAGGCCACCACCGGCAGCATCGGCACATTCGCACGCGCGTAGTCTTCCCTGTACTTCATTGCTAGCGCCCAGGTGTGCGGTGGTGTCCAGAAGAAGATGATCAGGAACATCACGATGGCCTGCCACCAGTGGTCTGGCGTTCCGTCGGTGACGTTGTCGCGGATCACGGCCCAACCGACGAGCACCGGCATGCAGCCAGCCGCGCCGCCCCAAATCACGTTTTGCCACGTGCGGCGCTTGAGCCACTTCGTGTAGACGAAGATGTAGAACGCGTTGGTCAAGATGATGAAGAACGCCGCCAACCAGGACTTACAGAGCAAACCAAGCCACAGCACACTGATGATCAGCAGTGCCCATGCAAAGACGGCGGCCTTTTGCTTGGTGATCTTGTGACGGACCAGCGGGCGGGCGCGCGTACGCCCCATCTTCTGGTCGATGTCGTAGTCGGCCACCATGTTGAACGTGTTTGCGGCGCCGGCACCCATCCAGCCTCCGAGGAGAGTTGCGAAGACGAGCCAAACGTGAACTTCGCCGCGGTCAGCCTGGAGCATCGCCGGGATTGCGGCGACCAGGAGTAGTTCAATGACCCTCGGCTTCGTCAACGCGAAATATGCCTTAATGGTCTCCAACAACTCTCTCCTTTTTATTCTTCAGGTGGCGCAGGGCACTCATACCTTTGGACGATGGTAGCCGTTCCCCCACTGTAGGCACGAATCGAACACGCCATAAGGGTCACGCAGTATGCTCTTGGGAGACCTCATCAGACTCAACTTAAGCGAGGAATGAAGTGACGCTGCCACCCGAGCTGCAAGCCATGACTGTCCGCAACTACCCGTCGGATTGGACCGATACTGACACCCGCGCGGTTGATACCGCCCGCGTGCTGGCGGCCGACGCGGTGGAGAACTGCGGGTCCGGACACCCGGGTACGGCGATGTCCCTGGCGCCGCTCGCCTACACCCTGTTCCAGCGTGTGATGAATGTTGACCCGTCCGACAAGGATTGGGTTGGCCGCGACCGCTTCGTGTTGTCCAACGGCCACTCGTCGTTGACCCAGTACGTGCAGCTCTACCTCGGTGGTTTCGGCCTCGAGCTGCAGGACTTGAAGGATCTGCGCACCTGGGGTGCAAAGACGCCGGGGCACCCGGAGTACAACCACACGGACCATGTGGAGATCACTACGGGTCCACTCGGCCAGGGCCTTGCCTCCGCTGTGGGCATGGCAATGGCTTCTCGACGAGAGCGCGGCCTCTTCGACCCTGAGACGCCTGCTGGCGAGTCCCCGTTCGATCACTACATCTATGTCATCGCTGGCGACGGCTGCCTCCAAGAAGGCGTCACCGCAGAGGCATCTTCGCTTGCAGGTACCCAGCAGCTGGGCAACCTCATCTTGTTCTGGGACGACAACCGGATCTCCATTGAGGACGACACCCAAATCGCGTTCACCGAAGACGTGATGAAGCGTTACGAGGCCTACGGTTGGCAGACGCTGACCGTCGAGTCGGGCGAGGATGTCGTGGCAATCGAAGCAGCCGTCGCAGAGGCGAAGGCCGAGACCACGAAGCCGACCATTATCCGTGTGAAGACCGTCATCGGCTACCCGGCCCCGAACCTGATGAACACTGGTGCTATCCACGGCGCAGCTCTCGGCGCGGACGAGGTAGCTGCGGTGAAGGCTGAACTCGGCTTCGATACCGACGTTCACTTCCCTGAGGAAGCCGACGTGATCAACCACACCCGCAAGCTGCGTGAGCGCGCAGCCGAAAAGCGTGCCCAGTGGGATGAGAGGTTCAACGCCTGGGCTGCGGCAAACCCGGAACGCAAGGCGCTGCTGGATCGCCTCACTGCCCGTGAGCTGCCTGCGGATTGGAAGAAGGACTTCCCCACTTGGGAACCGGATGCCAAGGGCCTAGCTACCCGAAAGGCTTCTGAAGCTGCGATCCAGGCTGCGGCCGCTATGCTGCCTGAGCTCTGGGGCGGTTCTGCGGATCTTGCTGGTTCCAACAACACCCTCATTAAGGGCGAGCCGTCGTTCGGTCCTGAGTCGATCTCTACGGAGATGTTCTCGGCGAACCCGTACGGCCGCAACCTCCACTTCGGTATTCGTGAGCACGCGATGGGCGCTGTCATGAACGGCATTGCCTTGCACGGTGGTACTCGCGTATACGGTGGCACCTTCCTCATCTTCTCTGAATACCTCTACCCCGCCATCCGCGTTGCCGCACTGTCCGGCATCGATGGCTACTACGTGTTTACGCACGACTCGATCGGCCTTGGCGAGGACGGCCCAACTCACCAGCCGGTGGAGACTCTGGCTGCGCTGCGCGCTATCCCGGACGTTGCAGTGATTCGTCCGGCAGATGCGAACGAGACTTCTGCTGCGTGGATCGCGGCACTCGAAGCGAAGGAACAGCCGAAGGCCCTGGCCCTGTCGCGCCAGAACCTGCCGGTGCTCGAGGGCACCAAGGAGAAGGCGTTCGACGGTGTCGCCCGCGGCGCTTACGTCCTGGTTGAGAGTTCGAAGGAGACTCCGGACCTGATCATCATGGCGACCGGCTCCGAGGTGCAGTACGCGGTTGAGGCCGCCAAGGTGCTCGAGGAAGATGGCACCGCAACGCGTGTGGTTTCCGTGCCGTCCATTGATTGGTTCATGGAACAGGACGAAGACTACATCGACGCTGTTTTGCCTCGCGAGGTCAAGGCCCGTGTGTCTGTCGAGGCAGCAACCTCCATGCCGTGGTTCCGCTTCCTCGGCGAGTTCGGCCGCGCTGTGTCGCTGGAGCACTTCGGTGCTTCTGCCCCGGGCGCGGAGCTTTTCGAACGCTTTGGTTTCACCACCGACAACGTTGTCCGCGTCGCCCGCGAGACTCTTGCATGCGTGCGAGATAACCGCAGCGTGCCAACGAGCCAGCGTGTTGGCGACACCGAGTCCGAACCAACCCGCGGCGACGGAAAGTAGGAGTGCATGACTGCTATCGACGATCTGTACAACGTAGGCACGTCAACGTGGCTGGATGACCTGTCGCGTGAACGCATTGCTACCGGCAACCTTGCTGAAGTGAAGGCATCGAAATCGATTGTCGGCGTAACCACTAACCCGGCGATCTTCGCTGCGGCGATGAGCTCGGGCACACACTACGACGAGCAACTCGCCGAGTTGAAGGCTGCTGGATCTGCTGCTGATGCAGCGGTTTACGCAATGAGCGTCAAGGACGTTCAAGATGCGTGCGACCTGTTCCGCGATACGTTCGAGGCAACGGGTGGCAAGGACGGTCGCGTGTCCATTGAAGTAGATCCTCGCTACGCAGCCGACGAGGCAAAGACCATCGAACAGGCAAAGGAGCTCTGGAACCAGGTCGACCGGGAGAACTTGATGATCAAGATTCCCGCGACCGACGAGTCGCTTCCGGCCGTCACCGCCGCCCTCGCTGAAGGCATTTCGGTCAATGTGACGCTGATCTTCTCGGTAGAGCGCTACCAGCAGGTCATCGACGCGTACAAGGAGGGCATCCGTCAGGCTGCCGCGAACGGCCACGATGTCAGCACTATCCATTCGGTGGCATCGTTCTTCGTATCCCGTATGGATAGCGAGGTGGACAAGCGCCTCGAGGTCATCGGCACCGACGAGGCTCTCGCGCTTCGTGGCAAGGCAGGCATTGCGAACGCCCGCTTGGCGTATGCACTGTTCCAAAAGGAGTTCGAGGCGGAGCTCATCGACGAACTGCCTAACGGCGCGAACAAGCAGCGTCCGCTCTGGGCGTCAACGGGTGTGAAGAACCCTGAGTACCCTGCGACGATGTACGTCACGGAGCTGGCCGGACCGGATACTGTAAACACGATGCCGGAGAAGACTCTTGACGCGGCGCTCGCGGATGGCGGTGTGCACGGCGACACGCTCACCGGCACCGAAGCTGTCTCCCGCGAGGTGTTTGCGGCGCTGCGTGAGGTTGGCATTGACGTTGAGGATGTCGTCGCCACGCTAGAGCGCGAAGGCGTAGAGAAGTTTGTGGACGCGTGGCAGGAGCTGCTCGATTCGATGAAAGCTAAACTCGCCTAATGTGACTAACCCACTCCGTTCCCCTGAGGACAAGCGGCTGCCCAAGATCGCCGGACCTTCCGGCATGGTTATCTTCGGTGTGACCGGCGATCTGGCCCGCAAAAAGCTTCTTCCCGCGATCTATGATCTAGCGAATCGCGGTCTGCTCCCCGGCGGGTTCACGCTCGTCGGCTACGGGCGGAGGGACTGGACACAGGCTGATTTTCAGGCCTATGTCCGTGAAGCAATCGATGCGGGCGCGCGCACTAGCTTTCACGAGAATGTGTGGCAGCGCCTCGCTGAAGGTCTTCAGTTTGTCAAGGGCAACTTTGATGACGACGACGCCTTCGACGCCCTTGCGGCCACGTTGAAACGCAGCGACGCGGAACGCGGCACTGCTGGCAACTGGGCGTACTACCTGTCGGTACCTCCCGATTTTTTCGCGGATGTGATCCACCAACTTGATCGCAGTGGTATGGCCCACGCAGGTGAAGGCGAGTGGCGGCGCGTGATCATCGAGAAGCCATTTGGGCACAACGCGCAGTCAGCGCACCAGCTCAACGAGGTGGTAGGCGCCGTGTTCGACGAGCGCTCCGTGTTCCGCATCGACCATTATCTGGGCAAAGAAACCGTCCAAAATATTTTGGCCCTGCGCTTTTCTAACCAGCTCTTCGAGCCCGTGTGGAACTCGCACTACATCGACCATGTGCAGATCACCATGGCCGAGGACATCGGCCTCGGTGGTCGGGCGAGCTACTACGACGGCATCGGCGCAGCGCGCGATGTTATCCAGAACCACCTGATTCAGCTGCTCGCGTTGGTTGCCATGGAGGAGCCGACATCGTTCTCGCCACGGCAGCTGCGCGCGGAGAAGCTTAAGGTGCTTCGTGCCACCACCGCTGTCGGCCCGTTCTCTGAGACGACGGCACGCGGCCAGTACACCGCGGGTTGGCAGGGCTCTGAACGCGTCGTAGGGCTGCGGGAGGAAGACGGATTCGATCCGAATTCGACAACTGAGACGTACGCAGCATGCACGCTAGAAATCGCGTCGCGACGTTGGGCTGGTGTGCCGTTTTATCTGCGCACCGGCAAGCGCCTAGGCCGACGGGTGACCGAAATCGCGCTTGTCTTCAAACAACCCCCGTACCAGCCGTTTACAGAAGGCCAGACGGATTTGCTGACCAACAACGCAGTGGTCATCCGCGTCCAGCCCGACGAAGGTGTTCTCATGCGCTTCGGTTCGAAGGTCCCTGGTGCGGGTATGGAGCTTCGGGACGTGAACATGGATTTCCACTACTCGGAGGCGTTCACGGAACAGTCCCCAGAGGCGTACGAGCGTCTCATCCTTGATGCGCTGCTTGACGAGTCCAGCCTGTTCCCCACTAACGCCGAGGTGGAGCGCAGTTGGCAGATTCTGGATCCGGTGTTGGACTACTGGGCGGAACATGGCGCCCCTGAAGACTATGAGGCAGGCACCTGGGGTCCTGCGTCCGCTGATGAGATGCTTGCCCGCGAGGGCCGGGCGTGGCGTCGTCCGTAACGGAGCAGAAAGGGTTCGACGTATGATCATCGATCTTCCTAACACCACCACGAAACAAATTGAGACGTCACTCGCACGCGTGCGCGAGAGCCATTCGCTAGCTACCGGTCGCGTCCTGACGCTTTTGGTTGCGGTAGATGAAGACAGCGAGCTTCTCGACGACACCTTGTCCACCCTCCGGGACGCCTCTTTCGAGCACCCAGCACGTGTACTCGTGCTGGTCTCCGGCGACCCGGCTAAGGAATCGCGTCTCGACGCCCAAGTGATGGTTGCGTCTAACGCAGGCGCCTCCGAGGTCGTCGTCATGCATCTGCGCGGGGAATTGACGCAGCACCTCGGTGCCGTGGTGACACCCCTTCTGCTTCCCGACACCCCCGTTGTCTCATATTGGCCAGGCGCTGCTCCAAAACGGCCCGCCGAAGAGCAGTTGGGACGCATTGCGCAACGTCGCATTACCAACATTCGTGGTGCGAGCCGCGATGGATCGCTCGCGGAGTTGGCGGCAGGCTATACGCCCGGCGATTCCGATATGTTGTGGTCTCAAATCACTCCCTGGAGGGGAATTCTCGCTTCGGCGCTTGACCGGTTCCCTGAGCACACAATCACGGGTGCAGAGGTCGCCGGTGCTCCTGGAGACCCCAGCGTGGATCTTGCGGCCGGCTGGCTCGCTGACAGCCTCGATGTGGAGGTAATACGTTGCGATGAGCATATCTCCGGCTTCCCCATCGCCCACACCATCATCCACACTGACGGCGGCGATGTTGAAGTCGTTGCTGAGGGTGAGTACACGGTACGCATTTCGGTACCAGACATGGCTGACTCGCGCGTCGCAATGGGTGAGCGCACTGACGCCGAATGTCTTGCCGAAGAACTTCGCCACCTCGGTCCCGATGCCATCTACGGCAACGCTTTGAACGGCTTAGGAAAGGTACGACACGCATGATTTATCCGAATCTCGAGGCTCTTATCGACGACACCGCCGCCGACGTTGCGGCCGTCATCCGCGACGCTCAGCGCTCTGGCGACGGCCGCGCTCGAGTGGTACTGACCGGCGGAACCGCGGGCATCGCTCTCCTGCGACGTCTGCGCACCGAAGCGATCGACTGGGCAAACGTAGACGTGTTTTTCGGCGATGAACGCAACGTACCGGTAGACCACCCCGAGTCCAACGAGGGCCAGGCCCGGGAGGCGTTGCTTGACCATGTCGACATACCCGAAGCGAACATCCACGGCTACGGGTTGGACGGTGGGCCCATGGATGCCGCGGTAGCGCGTTATGAAGCAGCCTTAGCGGAGTTTGCGCCGGATGGCTTCGACCTCCACTTGCTCGGTATGGGCGGCGAGGGTCACATCAACTCGCTGTTCCCTCACACCAGCGCCGTGCGCGAACATGATGCCATGGTCGTCACGGTTACTGACTCCCCCAAGCCGCCAGCCGAGCGGGCGACCCTGACCCTGCCTGCGGTCCAGTCAGCCGACCGTGTGTGGTTGCTCGTTTCCGGCGCAGAGAAAGCCGAGGCTGCCTCCCACGCAGGTGACGGTGTTACGGCAGCTCAGGATTGGCCGGTCGCCGGCGCAGTTGGGCGTAAAGAAACGGTCCTGCGCATCACCGAGGATGCAGCAGGACCGTTGAACTAATTCGCTGTTAGGACGCGAACGTCTGGATCAGATTCAGACCGATGATGCAGGCGATCCAGATGATCGCCATCAGCACGGTCACGCGGTCCAGGTTGCGCTCCACGGTGGTGGAGCCGGACAGGTTCGCCTGAACACCGCCACCGAAGAGGCTGGACAGACCGCCGCCCTTGCCTTTGTGCAGCAAGACGAACACGGTCATGAGGATCGCGGAAATCACCAGCACGATCTCGAGAGCAAGAGCCATCTGCGATACCTTTCCAAATCACATTGGTGCAAACTCTGTTGAGCCTACACCACTTTCTGGTGGGACCTTACATCGACGCGTTCGCGGCAGCGGCGGCAAGCTTCGCAAACTCCTGGCCATCCAGGGAGGCGCCGCCGACGAGTCCACCGTCGACATCGGGCTGGCCCACGATCTCTGCGACGGTGTCCGTTTTCACCGAACCGCCGTAGAGGATGCGGACCTGATCGGCTGCGTCGTCGCCCGCAAGCCCACGGACAAGTTCACGGATGCCGTGGCAGACCTCTTGGGCGTCCGCGGCGGAGGCCACCTTGCCAGTACCGATTGCCCAGACGGGCTCGTAGGCGATGACGACCTTGGACGCATCCACACCAGCTAACGACTCACGCGTTTGCTTGACCACGAAGTCGAGGTGGTCGCCCGCCTCGCGGACCTCGAGTGGCTCGCCGACGCAGACGATTGGCGTGATGCCGTGTTCAAGGGCCTTCTTCGCCTTGGCAGCGACCTGCTCATTGGTTTCGCCGTGGTATTCGCGACGCTCCGAGTGGCCGACGACCACCCAGGTGCAGCCGAGCTTCTCCAGCATCGCGGCAGAAATGTCGCCGGTGTACGCGCCGTTGTCGTGCTCAGACACGTCCTGCGCGCCGTAGGTAATCTGGAGCTTGTCGCCTTCCACCAACGTCTGGATTGAACGCAGGTCTGTGAACGGGACGGTCAGGGCGATATCGACTACCTCGTAACCATCCTTCGGGAACGCGAAGACAAGCTTCTGCGCGCTCTGGATCGCCTCAAGGTGATCGTGGTTCATCTTCCAGTTGCCCGCGATGAGTGGTGTACGTGCCATGGATAGACCTCCTTACTGCAGAACAGAAACGCCAGGCAGGTCCTTACCCTCAATCAATTCAAGGGAAGCGCCGCCGCCGGTCGAAATGTGGGAGAATCCCTCTTCGTCGAGGCCCAGAGTGCGCACGGATGCCGCCGAGTCGCCGCCGCCGACAACCGTGAAGGAACCGTTGTCCTTGGTCGCTGCGATCATTGCCTCAGCCACTGCCTTGGTGCCGTCGGCGAAGTTCGGGAACTCAAACACACCCATGGGGCCGTTCCAGAACACCGTCTTGGAGCCCTTGATTGCCTCGGCGTAGTTCTTTGCGGTCTCCGGTCCGATATCCAGGCCCATCCAGCCATCCGGAATCTCATCCAGGCCGACGACCTTCTTCTCGGTGTCCTTGTCAAAGCCAGCACCCGCAGCGACATCAACCGGCAGAAGCAGCTTCTCGCCGAAACGTGCGATGAGCTCCTTGCAGGTATCGATCATGTCGTCCTGCAGCAGCGACTTCTGCACGTTGTGGCCCTGGGCCGCAAGGAAGGTGAAGCACATGCCACCACCGATGATGATCTTGTCTGCCTTCTCTGCAAGCGCCTCGATCACACCGAGCTTGTCGGACACCTTCGAGCCACCGAGCACCACAATGTAGGGGTTCTCCGGCTTGTCCTTGACCGCAGACAGGATCTCTACTTCCTTATCGACGAGGAAGCCCGCGTACGCCGGCAGCTTCTTCGCAACGTCGTACACAGACGCCTGGGCACGGTGCACAACGCCGAAACCGTCAGAGACGAACGCGCCGTTGTCAGCCGCCAACGCAGCGAGCTCAGCCGCGAACTCCGCGCGCTCCGCCTCGTCCTTTGAAGTCTCGCGCGGATCGAAACGAACGTTCTCCAGGAGCAGAATTTCGCCCTCGGTCAAGCCGTTGGCACGCTCGTGGGCGTCCTCGCCACTGACGTCGCCTGCCAGCGGGACAAACTGCCCGAGACGTTCCGACAGCGCCTCTGCAACCGGTGCGAGAGAAAACTTCGGGTTCACCTCGCCCTTCGGGCGGCCGAGGTGTGCCATAACGATGACCTTCGCGCCGCCGTCGAGAAGCGCCTTCAGCGTAGGCAGCGACGCGTCAATGCGACCGGCATCGGTGATGTTGCCGTTCTCGTCGAGCGGAACGTTGAAGTCGGAACGAACGAGGACGTGGCGGCCGTCGACGCCTTCGTCGAGAAGCTGCTGCAAGTTCTTAGTCAAGGGGTCTCTCCTTTTAGTTCGGTGAACGCATCCCATCGTATGAAAAACGGGTCCGCCGCGCTGGAAGCGCCACGGACCCGGGGGTGCCATAACTTAGAGCTTGTCCGCGACCAGCTTGGTCAGACGGATGTACTGGGCGGTGTAAGACCACTCGTTGTCGTACCACGAGATGATCTTGACTAGGTTGCCGTCGATGACGCGAGTCATGCCAGCGTCGAAGATAGCGCCGTGCGGGTCACCGATGATGTCGGAAGAGACGATCGGGTCCTCGGTGTACTTCAGCGCCTGGCCGAACTCGCTGTCCTCCACAGCCTTCTTTACTGCCGCATTGACCTCCTCGACAGTGACATCCTTGCCCAGGGTCACGGTGAGGTCGGTGGCGGAACCGGTGATGGTCGGCACACGCATTGCGAAGCCATCGAGCTTGCCCTCAAGGCTCGGGAGCACGAGCGCCACAGCCTTAGCTGCACCGGTGGTCGTCGGAACGATGTTCTGCGCTGCCGCGCGGGCGCGACGCAGGTCCTTGTGCGGAGCATCCTGGATCCGCTGGTCACCTGTGTAAGCGTGGATGGTGGTCATCAGGCCACGCTCGATACCGAACGCCTCGTCGAGGACCTTCGCAACCGGCGCGAGCGAGTTCGTGGTGCACGATGCCGCGGAGATGATGTTCTCCTCGCCCGTGTAGTCGGCATGGTTCACGCCCCACACGTAGGTGCCGTCAACTTCCTTGCCCGGTGCGGAGATGATGACCTTCTTCGCGCCAGCATCAATGTGTGCCTGAGCCTCCGGCCCCTTGCGGAATACGCCGGTGCACTCCAGCACAATGTCAACATCCAGGTCACCCCAGGCGAGGTTTGCCGGGTCCTTCTCAGCGGAGACCTCAATACGGCGGCCATCGATAGAGATCGAGTGGTCGTCGTACTCGATGTCGTGCTTGAACTGGCCGTAGGCCGTGTCGTACTTCAGCAAGTGTGCGAGAGTCTCATTGTTCGTCAAGTCATTGATCTTGACGACTTCGAGCTCGCCCTTGTACTCGTCCTCGATGATGCGGAGCGCGGAACGTCCGATACGACCGAAACCGTTAATGCCAATGCGCGTAGTCACTGTATTTTCTCCTCGATGGTTGTAGAAAACCTCGTACGCAAGCCAGTGTATCTGCGCCTCTCACAGCCTGCAGGGCGCAAATTCGCCCCAAGGCCCCCTCCCCGCAACCAGGGGGAGCATTCCCCCGCCGTGCCGATTCTGAATGTGGTTTCCCACACCACGACACCTCAGCACCCCCACTCCCCCTGGGGAAAAGACCGCCCGCTCAGGGCATCTCATGTACCCCAGAGGAAACTGTGATTCCGAACACGTTCTGGGCGTTAATCTGAATTCACAGGATTCGGAGCCGTTTCCACTCCGTGTGTGTCCGGGATCCCCATCTCGGCTGCTCGACGATCAGCGAGCGACAGCAGTCGTCGAATACGTCCTGCAACGGCGTCCTTGGTCATCTGCGGGTCAGCCAAACGACCAAGTTCCTCGAGTGAAGCATGGCGGTGTTCCACGCGGAGGTAGCCCGCTTCCGCAAGGTGCTCAGGAACATCGTCGCCAAGAATGTCCATCGCACGCTCCACCCGTGCTGCAGCAGCTGCTGCAGCCTGCGCCGAACGGCGCGTATTGGCGTCATCGAAGGTAGCCAAGCGGTTGTTTACCTTCGCTGTCACAGCCTTCGCCGCGCGCTTGCGGTCCCACTCCAGGCGGGTCAGTGGTGCCCCCATACGACTCAGCAGGATTCCGATGGTCTCGCCGTCGCGGATAGTCACTCGCTCCACACCTCGGGTTTCACGGGTCTTCGCGGTCACCGACAGACGACGGGCCAACCCAACGAGTGCGAGCGCAGCTTCCTGGCCCGGGCACGCCACTTCAAGGGTCGCGGTACGGCCAGGCTCCATCAGCTTTCCTCGCGCGAGAAACGCGCCACGCCAAGCTGCCTCAACGCCGGCCATTGATCCTGAAATCACCTGTCGCGGCATACCAACCACCGGGTGACCAGACGCTGTCACAAGCTTCAGCCGGCGGATGACATCAGCCACGTCACGTTCCACCCGAACGACATACGTGGTGTCTTTACTGCCTTGGACAGGGGGTACGGTCTCGATGGCAGGCTGGACTGCGCAGAGTTCTTGAATGGATTCCGCGAGCCTCACCGCCACCGGCTTCTCGCCGAATTCTGCGACGATGGCCAGACCGTTATCGGAAGGCTGGATCGAGCCGGCGAAACGAATAAGCGCGGTGGCTTCCGCCGCCCGAGCCTCGGTGGTACCACAAGATACGGCGAGTAGCTCTTCTTTCACCTTGCCCGTAAGCGCCAATGCTTCCGTCCTTTCATCGCCCCCTTTAACCCGAAGCAGTCTAGCTTGCAGCTGTTAGCTGCTCGTCGAGAGGTCCTTGAGCGCAGCAGCAAGCTTCAACGGATCATGAAGGTTGCGCTTCACACCATCGTCGCCTTCGACGCGTAAGGAGCGGTACTCGACGTCCGCGCCGAGCCGTTCCGCCGCACGGCGGACGTTTTCACGTTCACCGTGCGTAGTCACCATGTCACTGTCCGCCAGGAAGCAATCAACCCGCAGGTTGGGGGCGTGTTGCGCAAAGACATGGATATGACGCTCGGTGGTAAACCCATGGGTCTCCCCTGCTTCTGGGGAGAGGTTAAGTACCACAACCACCTTCGCTTCGGTCTCGTTCAGCGCATCACACACTTGAGGCACCAACAGGTGCGGGATCACAGAGGAAAACCACGAACCAGGCCCAATGGTGACCAGATCCGCGTCCATAATCGCCTGGATGGCGTCCCGGCTCGCTGGCGGTTCGGACGGAGTCAGCCGCACACGGCGCACAGTGCCCGGTGTCGTCGCAACGGCGACTTGGCCGTGTACAGAGCGCAGCACCCGTGGGTCGTCGTCAAGCCCTGCAACATCAGCTTCAATGTCGAGGGGTTGTGGGCTCACTGGAATGACTCGTCCCTGGGAGCCGGTCCATTTGCCAACCTGGTCCAGCGCCGCTTGTGTGTCACCAAGGCGCTCCGCAAGTCCGGCGATGATCAAGTTTCCCAAGGCGTGTCCAGCCATTGCGCCATGCCCACCGAAGCGGTGCTGGAGCGTGTCGCGCCACATTGCGCCGTCCCCGCTGTCGTCGGTAAGCGCTGCCAGCGCCATGCGGAGATCTCCCGGAGGAACAATCTCCATCTCGCGACGCAGGCGGCCCGACGAGCCGCCGTCATCGGCAACTGTCACCACAGCGTTAATACGAGCTGCGCCGGCAACGCGCGCGGCCGTGAGCGTCTGGTAGAGCCCATGCCCTCCCCCGAGGCATGTGTACGTCATCGCCGCGGGATCAGTCGCGCGCATTAGTGCTTCTCCAAATCACGGTGGATGACATTGACATCAACTTGGCCCTGCTGTCGCAGTCGCCTCCCGATCGCTTCTGCGACCGCAACCGAGCGGTGGTGCCCACCTGTGCAGCCAACGCCCACAGTGATGAAGTCCTTACCTTCGTGGCGGTAGCCCTTCAACGTGCTCGACAACAGATCAACGAAATGGTCCACGTATTCCTTCGCACCATCCTGCGACAGGACATAGTCTGCTACAGGTGCGTCGATACCGCGGAAGTCGCGCAGCTCCTCAACCCAGTATGGGTTGGGTAGGAATCGCACATCAATGATTAGATCAGCGTCACGTGGCGAACCATGCTTGAATCCGAAAGACTCAATAGTGACGTGTTGACGCTCCACCGGCAGCTCGCCGACCGATGCCTCAACAGCGCGGCGTAGGTCGTGCACAGACAAATTGGACGTGTCGATGATGACATCTGCGGCCGAACGGATGCCTTCCATTTCCTCGCGTTCGCGATCGATGCCGTCCTGCAAGGTACCATCGCCCTGCAGCGGGTGCGTGCGCCGCACGGAGTCGAATCGGCGGATCAGCACATCGTCACGCGCCTCAAGAAACAGCACGAACGGTGAGTAACCACGTCGACGGAGCCCCTCAAGGGTGTCGGCCAATGAACCGTTGAACCGGTCTGCGCGCACGTCCGACACGACCGCCAGCCGTTCCACTGGGGAATCGTCCGCTGCTGCAAGGTCCACAAGCTCCAGAATTAACTGGGGTGGCAGATTCTGTGAAACGAAGAAACCTTTGTCCTCGAATACTTTCGCTGCGGTGGACAATCCGCCACCGGACAAGCCGGTGATGATCACCGGACGCCAACTGGCGGAACGCAAATCGTGTGGCAATGCTTGAGCAGAAGCTGTGGACATGGCGCTCATCCTAACGAAGCGCAGCGAGCCGCGTCGCGGTTCCGCAAAAGCTGCCGCAAAACCTGCCTCATAACCAGCCTCAAAACCAGCTACGTATGAAGGTGCTCGTAGATCGTCGCGGCGAGTTTCGGACCGACGCCTTTAACCTCCTGGATCTCCTCGATAGAAGCCTCTTTGATCTTCTTCACCGAGCCAAAGTGCTTCACCAAATCGGTTCTCCGCGCGGGGCCTAGTCCCGGGACTGCGTCGAGGGCGGACGCTCGCATGCGCTTCGAGCGTTGCTGGCGGTGGTAGGTGATGGCGAACCGGTGGGCCTCATCACGCACCTGCTGGAGCAGATACATGCCTTCGGAGTTTCGCGGCAGGATCACCGGCTCGTCGTCGTCTGGCACCCACACTTCCTCGAGGCGTTTGGCCAATCCGATGAGTTGTACATCGACGATGCCGAGGTCGTCGAACACAGCCTGTGCGGCATTAACCTGGGGTTTGCCGCCGTCGACGATGAACAACTGGGGAGGGTAAGCGAAGCGTTTCGCACCGGTCGATTCGTCGGCCTCGTCCTCGAAGGTCTGCGCCTCAGCGACCTCATCAGGGTTGGCGAGTTTGTCCTCGTTGTAGCGCTTGAAGCGCCGGCGTGTGACCTCGGCGATGGACCCGACGTCGTTGGATCGACCATCGCCGGCTGCTTCCTTGATGCGGTATCGACGGTAGTCGTTCTTTTTGGGCAAACCGTCCTCGAACACCACGAGGGAGGCTACAACGTCGGTGCCTTGGATGTGGGAAATATCGGTGCATTCAATACGCAGCGGCGCTTCGTCCATCCCGAGCGCGTCCTGGATATCTTGCAGGGCCTGCGATCGTGCGGTCAGGTCACCGACCCGCTTCAACTTGTGCTGGTGGAGCGCTTCGGCGGCGTTTTTGTGCACTGTTTCCATCAGTGCACGTTTATCACCGCGCTGCGGCACGCGAAGGTCCACAGGCCCGCCACGTAGTTCTTCGAGAAGTTGGGTCACTTCCGGCAGTTCCGCGGGCAGCGTCTCGACGAGAATCTCACGCGGCACCGGCATCGGTGCCGCCGCTTGCGCACGTGACTCCTGATCTACGCCTCGGCGGCGAACCTTCTGCGCTTCGATCTTGCGATCCTCTTCACGCTCCTGCTTCACTCGCTCGACCGCATCCGAGTAGTACTGGACCAGGAAGTTCTGCATCAACGTTGGCAACGTTGGGTCGGTCTGGCCTTCCTCCAGACGTTCTGCGGCTCCGGGCTCATCGCCCGTTTTTTCGACAACCCAGCCCCGCTGTGCGCGGATGCGCCCATCGCGGACGTTGAAAATCTGCACCGCCGCTTCAAGCTCGTCGGTATCAAAGGCGATGATATCCGCGTCGGTGTCCTGGCTGAGGACGACCGTCTGGCGCTCCATTACCTTTTCGACGGCGCCGAGGTCGTCGCGAAGCCGCGCCGCCTTTTCAAACTCGAGGTTCTCCGCGGCCTCCTCCATCTGTGCGGTGATGCCACGGACAAGCTTCTCGGAGCGACCTGCCATGAAGCCAAGGAAGCCCTGGACGATCTCGTCGTACTCGGCTTCGTCGACACGACCGACGCAGGGTGCCGCACACTTGTCGATGTACCCAAGCAAGCAAGGGCGTCCAAGGGATTCGTGACGGTTAAACACACCGTTGGAACACGTCCGAATCGGGAACACGCGCGTGAGCAGATCGAGGGTCTCGCGCACCGCCCACGCATGCGAGTACGGGCCGAAATAGCGTACGCCCTTACGCTTGGGGCCGCGGTAGAAGAACGCGCGCGGGTAGCGTTCGCGCACGCTGACGGCAAGCATTGGGTAGGTCTTGTCGTCGCGGTACATGACGTTAAACCACGGGTCGAAGCGCTTGATCCATGTGTATTCGAGCTGGAGCGCCTCTACCTCGGATGCGACAACGGTCCATTCGACTGAAGCGCCGGTGTAGACCATCTGCCGGGTCCGCGGGTGCAGAGTCTCCGGTGGCTGAAAGTAGTTGCTCAGGCGCGCACGAAGATTTTTGGCTTTGCCAACGTAGATGACACGCCCGTCGCGGTCCCGGAACTTATACACGCCCGGATCGGTTGGGATCGTTCCGGGCGCTGGGCGGTAAGACTGGGGGTCAGCCAAGGGTTAATCCTTAGGCATGTATTTGGCTTCGAGCTTGCGGAATTGCTCGACAGCCTGAATCGCGCGCTCTTTATCGCCTGATTGGATCGCCCACAGGGTGACGTACTCGAATTCCGGAAGTTCGAGTCGCGCCATGCGGGAGCCCTTGGGGAAGCTCAAACCGTAAATGACGGTCCAGGGGTAGAAACGGGTGCCGATGATGTTGGCTACCTGGACGCCGTCTTCGTTGACGCGCACCCGAGGGCGAGTCAGTGCGATCCAGGACAGGACGGAAATAATCAGGCCAACGCCCACGAACGCAAACTTATCCACGCTGGTAATTGCGATGCCCGAGAACTGCGCGTCCACGGCCCACGCCATGAAGAAATGCACGGCCATGACAAGGATGATCCAGCCGATCGCCACGGTTCGCAGGTACTTCGACGAAATCTCAAGCTCCCACGGCTTCGTCGAGGTGTTGGCGTGCGGATCAAGCGCAGTCAGGTAAGCAGCTTCCTGCTCGTTCGTTATGTGTGTGCCTGCTGGTTGATCAGTCACTTCCGCACTCCTTGTCAACTTGAAAACGCTCTTGCTTCTCGACGACTCCGTGCCGCGCTCGCTCCGGCTACTTTAACCCTTTAGCGGCAAAGCGCGAACTTTCTGCAGTTCAACTAAGGCCCCAGCGGCCGCACGCATCGCCTCGGCGCCTTTGTCCTCTTTCGCGTCTTCCCCACCGGCACGCTCGTAAGCCTGGTCTTCTTCTTCAACCGTGAGCACGCCGTTGCCTACCGGCGTTTCCTCATCCAATGCAATACGGGTGAGGCCAGCGGTGACAGAGTCGCAAACGTAATCAAAGTGGGCAGTTTCGCCACGGATGACGCAGCCGAGGGCCACTACCGCGTCGTAGCGCTTTGCGCATGCCTGCACCACAACTGGCAACTCCAACGCGCCTGCTACCGCATATTCATCGACTTTAACGCCCAGTTCTCGGGCCTCATCTCGTGCGCCAGCGCGCAGCATCTCGACGATCTTTTCATTCCAGCGGGTGTAAACGACGGCGACGGTAAGCCCCTCCGCTTGCAGGGAATAGTCCTCGGGTGCTCCAGTAGCTGCCACTGGTGGGTCTCCTTGATACCTAGTTGGTGTGGTGTTGTGGGTGTTGTGTGTTGTGTTCTTCAGCCCAACCGAGAATGCCGGGCAGGTCGTGTCCCATCCTGTCGCGCTTCGTCCGCAAATAGGCGATGTTGTCGTGGTTAGGAACCACTTCGATCCTACTGCGGTGAGCAACCTTGGGGATCAGACCGGCAAAGGCATCGACTTTTTGGGGATTGTTGGTCATCAGATCGACCGAACCGATACCCAGGTCTGCAAGGATGTCGCTTGCTGCGGAATAGTCGCGTGCGTCGACTGGCAGGCCTTGTTCAAGGTTTGCATCAACGGTGTCGAGCCCGTCGTCCTGTAAACGGTAGGCGCGCAGCTTGGCGAGTAACCCGATTCCGCGTCCCTCATGTCCACGCAAGTAGACGATAACGCCGCGGCCTTCCTGCTGAATGCGGCGCATTGATTCCTGAAGCTGCGGACCACAGTCGCAACGGCGGGAGCCAAACACATCGCCGGTGAGACATTCCGAATGCACGCGGACGAGAACGTCCTCGGCGTCGCGCAGTGCATCAAGTTCCCCAGCGATCAGCGCAACATGCTCGGTCTCAGTCAACGTATCCAGGTAGCCAACCGCAGTGAATTCACCGAACTCCGTTGGTAAACGAGTAGCAGTGCTGCGTTCGACAAATCGTTCATGCTGGCGACGGTACGCAGCGAGCTGCTCGATCGAAATCATCGGAAGCCCGTGCGTATTCGCGAACCTGCGGAGCTCGTCGAATCGAGCCATGTCTGCAGGGTCATCTTCAGAAACGATCTCGCACAGGGCACCGACAGGGGCCTTACCCGCAAGCGTCGCAAGGTCTACCGCTGCCTCCGTGTGTCCATCCCGGACAAGTACTCCCCCGTCACGCGCCCGCAGGGGCACAACGTGTCCGGGCCTCGTAAACGACTCTGGGGTCGCGGAATCGTCGGCAAGCAATGCGATCGTCGTGGCGCGCGAACGTGCGGAAATACCGGTGGTGCCGGTTGCTGCATCAACGGTCACGGCGTAGGCAGTCCCGTGCAGGTCCTGGTTTTGCGCAACCATCGGGGGCAGATCGAGGGCAGTAGCCCGCTCGTCCGACATGGACACGCAAATGTAGCCAGAGGTGTACCTCACCATAAACGCCACCAACTCCGGCGTGGCGTCTTGTGCGGCGAAGATGAGATCGCCCTCGTTTTCGCGATCCTCACTGTCCACGACGACGACTGCTTTGCCCTCGCGGATGGCGGCAATCGCCTCCTCCACAGTGTTCAACTCGGTGTCCAAGTCGGTGGTGTGATTACCGGCGCTACCGGCGGATGCTGTCATACCGTTCAACCCTAGCCCTGCACCATTTTCTCAACGTACTTGGCCACGATATCCACCTCAAGGTTCACCGGATCACCGACCGTAAGGTCACCAGCAGTGGTATCGCGCAGCGTGGTGGGGATCAGCGACACCTCGAAAAAGTCGTCTCCGACTGCGGAAACCGTCAGCGATGTTCCGTTGACCGTAATGGATCCTTTCTCCACCACATACCGACCAAGATTCGCGGGCAGAGTGAAGCGCACTACCTCCCAGTGCTGCGAAGGCGTGCGAGAGACAACCTCGGCGACACCATCGACGTGGCCCTGCACGATATGTCCGCCCATGCGCTGACCAGCAGCCAACGCGCGCTCTAGGTTGACCTTGCTCCCCTCGCTATAGGTGCCGAGACGCGAGCGATCCAGCGTTTCGCGCATCACGTCAGCGGTGAATACGCCAGCAACGTTGTCAACCACCGTCAGACACACGCCGTCGACCGCGATGGAGTCCCCCGGTGATGCATCCTCGGTGACCTTCGGCGCACGTACCGCGATCCGAACGGCATCCTCGAGTTGCTCAAGCGTGTCGACGACACCAATCTCCTCAACGAGTCCCGTAAACACAGTTCAGTCCTTCTCCATTTCCATAAGCACATCGTTGCCGATCCGGCACACATCAGTGGTGCGGAAACGTTTAGCGTCGCCAATCGTTCCCGCGATTTCGCGGTCGAGCACTCCCCGTCCGGCCCCCAGCAGTGCAGGGGCAATGTAGGCCTGCACCGCGTCGACCAGGTCGAGTTCCAGGAAACTCGCCGCCAATGTTGCCCCGCCTTCTACAAGCACATCTCTCGCGCCGCTATCCCACAGCGCTGTCAGCGCGGCCTGTGGAGTGTCGTATTGCTCAAACCCGAGCTCGGTCAGGTTGCCGCTGGGAACAGCCCGCTTACCGACGACCACACGTCGCGGCTGGTGCTCATACAGAGCGCCATCGCTGTGGCGGGCGGTCAACGATGGGTTGTCAGCAAGCGCGGTCCCCGTGCCAATGACAATCGCGTCACGTTTCGTGCGATCTGCGTGCACAGCGGCGCGGGCTTCGTCGCAAGTGATCCACTTGCTCGTCTTATCGGCCGCTGCCGTAAACCCGTCCAGCGTCGACGCAAACTTCAGCGTCACACTCGGGCGGTTGTTGCGCACCGAGCGAAGCCAGGGCTGCAGTGCCTCCACACGGGTGTGAAGTAGGGCCACATCCAATCCATGTGTTCGCAGCCAATCCGCGCCGCCGGATGCAGGCTCAAACGGATCAGCGGTCAGATACACCACCCTCGCAATTCCGGCATCCACCAACGCTTGGGTGCACGGACCTGTCCTGCCAGTGTGGTTGCACGGTTCCAAAGTGACAACGGCTGTCGCGCCCTTCGTCCGTGGTCCCGCTTCACGCAGGGCGTTGACCTCAGCATGGGGCCCGCCCGCGGGAGAGGTCCCGCCAGTCGCGATAACTTCCCCGGATGCGGTCACGATTGCGCAGCCCACCGGCGGGTTCGGCGAGGTCGTCCCGCGCACTGCGTCACCCGCCGCTATGGCCGCAGAAACCGCGTTGGCTAACGCGGGATTATCACGTGTCACGCCTGCGCAGCCTCAGTTGCCAACTCGCGGAGGCGCTCTACCGCCTGGGCTGGGTCATCAGCGCCGAATACGGCGGAACCAGCAACGAATGCGTCCACACCGGCCGCTGCCGCTTGTGCGATAGTGCTGTTGGCAATGCCACCGTCGATACCAATGATTGTGTCCAGGCCCGCTTCCGCAATGCGATCGCGAAGCGTCATCACCTTGCCCAGGACCTCGGGCATGAACTTCTGGCCGCCAAATCCTGGCTCGACACTCATGACCATGACCTGATCAAAATGCTCGAGGTCATCGAGGTACGGCTCGATTGCGGTCCCTGGCTTGATGGCGAAGCCGGACTGTACACCGAGTTCGCGGCACTGCTTCGCAGCAGCTACATGGTCGTCGGTCGCTTCGACATGGAACACGAGGCGGTCGCCGCCGGCCTTGACGTAGGTTTCAAACCACCGCTCCGGCTCCTCGATCATCAAATGCATATCCAGGAATTGGTCCGTCACGCCGTCAACCGCCTTGGTCACGTCGGGACCAAAGGACAAGTTGGGCACAAAGTGGCCGTCCATGATGTCAACGTGGATCAGGTCTGCGTTGGGGACCTTGCGGACGTCGTCGCCAAGCGCTGCATAATTAGCGGCAAGAATTGATGGTGCGATGTAAATCATGAGGTGTCCTTAAACTTCGGTGGTCGGCTCGGGTCCGAGTTTTCGCAGTACAGCGAAAAACATAGCGTCTGTTCCGTGTCGGTGCGGCCACATCTGGACGCTTGGCAAGTCGCCAACGTCATCCATGCCCGCTGCGTACTGGCTCGCATCGAGCTCCTCGACCTTGCCATCAGCGAGGATCGTGTCGACGATTCCCCTGGTTTCGCGCACATCGGGTGAGCACGTGGAGTAGACGACAATACCGCCGGGCTTAACTAGCTCGATTGCAGCCGAGAGCAATTCGCGCTGAAGCACGTTGAGTTCCGCGATGTCTTCCTCACGCTTGGTCCAACGCGCCTCTGGGCGGCGGCGAAGCGCTCCGAGACCGGAACAGGGTGCGTCGACGAGAGCACGGTCGTAGCCCGGCTCAAGGCCAGAACGACGACCATCGGCAGTATGGACGCGCACAGGAAGATCACGCACGGTTTTCCGAATGAGTTCAGCACGGTGCGGACTCACTTCGACGGCATCAACTACTGCGCCATCGATAGCAGCCAACGCCCCCATAAGCGCCGCCTTACCTCCCGGCCCAGCGCACAAGTCGAGCCATCGGCGTTGGTCGTCTTCGACCGGCACGTCCACTACCGCACGCGCAATCACCTGCGAGCCCTCGTCCTGGACTGCGGCGAGCCCCTCGCGTACCGGCTGCAACTGTCCTGGATCACCTTCAGGGAGGTAGACGGCGTACGGTGAGTAGCGCCCCTCTTCTCCGCCAGTGACCAGCGCTAACTCCTCCGCACTCATCTCGCCTGGTCGAGCAACAAGATGTACGACCGGGCGGGCTGAATCAGCCTCAAGCGCGGCCTCAAGCTCGTCGTCTCTCGAGCCCAGTGCAGCACGGATCGATTCCGCGATCCACACCGGGTGCGCATGGCGGAACGCCACCGCAGCAAGCGGGTCCTCCGGTTCAAGCTTGCGGAGCCACTCCTCCGCTGGAGTCCGCGTAATCGAGCGCAATACGCCGTTGACAAAGCCCTTGGCCTTGAATTGACCGGCCGCTTCAACCAAACGTACGGAGGTGTCGACGGCCGCATGGTCCTCCACTCGCGTGTACAGCAACTGGTAGGTGCCGAGCCGCAACGCGGTCAGCACTTCAACAGCCATTCGGTCCAGGCCGCGGGATGCGTTGTCTGCAATCACAGCGTCAAGAACACCAAGGCTGCGCAGCGTGCCGTAAGTCAGCTCGGTTGCAAACGCAGCGTCACGACCGGTGATCTTTCGCTCACGCAAGACCGTCGGCAGGGTGAGGTTTGCAAACGCCGCGTCGCGCTCGACGCGTACCAACACCTCAAATGCCGCCTCGCGCGCCGGGTCACCGATGCGTGCGGTTGCGTTCACAGGTGCTGCTTCTTTGCGACGCCTCGGCGCCTGCCGCGTGTTTGCTCGCCCGTTTCGCTTCGGCTGGTGTTCACGGCGCCCTGCTGCGCGTGACCGGAATCCACCACTCATTCGAACGTCATCCCTTCCGCCCGGACATCGTTGGCCAAGCCTCGAGCCCAATCAGCTGCGTTCATCATTTTCTTGCCGGGTGCCTGAATCGTGCTGAGCACGACGTCACGAGTACCGGTTCCCACTCGCACCTCGTTCTTGCCAAATGCAACCTGGCCCGGGGCGAGCTCGGTTGAATCGACAGACGTTACTGGCCCGAGCTTGAATCGCTCCTCGCCTCGCATAGTCCATGCACCAGGCGCTGGAGTATGCGCACGAATTGCCCGATCGATGACCGTGGAATCGGCGGCCCAGTCAACGCGCGCATCTGCAGTGAGAATCTTTGGCGCATAGGTTCCCTCTTCAGGCTGTGCTTTCGGCGTCAGTGTGCCGGATTCAAGACCATCCATGGTGCGAACGAGCAGGTCTGCGCCGGAGTACGCCAAACGCTCGAGAAGAACACCGGCGGTGTCGTCGTCGGAAATTGTGTCTGTGAGCGTGTCCAAAATGTCGCCGGTGTCCAACCCTTCGTTGATCCGGAACGTCGTCGCACCGGTGGAGGCATCGCCCTCGCGGATCGCGGCCTGTACCGGCGCAGCACCGCGCCACTGCGGCAGCAGCGAGAAGTGCAAGTTCACCCAACCGTGCGTCGGAATATCGAGCATGCCAGCAGGAATCAGGTTGCCGTACGCAACGACCGGGATCGCGTCTGGGGCGATGTCGCGCAGTCGGGCCGCGGTGTCGTCGTCAAGTTTCTCGGGTGTGAGCACCTCAATGCCATGCTCGAGTGCAACTGCCTTCACCGGCGACGGATGCAACGTGCGCCCCCTGCCTTTGCGTGCATCGGGTCGCGTCAGCACGGCCACTACCTCATGTTCCGATGCCAGCAGCCGCTCCAGTGCCACTGCCGCCGGCTCAGGGGTGCCTGCAAATACAAGTCTCACGGTTAGTTCTCCTTATTCCACTCCGCCGCGGCAATCGCATCGAGTGCCGCTTTGCGGTCAGCTGGCGACATTCGGGCCGTAAACATCACGCCGTCGAGATGGTCTGCTTCGTGCTGAATGCAGCGTGCGAGCAATCCGCTGCCGCGTAGTGTCAGCGGGCGCCCACACATGTCGGCGCCATGGGCAACCACGGTGTTGTGCCGCTCAACAGTCCCGCGAACATCAGGCACCGAAAGACATCCCTCCACACCAATTTGGGTATCTTCGCCCAACGGCGTCCACACCGGGTTCACGATGTGTCCCCGAAGGCCCTGACAATCGAACACAAACACTCGCTGTGCGACACCGACCTGGTTTGCCGCTAGGCCAACACCCCCAGCCGCATCCATCGTCTCAAGCATGTCGCCCACGAGCCTGTGCAGGCGTTCGTCGAACACATCCACCTCCTCCGCTGCCGTGTTGAGCACCGGATCCCCGAATAGACGAATGTCGCGTATGGCCATGAACGCCAAGTGTACTGACCTGGACAAGCGAAATTTCGCTTACCCGATATCCACCGGATTGACCTGGATACGCAGTGGCAGTTCCTGCTTGGACGTCGTCCACGCGACTGCCCCTGCCCGCAGCGCCTTGCCCAGCGCAGACCGCCCAGTTAACGGCGCGCGCACCAGCATGCGCTGCGCCGGACCGTACTCACGCTGATCCCACTCGCCGGGCAAACGCACACCCGGGGGCAAATCCACAGGCCCCAGGATCTCCGCGTAGTCCGGCAGGTCGGTGCGCTCAAAGAACGGCTCCAGCGCGTCTCGGGGCGCGTCAACCACGGCAACGTGGACCGCCGGCGGAAATCTCGCCTCGCGGCGCAAAGCCAGCTCTGCAGCTGCAAATCCCGGCGCGTCCCAGCGAATGAGATGCTGCACGACCGGCATGCTCGGCTCCGCTACCACTACGACTTCTCCGCCATCGGCATGCGGTTGGACAAGCGTGGCAGCAGCCATCCATTTCGACAGCGTGTCCTCCACTGCCCTTAAGTCAGGGCGTTGCACGAGCGCCCACGCGTCAAGCAGCACAGCAGCACCGTATCCGCCTGGTACTCGAGGCTCCGCACCTGGCGTGGCGACGACAATCGCAGGCCCCGCGTCAATCGTGCGCGAAATACGATCGCCCCCGGACGTTTTGACCCTATATTTCGCAAACGCACGGCCAAGCTCTTCTGCGGTGCGTTCGGTGCCCAGTACGACAGCCCGCACACGCCGGGAACCGCATGCCGGACACACATGTGCAGGGTCCATTCGGCCACACCACCGGCATGTCGGTGCCGCTGCTTCACCACCGGACGGCAACCCCAGCGGTCCGTTGCACCAACGGCAACGCGACGGTGTACGACACTGCCCACAGGCGAGTGATTGGATATAGCCGGTGCGTGGCACCTGGAACAACACGGGTGTGCCCCGCTCGAGGGCTTTCGTCGCGGCTGCAAATGCTGACGAAGGCAGACGCGCCTGTTTAGCCCTCGGGTCCCGTTCAAGCTCAAAGTCAGAATCGCCCGCGGCGTGAATGTAAGGCGAACGTGTACGAAGCGTTTGGCGGGGTGCGACCAGTTCGTGCATCCAGCCAGATTCCACCAACAGTTGCGCCTCTGCTGTGCGTGAGAATCCACCGATGACCAAACATGCGCGCTCAAGGCTCGAGCGCGTCGTGAGCACCTCCCTGGCGTGAACGTAGGGCGCGCGAGGATCCACGAGGTTGTCATCGCCGTCGAACATGACGACCATCAACCGCAAGTTCTGGACCGGCGCGAACGCGGCGGAGCGGGTCCCTACCACGATGCGCCCTTGGCCGTGCAGAACGGACAGGTAGCGGGAATACCGTGCTTGGGGTCCCTGGGAGGCGGTCAAAGTCGTCACTTGTTTTGCCGCAACGAGCTCGCGTAGCGCTTCCTCGCAACGGTCAACAGCATCTTGGTCCGGAACCACGATGAGCGCGCCACCGCCGTCCTTTGCCACCTTGACAGCGAGTGCGGCAAGCGCGGCAGGCCAATCCTCGCCCGGCACCAACTGCCACGCGGCACGAGCCAGCTTTCCCTCTACTACGGCATCGACGAAGGACTCACCGTGTGTGTACGTCGTCCATGCGGAAAGGTCCGGCTCGGCGACCTCCCCGAGCTCCACCCATGGTGTGGAGGTATCCGTTTCTTCCGCTTTCGCATGTCGTGCGGGTATTGCAGAGCGATAAATGTCGGATCGGATGCCTGCGTACCGGTCCGCGAGTGCGTCGATAAGCATGCGCGTGTGCTCCGGGGCCACGACCTCGGGTGAGATAACGCGTTCGATGAAGCGCAGTGAGCCTTCATGGCTTGTCGACGACACCCGCTCCAGCACGATCGCATCCACGAGCCTGCCTGCAAACCGAACCCGCACGCGGACGCCTGGCTGTGCGGCTTCTGCATCCTGCTCGTCGACAAGATAATCGAAGGCCCGATCAAGGTGCGCGAGCCCCAACATAGGCAGCACGCGGGCCACAGGCAGGTTAGCAGCTCGCGTGTTCGACATGGTGCAGCATTCTAAACCACGCCACGACACGACACTCCGGACCTAAGGCTCAGCTGTGCGAAACAGTGCGGTAGTAATAGATGCATCACAAATCAATCGCGCCGATGAGGGACCCGCTTCCGCCATGAAACGTCTGCTTCCCGCAGTCTTATCCGTCTGTATATCCGCCGCAGTTGCCGCAGGAGCCATGACTGCTCCCCAAGCACATGCGGTTGACGTCACAAATCCTTCGCTAGGAAGCAAGCAGACACAACAGCTTTTTGCAGGCTCCTCCCTTGGCCCGATACTTAGTCCAGGTAACGGCTCGCCGATCGACAACGTATCCGCCTACATCCACGGCTCGTCGCAAGGCGCACAGCAAGCCGTACAGGACAACTGGCGCAAGGCATACAACCAACTCCCCCAACAAGTTCGAGATAGCGTGCCACCTCACCTGCGCCCTGCACCGCAGGAAGAAGAGACTGTGCCGGTAACCGTGGTCCCGGCAGCGGAGCCAACGTTGTCTCCTAACGCAACCAACTGCAGCAATTGCGTAGCAATTACGTACGACGACGGACCGGTTCCCGGTACGGAGCGCCTGCTCGACATCTTCAAGCGCAAGAATGCGCATGCGACGTTTTTCGTCGTCGGTAACAACGTCAATGCAAACCCGAAGATCCTGCGCCGCATCCGCGCCGAGGGCCACACGATTGGCAACCACTCGTATTCACACCCGGACCTGGCGCGCCAATCCGACGCGACGATCGGGTCACAGCTCAGCGACACGAGTGCTGCCATTGAGAAGCAATCGGGAGTGAAGGTGCACTGGGTGCGCCCGCCCTATGGTTCCTACGACGGCCGTGTAATCAATGCTTCCAAGGCCCGTGGCCTATCGCTGGCAATTTGGGACGTTGACACGATGGATTGGAGCCACCGTGACACCGCACGCACCTGCTCCATAGCGGTCAATCAGGCGCAAGCTGGATCGATTGTGCTCATGCACGACATCCACGAGCCGACCATCAACGCAGCGGAATGCATCATCGATGGTCTGCGCGCCAAGGGGCTGCGTCCGGTAAGCCTCGACGAGATGATTAAGGACCCCGTCCCGGGGCGTGTGTACACCCACGCGAATTAGCCGTTAGACTTCGTCGCCATGACTGATCCAGGCGAGCATACAGACGAGCAATCGGAAGACACTGCAGACCGCGAAGGTTGGCTCAAGGCACTTCCCTATGCCGTTTTTGCACTGTATGTGATCGCACCTGCACTCCTCATTCCCGTCGCTGGCACGCCATGGCTCCTCGTTGGTTTCATCTTAGCTGTCGCTGCTATCGCGGGGCTTGTCGACGGCTACTGCTTCCGTCCCTCTTGGACATTGCCACTATCCGCCGCTGGCGGTTTCTGGGTGGCGAAGATCCTTTACTTCAATGACGGCACCTTCATCTATGCACTCGGCGTGGCTGTCGTGTCGGCACTTTGCGCATGGCTGATGTCTTTGGTGCGCAAGCAGCCGGCCCCGGTGTCGTCGACAAGCAGTGCGCAGGTGTAGCCGATGGAAACCTGGAGCCTCAACCACCCGAAGTATGGGCTTATCGAACTGCGTGTGGGATTCGACCGCGACTTCGCGGCAGAGGACCCTGAGTGGCCCGGAGATGAGACTGACAAGGAAGGCACCCTGGCCACAGACAAACACACGCTGCCCGAACGCGTCGAACTCTGGGCAAAGAATCCGAGTGAGCGCATGGAAGTGCGTGTCGACGGCACCGTGCAGCACCGCTACAACGACGTGAACAGCGGGCGACTCCCCCTTTTTGGAAACGGCGGGGCAAAACTCGAGACTCCAATGGGGATCGGCGTTGACCGCCAAAAGCCTCACCTTAAACTGCGTGCAAGTGGCTTCGACGAACTGCTCAGTGTCGAGTTTCGGGAGGGCGACACCATCGTCGAGTTCGACCCTCCAGAAGGCTCACGCGGTGCGAAACGGCGTCGGACAATGGAATCGAGTTCGCTCAAGCGCACACTCATCCCTATGGCCGAAGGCTTGGGCAAAGGTGGCTGGGCGCTGGCGGTGATTGTCCTCGGTCCGATCGTAAGCCGAATCATCGACCGGCTTCTGCGCTACCTTCCGGACTGGGAACTCCCCGACATCACCTTGCCGCACATGGATCTTCCGGTCCCGCACCTTCCCCAAATGGATCTTCCGCTCCCCCAGATCAACTGGCCTGAATTAGACCTCCCGGACTTGCCCGAGTGGGTTCTTGTTGCGCTCGAATACTCCAAGATCTGGCTGCCAATCCTCATTGGCGTGGTTGTCGGAATCGTGGCCTTGCGCAACCACAAGAAGTCTGAACAGCAAAAAGCCGCCTGGGACAAACCCCAAGCGGCTTCGAAGGAAACTTAAACGCCTGCGGCTGCGCGCAAGTCGTCCACCTTATCGGTGTGCTCCCAAGGCACATCGATGTCTGTGCGACCAAAGTGGCCGTAGGCAGCGGTTTGGCTGTAGATCGGGCGCTTCAAATCCAAATCGCGGATGATCGCATCCGGTCGCAGATCGAAGACCTTCTCCACTGCCTGCTGGATCGACTCGTTGGTCTGCCCCTCAGCGGCGGTACCGAACGTCTCCACGTACAGGCCAACCGGAGTTGCACGACCAATTGCGTACGCAACCTGAACCTCAACACGGTCTGCGAGGCCCGCAGCGACAATGTTCTTCGCCACCCAACGTGTCGCATACGCACCGGAGCGGTCCACCTTTGAGGGATCCTTGCCAGAGAACGCGCCACCGCCATGGCGTGCCATACCGCCGTAGGTATCCACAATGATCTTGCGTCCAGTCAGGCCTGCGTCCGCCATCGGACCACCGGAGATAAACGAGCCAGACGGATTGATCAGGACCTTGGTGTCCTCGCGGTAGAACTTCTCCAGACCGGCGTCTTCCATAACCCAAGCGATAACGTGCTCTCGAAGCGCCTTCTCAAGTGCCTCACCAGTGAAGTGTGGGTCGTGCTGCGTGGAGATCACGATCGTGTCGATAAACGCCGGGGTATCACCGTCGTACGCAAACGTGACCTGAGTCTTGCCGTCTGGGCGAAGGCCGTCGACGATGCCCTCGTGGCGCACTTGGGACAGTCGGCGTGAAAGGCGGTGCGCAGTCGCAATCGGCAACGGCATGTACTCAGGGGTCTCGTTGGAGGCGTACCCAAACATCAGCCCCTGGTCACCCGCACCAGACTGGTCAGTCTCTTCAGTGGAGGCCTGTTCGCGCACCTCCTGGGAGGTGGTCACGCCATCCGCAATCTCCTGCGACTGATCACCGATTGCGATGTTGACGCCACAGCTGTTGCCGTCGAAACCAACCTCGGAAGAGGTGAACCCGATTTCCACCAATTTGTCGCGCACGATCTTCGCAATATTGGAGTACGCAGACGTGCGAACCTCTCCAACAACGTGAACCTGCCCAGTGGTAACGAGCGTTTCCACTGCAACGCGGGACTGTGGGTCCTGCGCGAGCATGTCGTCCAAAATCGCGTCCGAGATCGCATCGCAGATTTTGTCTGGGTGCCCTTCAGTGACGGACTCACTGGTGAACAGTCGGTAGTAAGTGTCGAGTGACAACGGATCTTTCCTTTACGTGGCCTTGAGGCTGATTCTCCAACACACTAGACCAAGCGGTCTAAGTACGCAAAGCTAAGCGCGAAGCTTTTCAATCGCATTCCAGATCCGAGCAGCTACCTCGTGTTTCGTTCCGTCCTCAATTTCCAGTTCTTCGCCAGACGCACTCAACAACCAACCGCGGTTAGTTGACTGGCCAAACACATTGCCACCAGCAACCGAGTTCAGCATGAGAAAGTCCGCGCCCTTACGCTTGAGTTTCGCGCGACCATTCTCAAGTTCGTTGTCCGTCTCAGCTGCAAACCCGACGATCGTGGCATGAGTCTCGCCAGCATCTCGCTTTTCGACGAGACCTTTAAGGATGTCCGGGTTCTCGGTCAAGCGAACAACGGAGAGCGCGTCATCGCTCTTGCCCTTCTTCAGCTTCGTCGTAGCTTCCGATTCTGGACGGTAATCGGCCACAGCGGCCGCCATCACGATGATGTCTGCGCCTGCGGCACGCTCATCCATCGCGTCTTTCATCTCACGTGTGGATTGCACACGCACCACCTCCGCCCCTGAGGGCACAGATAGTTCCGCAGTTGCTCCAGCCACGATCGTGACCTGTGCTCCCCGCTGCGCTGCGATGTCCCCGAGCGCAAACCCCTGCTTACCAGAGGATCGGTTACCAACGAAACGCACAGGATCAATATTTTCTTGCGTTCCTCCCGCGCTAATAAGCACGCGGGTTCCTGCGAGCGTCTGCTTCATTGGACCGGTTGCCAACACCGTACGGGCTAGCTGCGCAATCGCCTCAGGGTCCGGCAAACGACCCGGACCCGTGTCCTTACCCGTCAGGCGCCCATGCGCCGGCTCAAGAACCGTAATCCCACGCGAACGAAGCACCTCTACATTGTGTTGCGTCGCTGGGTTATGCCACATTTCGGTGTGCATTGCAGGCGCAAGCACGACGGGGCATGTGGCCACAAGAATGGTTGCAGCCAACAGGTCATCTGCTCGGCCTGCTGCGACACGGGCCATGAGATCAGCGGTTGCAGGTGCAACAACGATGAGATCGGCCTCTTGACCGAGACGGACATGCTGGACTTCGTCGACACGCTTGAATACCCCAGTATCAACTGGGTTTCCGCTCAGCGCCTCAAATGTTGCTGCGCCCACGAACGACAACGCGCTTTCCGTAGGGATAACGCGCACATTATCGCCATGCTCTTTAAAGTCGCGGACCAAGTGACATGCCTTATACGCAGCAATTCCGCCGGAGACACCGATCACAACGTTCTTGGGGGCAGACGTGGCTTCGTTCATGTGGGCCAAGCATACAAAAACGCCGTTGCGGAAGCCCCAATGGCTCACACAACGGCGTCATTAGCAGAAGCGTTTACTGGCCTTCCTCATGCTCGAGGAGGCCTGCCTCGATCTCACGCAGCGCGATCGACAGCGGCTTCTCACCAGGCTCTGGCGTTACCAGCGGGCCGATGAACTCGAAAACACCATCTTCGGAGTTCTGGTAGAAGCTGTTGATCTGACGTGCACGCTTGGCTGCAAAGATCACCAGAGCGTACTTCGACGAGACCTTCGTCAGCAGTTCATCGATCGGGGGCGCGGTAATGCCGTCCGGGGTGTCGTAGACACGTTCCTGCTGAGTCTCCTCAACAGCGGTGTCTTGCGACAGGTCATTGGTTGATTCAGTCACTAAAACCCACTCGCTAATTGTTGTCGGATGTTGCGCCTAGAAGGATGCGCGCAATGTGTGCAACGGCATCGTCGACATCGTCATTCACAACAACGGTGTCGAACTCCCCTTGCGCATCGAGCTCCTCGCGCGCGGTGGTGAGCCTGCGCTCAATCACAGCTTCCGTCTCGGTCCCACGACCCGTGAGACGTTCAACGAGGACTTCCCACGACGGGGGTGCAAGGAACACTGTACGCGCTTCAGGCATGAGCTGCTTGATGTTGCGAGCACCTGCGAGGTCCACCTCTACGAGTACCGGGCGCCCGTCTGCAAGAGCTTCACGGACCGGACCCGCAGGCGTGCCCGAGCGCTGAAGGCCTCCGTGAATGTCAGCCCATTCCAGCATCTCACCAGCATCGATGCGCTGTTGAAAATCATTCGAGGAGACGAAGTAGTAATCCCTGCCGTCGACTTCGCCCGGGCGTGGAGCTCGAGTTGTCATCGAGACAGAAAAGTAGAGGTCCGGCACCTCGCCGCGCAGGCGGCTAACCACCGTTGACTTACCTACGGCAGACGGTCCGGCCAAAACGACCAGCTGCCCGCGGGGCGCCACCTCAGCCATGTTTAGTTCTCTTCGAAGCCGAAGCGCTCGAGCAGAGCACGACGCTGACGCTCACCCAGGCCACGCAGGCGACGGGTCTGAGCGATCTCCAGCTCCTCCATGATCTCGCGAGCCTTGACCTTGCCAACCTTCGGCATGGCCTCGAGCAAAGCGGAAACCTTGGTCTTGCCGATGATCTCGTCGGTGTCAGCCTTCTCCAGCACGTCCTTGAGCGTGGTCTCGCCGCGCTTCAGGGAGGCCTTCAGCTCAGCGCGCTTCTTGCGAGCCTCAGCCGCCTTCTCGAGGGCTGCCTTGCGCTGTTCATCGGTCAACTGTGGAAGTGCCACGGGTTCCTCCATGTAGGTAGTTCATTCAATATGTTCAGGCCGACTCGTGCCGGCGCGGGGCCTCCTCCACACTCTGCGTTTCAGAAGGCGCACCGCATCCGACACAGTCTAACACTGCATCTGGTTGGCACCGGGAAAATGGAGCGCATTCTTGCTGCATTTCTCCATGTCACCGTTGCGACGCACCTAAACTACCAGGGTTTTTCTCAGCCGATGAAATGGACCCGCTAGTTATGGCTGTTTTACCAGTTCAGCGACACGTTTCCGCAGTTCAGTAACGTCCGGCCCAGCCGACAAGACGGAACGGGAAACATTCGGGAACACCAGGTGCGCGTTTGCACCTGCAATCTGCGCCGCGTCTTCCATCGTCGCTCCCTGCGCTCCGACCCCAGGCATAAGCACTGGGGCATTGAGCGCGTCGAGCACCGGCGGCTTCGCCACAGTTGCACCGACAACGACACCAACGTGACCTACTGCAGCGCCCTGGTTATACGTGGCGCATTCATCGACCATCCACTGCGACACCATGCGTCCATCGATTTCACTCGTCTGAAACGCTTCAGCTTCAGGGTTGGAGTTCGCAGACATCACGAACACGCCCTTACCGTGCGCTGCAGCAAGTGAGATGGCAGGCTCCAGCGACCCGACACCCAGATACGGTGTCAGCGTGAGCGCGTCCGCTTCCAACGGTGAGCCTGGCTGCAGCCACGCAGCGGCGTATCCAGCCATCGTGGAGCCGATATCGCCTCGCTTGGCGTCCGCGACGACGAGCGTCCCGCTCTCACGGAGTGCGGCGAGGGTCTCCTCAAGCACCGCGAAACCCGCAGAGCCGAACCGCTCGTAGAAGGCAACCTGTGGCTTGACCAACGCAACTGATCCTGCAAAGGCCTCAACACAAGCCGAGGAAAACCGTTGCAGACCATCAATGGTGTCCGGAAGACCCCACTTGTCCAGCAGCGCCGCGTGCGGGTCGATGCCTACACACAGTCGGCCATATTCGTTACCAGCGGCAACGAGACGCTCCCCGAAGGAGGCATTGGGCTGCACCACTACTGGCCACCCTCTGCGTTCTCGGAGACGCTGTGCTCAAGCTCCTGGAGGCTGGTCACATCAATGGAGTTGCTGCGCACTGCTTCGATGCCTTGGACTGTGGCGGTAACACCCTGCACATCGGTCATGATCGGTACATCCGCGATCACGGCTGCGGCACGGATGTCGTAGCCATCGTGGCGCGCGGTTGTCGAGCCCGCCGGAGTGTTCAGGATGAGATCAATCTCGCCGTCCAAGATCCGCTCCACGATGGAACGACCCTTCGCACCTTCGCGGACCTCGGAGCCCTTGAGTGCTACTTCGCATTCGATGCCGTTGCGGCGCAGCATTTGCGCTGTACCTGCCGTCGCGATCACCTTGAACCCCATGGTGGACAAACGCTGGATCGGGAAGATCAGGGTGCGCTTGTCGTGGTTAGCCAGGGAGACAAAGACCGTGCCCTCCGTCGGCAGTTCGCCGTAAGCAGCGGCCTGGGTCTTAGCAAATGCCACACCGAACGACGGGGCAAGCCCCATGACCTCACCGGTGGACTTCATTTCCGGGCCGAGGATGGTGTCCAGAATCGACCCGTCTGGGCGGCGGAAGCGGCTAAACGGCAGTACCGCTTCCTTCACAGCGATCGGGTGGTTCAGCGGCAAGGATCCGCCATCGTAGTCGGACGGGATGAGGCCCTCGTCGCGAAGTTCAGCGATCGTCGCGCCGAGCATGACGCGTGCTGCAGCCTTCGCAAGGTGGACGCCGGTCGCCTTGGAGACGAACGGCACCGTACGCGACGCGCGCGGGTTTGCCTCGATGACGTAGAGGATGTCGTCCTTCAATGCGAACTGGACGTTCATCAGACCCTTCACCCCGATACCGTGAGCGAGTGCCTCAGCGGAGCGACGAACCTTTTCAATGTCGTCGGGGCCGAGCGTCATCGGCGGAAGCGCACAGGCGGAGTCGCCAGAGTGAATGCCGGCTTCCTCGATGTGTTCCATCAGACCACCGAGGTAGACCTCGTTGCCGTCAGACAACACATCGACGTCAATTTCGATGGCGTTGTCAAGGAAGCGGTCCACAAGCACTGGGTGGTCCGGGCTGAGCTCGGTTGCGCGCTCGATGTAGTTGCGCAGGGAGTCTTCGTCATAAACGATCTCCATGCCACGGCCTCCGAGCACGTAAGACGGGCGCACGAGGACGGGGTAACCAACCTTGTTGGCCACTTCGCGAGCCTCTTCGAAGGAGGTTGCGGTGCCAAATGCGGGAGCTGGAAGCTTGGCTGCTTCGAGCACCTTGCCAAACTCGCCGCGGTCCTCCGCCAGATCGATTGCCTCGGGGCTCGTACCGACGACCGGCACGCCCGCATCCGCGAGACGCTGCGCGAGGCCCAGCGGGGTCTGACCGCCGAGCTGCACAATAACGCCAGCGACCTCACCGGTAGCGGCTTCCGCACGGTAGATCTCCATCACATCTTCGAACGTCAACGGTTCGAAGTAGAGACGGTCCGCGGTGTCGTAGTCGGTAGAAACGGTCTCCGGGTTGCAGTTGACCATCACGGTCTCGTAGCCGACGCGGGACAGTTCCAGGGCGGCGTGGACACAGGAGTAGTCGAACTCGATGCCCTGACCAATGCGGTTCGGACCAGAGCCCAGGATGATGACCTTGCCCTTGCTGTTTTCCTTTGCACCGGTGAACTGGTCAACCTCAGACTCGGCAGCCGGGTCGAGTTCGTACGCCGAGTACAGGTACGGAACCTTCGCCTCGTACTGGCCCGAGCAAGTGTCCACGGTCTTGAAGGTCGGGTGGATACCCAGCGTCCATCGCAGTTGACGCACGCCGTCTTCGCCCGCGAGTTCTGGGCGCAGCGTAGCAATCTGGGCGTCGGACAAGCCTTGAGCCTTTGCCTCACGCAGAAGATCTGCGTCGAGCACAGGGGCGTCGATAAGCACCTGGCGAAATTCGACCAGCCCAGCGACTTCCTCGAGGAACCACGGATCGATGCCGGAGGCTGCGTAGACCTCATCAACGCTCGCGCCGAGGCGAAGCGCAAGCTCGACATCGTAGAGACGCTTGTCGGTCGGCACCTTAAGGTCTTCGAGCACCGCTGCGACGTCATTTGCACGCTCTCCTGCGACGTACTCGTCGGAACGAGTCCAGAAGCCGTTTGGCTTGTCTTCCATCGAGCGCATGACCTTGTTCAGGCCCTGGATGTAGTTGCGGCCAATACCCATGGCCTCGCCAACCGCCTTCATGGAGGTGCCCAGAGTCTCGTCCGAGCCCGGGAACTTCTCAAAGGTAAAGCGTGGCATCTTGACGATGACGTAGTCGAGGGACGGCTCCTCAAGCGCAGTGGTTGCGCCACCGGTCATGTCGTTAGCAATCTCGTCGAGCGTGTAGCCAATGGCGAGTCGGGTTGCCACCTTTGCAATCGGGTAGCCGGTCGCCTTCGACGCAAGTGCAGACGAACGCGACACGCGCGGGTTCATCTCGATCGTGATCATGCGGCCGTCTTTGGGGTTGATGGCGAACTGGATATTGCAGCCACCGGTCCTGACACCGACTTCACGGATGATGGCCTTGCCCTGTTCGATCATCTTGGTGACCTCGGGCTCGGTCATCGTCAACACCGGCGCCACCGTGACAGAGTCGCCCGTGTGGACACCCATGGCATCCACGTTCTCAATCGTCGCAACCGTAATGCAGTTGTCATCCGAGTCACGAATGAGCTCGAGCTCGATTTCTTTCCAACCGAGGATGGATTCCTCAATGAGCACGTTCGCTTCTGGCGATGCGGTCAAGCCGTCGCCGGCGATGCGGTGCAAGTCATCCATGTCATAGGCAAGGCCGGAACCGAGACCACCCATGGTGAACGACGGGCGCACGACGACTGGGAAGCCGAGCTCCGCGACGGTTTCTTCCACTTCTTCCATGGTGTAGCAGACACGGGAACGGGCGGACTCGCCGCCGATCTTTTCAACAATGTCCTTGAACTTTTGGCGGTCTTCGCCGCGCTCAATCGCGTCGATGTCTGCGCCGATGAGTTCAACGCCGTGCTTTTCCAGAATGCCAAGCCGGTCCAGCTTGATGGCCGTGTTGAGTGCAGTCTGACCACCGAGCGTCGGCAGAATCGCATCAACCGGGTGGCCTTGCTCTGCCTCGCGGGCGAGGATGCGGTCGATGTACTCCGGCTGGATCGGCTCTACGTACGTGTGGTCGGCGAACTCAGGGTCGGTCATGATCGTCGCCGGGTTCGAGTTCACCAGGGTGACGCGCAGGCCTTCTTCTTTGAGCACGCGGCACGCCTGGGTGCCGGAATAGTCAAACTCGCACGCCTGTCCGATGACGATCGGCCCGGAGCCGATGACCAGGACGTGGTTGAGATCTTCTCGCTTCATAATGTTTCTCCTGGTCTTTCTTTTAAGCTTCTTGCTTTTCGACGATTACCTGCACGCGCACCGACTTACCCTCGTGCTGCGCCTGAGAGACGTGGCGGACAAGTCTGCGGGTGTCCACACCCCAGATGCCGGTAATGCCCTGTGCCTTCATTTCTTCTTCCAGGCTGTGCTTTGCTTCCTGGTTCGATGCGATGCGAGCGAGATCGCGGATCACCACGGCTTTTGCCGTGATTGCCGTACGCCCCTCCCCTGCTCCTTCACCTGTCCAGCCAACATTGCCGATGTGCGGAGTAGCGAACACCAGGATCTTGCCGTCGTTATCGGCAGAGCACATTTCGCGCTCGTAACCGAACATATCGATGATGCTCTTGAGATCGCCTTCAATGTCACCTTCCGGTGCTGCGCCGAAGACGAAGCCGGTGAATTTCTCGCCTGTGTCGAGGACGAGTTGTGCGCGGGTGCGCTGCTGCTGTGTTTTTGTCATGGGTTTAGGCCTTCTTTGCAGAGTAGGTTTGGGTGCCGCGCAGCCAGGTGCCAACTACGCGTGCGTTAAATTCGATGCCTTCGTAGGGAGTGTTCGACGCCTTCGACGCCATATCCTTGCCCTTTGCGGTCCAGGTGTCCTGCGGATCAATCAAGGTCAGGTTTGCTGGCTCGCCAACCGCGATCGGACGGCCCTGGTCCTCAAGCCGCAGAATTTCGGCAGGGCGCTCGCTCATGACCTTGGCCACGAAGCGCCAGTCAGCAAGACCCGATTCGACGAAGACTCGGTGCACGATCGCCATGGACGTTTCTAGGCCGAGCATGCCTGGCTTGGCGTGCTCGAACTCCACGCACTTGTCTTCAGATCCGTGAGGAGCGTGGTCGGTGGCGATGACGTCCACGGTGCCGTCGAGAAGCGCTTGCTTGAGCGCTTCAGCGTCGCGCTTTTCGCGCAGTGGAGGGTTGACGCGGAAGAGACCGTCGTAGGTGGACAGCATTTCGTCGGTAAGCAGCAGGTGGTGCGGGGTGACCTCTGCCGTAACGTTGATGCCCTGTGCTTTGGCGAACCGAAGCAGCTCGACCGTGCCTTCGGTCGACGCGTGGCAGAGGTGGTAACGACCGCCGTAGTCACGAGTCATGATGGCGTCGCGTGCGACGATGGATTCCTCCGCGACACGCGGCCAACCGCGAAGCCCCAGGCGCGCTGCCTGCTCGCCTTCGTGGGCGACAGCGCCCTCGGTCATGCGGTGATCTTCCGCATGCTGGGCGAGAATCACGTCGTGTGCCTTGGCGTATTCGATAGCGCGGCGCATGAGCTGCGGGTCGTTGACACACTTGCCATCGTCGGAAAACATGCGCACACCGCTGCGGGCCATCAGACCGATCTCGGTGAGCGTCTTGCCCTCGAGTCCCTTGGTAATCGAGCCCACCGGGTAGACATCGCACTTACCGTACGTCTGGCCCTTCTCCCAGACCGCCTCGGCGAGGAACGGCTGGTCGATCACCGGGTTGGTATTCGCCATGGTGAATACAGCGGTGAAGCCTCCCTTGGCGGCAGCATCCGAGCCGGTAGCGATGGTTTCGGTATCCTCGCGGCCCGGCTCACGCAGGTGCACGTGCATATCGACGAGACCAGGAAGCAACACGTTGCCACCACAGTCGATGGTTTCATCAGCATCGTCAAACGGGTTTTCCCCAATGGAGTCGATGACACCGTCTTCCACGTCAATGAGAATGCTGGTCACGTCCTCGCCATATGGACGAACGTTGTTGAGTGCAAGCTTGGTCACTTGATCGCTCCTTCTTCGCCGCCAGTGCCGGCGAGCAGTGTGAACAACACGGCCATGCGGGTGTACACGCCGTTAGAGACCTGGCCGAGGACGACAGCATTGTCGCGATCGGCCACGTCGTAGTTAATTTCCATGCCACGCAGCATCGGACCCGGGTGCATGATCAACGCCGAATCCTTCATACGGTCGGCTCGGTCAACGCTCAAGCCGTACAAGGTGGCGTACTCGCGGTGCGACGGGAAGAACCCGCCGTTCATGCGCTCGGCCTGCACGCGCAGCATCATCACGACATCTGCGTGCTCAATCTCGGCATCGAAGTCATACGAGACACGTGCTGGCCAGAACTCCACACCGGTAGGCAGCAGCGTCGGCGGCGCAACCAACACAACCTCTGCGCCCAAGATGTGCAGCAGGTCCACGTTCGAGCGAGCAACACGGGAGTGCAAAATATCGCCGACGATCAGGACACGCTTTCCAGCGACATCGCCAATGTGCTGGCGCATGGTCACCGCATCCAGCAAAGCCTGTGTCGGGTGCTGGTGCTGGCCGTCACCTGCGTTCACGATGCTTGTATTCGGCAACCACTTGGCCAGAAGCTGTGCCGCACCCGAAGCAGGGTGGCGCATGATGATCGCGTCTGCACCGATTGCCTCCAAGGTTGCAGCGGTGTCTTTGAGCGATTCACCCTTCTTCACCGAAGATGAAGACGCAGACAGATTGATCACATCGGCGCTCATCCACTTGCCCGCTGTCTCAAACGACGAGCGGGTACGCGTCGAGTTCTCGTAGAACAACGTCATCACAGTGCGGCCACGCAGGGTCGGAAGCTTCTTGATCTCACGACCATCCAGAGCTTCCCGGAAGCGGTCCGCTTCATCCATCAGCTCGATGATCTCTTCGCGGCTGAGATCTGCAATATCGATGAGGTGCCTCATTTACGCCTCCCGTTCCAGGGTCACGCGATCTTCACCGTCGAGCTGGGCGATCGCGACAGTGACATCTTCGTCCTTCGATGTGGGGATGTTCTTGCCTACGTAATCCGCGCGGATTGGCAGTTCCCGGTGGCCACGATCGACCAGCACTGCGAGCTGGATCGCGGCTGGCCTACCGATGTCGCGCAGCGAATCAAGGGCGGCGCGAATGGTTCGGCCGGAGTACAAGACATCGTCGACAAGCACGACAATTGCCCCGTCGATGTCGACCGGAATGTGGGTTGGGCGCAGTGCCCGATGTGGCTTGTCGCGGAGATCGTCGCGGTACAAAGTGACGTCGAGACTGCCTACTGGCACGCTCACGCCTGAAAATTCTTCAACCGCTTCCGCAATACGCTGCGCTAACGGAACACCACCGGACGGGATCCCCAGCAGAATGACCTGCGGTCCGTCGCTGTCGTCCAGCGTTGTCTTCTCGATGATCTGGTGCGCGATGCGTGCAACAGTGCGACCGACGTCCTGAGCGTTCAGCAGCTCAACCGTCGACCGTTCGTTTCCACTCATCGAACCTCCTTCCCCGCCTCTCTGTGCGGCATTTAAAGGAAATATCGACGCGGTCCCGCCTATCGGGGCCGTGTGAAGTCTCGGAGACTGCGCTTCACATTAGCACCAGCAAGACGTGACCGTGAAGGGTTTCACCCAGATGGGTATTCTCGCAAGTGTGACTACAGAAGAGACTGAAGCCATCCAGCCCAACGAGCACCCAGAACGCAACGTTCCGGAACCGGTGACTACCGAAGCAATCGCCGCGATTTTTGAGGAAGAAAACCTTGAATACCGCGTCGAAGATCAAGCCGTGCGCTCTGGTTTTATCAACGCAGCAATCGTCATTGCCCTCGACGGCGATCACCTCATCTTCGAGGCCCTGTGGCGTGGCGAGTTTCCCCGCGATAGCGCATCGCAGGTGCTGTTTGCCTGCAACGAGCACAACCAGACGCATTTTGCACCGACCCTGCGTTTCTTCGAACGCGGTGAGGACAACCTGGCTGTGAGCGCCATTCGCTCGATGAACATCGCCGATGGAGCCTCATTCAACCAGCTCGGCTCTTTCATTGTGATGTCTATCGACGCCACGCTTCAGGCATTCGACTACCTCAAAACCACTTTCCCGACCGTCGTGAACTGGGAGGAACCGCAGCAGTGAGCACCGCAACTCAAGTAACCATCGACCGCGTCATCGAAACGATGGCGAAGCAGGGCATCGAAGTTTCCGACGACCCGTCTGGCCGCGCAGGCCACGCCCATTACAAGGGATTCAACCTGCTGTTTGTCCTGTTGGACTCAGTGTTGATCCTGCGTGCGGACTCGGTTACCGACACCCCGTCCGACACGCCCGATGCCACCTTGTACCTGGCCGCAAACCAGGTCAACAGCTCGTACCTCGACGCGCGTGCGCTCGTGGTCAACCGCACCGAGACGATCGTTGTGCGCACCGAATCGGAAATCGCGATCGGCGCAGGGCTTACCGACGAGCAATTGGCGTCCTCTCTCGAAGCTGCCGTCGCAGGCGTTCTGGAAACACAGGACGCTATGCAGGCCCTCGTCGGCGAAATCAAGCGCACCGCTGAAGAAGCAACGGCAGCGCAGGCCGAAACCGAAGACAACTAAGAGTTGGCCAGCCGCTCGAGTTCGGTTTCTGCATCAAAATCGGGCTCGGGCCACTGCGGGTCGAGCGATTCCAAGGCGTCAAACAGCAATGCCTTAACCACACTGCGGCAATACTTCTTGTCGTCGGAAGGAATGCAGTACCAGGGAGCCTCATCGGTGGATGTACGCGTCATCGCGATCTGATAGGCAGCCATGTACTGACTCCACAGCTTCCGATCATCAATGTCACCTGGGTTGTACTTCCAGTGCTTGTCCTCGCGTAGAATGCGCTCTTTAAGATTCTCTGCCTGGAATTCTCGCGAGATGTGGGGCATCACCTTGATGATCTTCGTGCCACGCGCCGCAATCTCTTGCTCAAACTCGACGATCGCCCCGTAGCGGCGCTCAATCTCCTCCGGAGGAGCCATCTGTTTCACGCGCTGCACAAGCACATCTTCGTAATGAGAACGGTCAAAAACACTGATTTGCCCAGGCTGAGGCAAGTGGTCGTAGAAACGCCAGAGGAAGTCGTGCGACGCCTCTTCTTCCGTCGGACGACCAAAAGCCTTGACGTGCACGCCTTGCAGATCCATCGTTCCCCCAATGACGTGCCGGATCATCCCGCCCTTACCCGAGGTATCCATCCCCTGGAGCACCAACAGCACCGAACCAGCATTCTCATTGTCAACCCTTCCGTTGGCAAAAAGCATGCGCTGTAGGTCATCAAGCTGGTCGTCGTAGTCGTTGAAAACATCCGAAGCATCCTTAACCCCCGGCGTCGCCGTTGGATCTACATCTGCGATCTGAAAATTGGGGCCGACACGAAACTGCTTTGCTTCTTCAACCGTGAGCTTCGACATATTTTCCTTCCTTGAACCCGGTAAACGAGCCCGGCTTATAAATGAGAAAGCCACTACCGCTGTGCGTCCATCCCACAAAATACGGTATGAACGAACACAACAGTAGCGGCTAGGACTACCACTTGAGCGCCGAGAGCTACTCCTCGGTCTCCGGCTCAGTCGCGTCTTGCTCTTCCTCGCCATCCACAGCAAACGGTGAATTTGGGTCGACCGACTGCGCAATCCGATCCAACACAGCGTTGATGTACGGGGCAGCCTTCGCACCCGAGTATTCGGATGCCATTTCTACCGCCTCTTTAATCGAGATTGGCGCATCGACTTCGTCGTTAAACAAAATCTCCCAGGCGGCCACACGCAGGATCTGACGGTCGACGGCTGGCAAGCGAAACAGCTCCCAGTCATCGCTCAAGGAGCGCTCGATCGCGTCATCCAAATCGTCGAGCTTTTCAGCAGCGCCTGCGACAATCTCGCGAGTGTAGTCAGCAACCGGCGCAACTGCGTTCAACGGATTCCGCGAAAGCTCAGTGCGGTCCTCAACGATGGCAACCGGATCGATATCCCGTGTCTCCGCCTCGAACAGCATGTCTACCGCACGACGGCGCGCCCGGTAACGGGCGCCATGACGTTTGTAGTCGAGCATTAGTTATTCACGCGAGAGAGGTACTCGCCAGTACGCGTGTCAACCTTGACCACGTTACCGGTCTCCAGGAACAGCGGAACCTGGATCTCAGCACCGGTCTCCAGCGTTGCCGGCTTGGTACCACCGGTGGAACGGTCGCCCTGCAGACCCGGCTCGGTGTGCTCGACCTTGAGGTCCACAGAGATCGGAAGCTCAGCGAAAAGTGCTTCACCCTCGTGGAAAGAAACCTGAACATGCATGTTCTCCAGCAGGAAGCGTGCTGCATCGCCGAACTTGTCGGCCGGCAGCTCGAACTGCTCGAAGGTCTTGTCGTCCATGACAACGTAGCTCGTGCCGTCGTTGTACAGGTAGGTCATATCGCGACGATCAACCGTCGCGGTCTCCACCTTCACACCTGCGTTCCACGTCTTCTCCACAGTCTTTCCGGAGACGACATCCTTAAGCTTGGTGCGCACAAATGCCGGTCCCTTACCGGGCTTGACATGCTGGAACTCAACGATCTGCTGCAGTTTGCCATCGACCTTCAGCACAAGACCGTTCTTAAAATCGGCGGTAGTTGCCATGGGTGGTACCTTCCTCGTAATTGTTTCGGAACGTGTACAAACACAGCAATGCTACAGCACCGTCAATTCCTTCGGGTACTTGGTGATAATCCGTGGCTTCCCTGATGTGATGATCAACGTGTCCTCAATACGCACACCGGTCTTGCCCGGAATGTAGATCCCCGGCTCAATGGTCAGGGTCATACCTTCCTTTAGGTCTCCCTTGCCGGTCTGTGCGGCAGACGGGGCTTCATGCACGTCCAGGCCGACACCGTGGCCAGTGGAGTGAACGAAGTACTCGCCGAAACCTGCCTCTTCAATGACGTCGCGGCAAGCCTTGTCTACATCCACAAGTGCCGTTCCCGCCGTGGCTGCCTTCACGCCAGCAAGCTGGGATGCGAGCGTCACTTCGTAAATCTCGCGCTCCAACTGACCGATCTCCCCGATAGCAAACGTACGGGTCATATCGGAGTTGAACCCGAGGCGGTGCATACCGTAATCAATGGTCACCAAATCGCCTTCGGCGATAAGACGGTCGCCGGCCTGATGGTGTGGCTTCGAGGCGTTCGGACCGGAGGCGACAATCGTGTCAAAACTTGGGCGTTCTGCACCAAGTCGACGCATGCGGTACTCAAGGTCAGCGGCAACGTCACGCTCACAACGGCCAGCTCGCAATTCTCCTGCGGCGACGAGTTCCTCCAACGCCTGTGTGGCCAGCTCGGCAGCCTCAGTCAGACGGGTGAGTTCAAGGTTGTCCTTAAACAAGCGGATCTCTTCAATCACGCCAGATACCGGCACAAGGGTTACGCCCTCCGGGCATGCATCCTCGAGGCGCTTGAGCTCCGCAACGGAAACGAAATCTGCCTCATAGCCCACCCGGTGGCCTTCGGTGGCCTGCGACAACAACTCGGTTGCGGTCGGGCGAGCGATCGTCGCCTTGATATCCGGGACTTCTTCAGCAATCTGGGTAGTGTAACGACCGTCGGTTGCGATCTTCGCAGTACGGTCTTTCGACACCAGAAGCGCGCCGTTCGAGCCGGAGAAACCAGACAGGTAACGCACGTGGGTCAAATGGGTGACCAGCATGTCGTCGATACGCTGTGCCGCAAGTTGCGACGAGAGTTTCCTCCGACGAGTTTCAAAACGAGTATCGGCCAATGCCATCATTTCCTCCTTGCGAAGTAGTCCAACGCGAGCCGGTAGCCTTCCGTACCCAACCCCGCGATTACGCCTACGGCGATTGGCGAGAGGTACGAATGGTGCCGGAACGACTCGCGCGCATGCACGTTCGAAATATGCACCTCAATAAAACCTTGGTGATCATTTAGTTCTACCAGCGCATCACGAAGCGCAACCGAGGTATGGGTAAAACCACCCGGGTTAATGATCACCGGCCAAGTGTTATCGGCTGCTTCATGCACCCAGTCAATGAGTTGGCCCTCGTAGTTGGACTGGCGGCACTCCACTTCAACCCCAAGATCGGCTGCGTGATCGTGCAACTGCTTTTCGACGTCCGCCAGCGTGACCGTCCCATACACCTCCGGTTGGCGTTTGCCGAGTCGATTGAGGTTCGGACCATTGAGTACCAAGATTTTCATGTTCTACTCCGAAATCTTTGCGTACGCCGCGCGCATCTCTTCCACAGTTGCGTCCTCCAGGCGAGTGCAGGACCCAAGGCCGTCCAGGACGACAAATCGGATCTTGCCGTCGCGGTTCTTCTTGTCCAGAAGCATCGCCTCATGCAGCTCTTCAAACGCACCGGCCTCGTAGCTCGTGGGAAGTCCCGCGCCACTGATGACGGTCTCGTGGAGGGCGACCAGGTCATCGTCGATAAGCCCGCGCGCATGAGCAAGGTGTGCCACAAACATCATGCCCACCCCGACGGCATTGCCGTGGCGCCACGTGTAATGCTCGCGACGTTCGATCGCATGGCCCAGAGTGTGGCCATAGTTAAGAATCTCGCGCAGCCCAGCTTCCTTGAGGTCCTCCCCCACGACCTTGGCTTTTACGCTGACAGAGCGCTCGACAAGCTCCGCCCAGTGATGCTCTGGGCCCTCCTGATAGAGCTCCAAAATCCGCGGGTCCGCAATAAAGCCCGTCTTTACCAACTCAGCAGAACCTGAAACAACCTCTTGCTCAGGCAACGTTGCAATGCGAGCGAGATCAATAAACACCGCATTCGGCTCGTGGAACGCACCGACGAGATTTTTACCTGCGGTCGTGTTGATGCCAGTCTTGCCGCCGACTGCCGCATCAACCATGGCGAGCAATGTCGTCGGCACATGCACAACCTTGATACCGCGCATCCACGTGGCCGCGGCGAAACCGGCAAGATCTGTCACAGCGCCGCCACCCAAACCGACAACGGCGTCCTGGCGAGAGAACCCGTGCTCCCCCAACACGTCCCACAAGTGGGAAAGCACCGGAAGATCCTTTCCAGCCTCCGCATCGGGAACACATGCCAAAACCGGCGCCAGGCCCACTTGCTCAAGCATGTGCTCAAGGTCCAAAGCAACGGCACGCAACGGTTCCTGGTGGACCACCAGCACACGGCGTGCGCCGGAATCCGCAAGGTGACCTGCTACGGCGTCAAGGTTATTGCTGCCAATATGAATGTCGTACGGACTTGGGCCCGTGACGGATACCACTGCCATTGTTTGCTCCTTCGCTTGACAGAACTGAAGCCTGACGGAAACTACTCGCCGTCGATGAAACCCAAAATCTCTGCGACAACACGCTGCGGTGGCCGCGCGTCCGTGCGGACGCGGAACGTGGCCACTTCGCGGTACAACGGTTCACGTTGATCCATGAGGTCGCGGTAACGCTGCTCGCGATCATCACTGTCAAGCACTGGTCGAGTGGAATCCTGTGCTGTGCGGCGAATACCCTCTTCCGCGCTGACATCGATCCAAACAACAGTGTGGCGCTGCAGCAGCTGTCGCACTTCCTCGGTCACGATCGCACCGCCCCCGAGGCTCACTACCCCACCGGTGGCCAGAGCACGTGCCACAAACCCGACTTCGAGCTCACGGAAGGCATCCTCACCCAACTCGGCGTACACCTCGCCACACGCTTTGCCTTCAGCCTGCTCGATGAGCAGATCCGAATCCACGATCGGCAGGTTCAGCGCGCTAGCTATTCGACGACCAATCGTTGACTTACCCGACCCCGGCATACCGACGAGCACCACGCGAGGAGCCGTATGAACCGTCGCCGGAGTTGTACCCGTTGTCTCCTCGTTGCATGCCTCTACTGCCAGCAAATCAGTGAGCTCAGTCATCGGCACCCCCACCTTGATCAAACGCAAGACGTTGCGCGACGTACTCCTTGTACGACTCTACGTTGCGCTTCACCTCCTCAATCGTGTCTCCCCCGAATTTCTCAGAGACAGCCTGTGCCAGAACAAGCGCAACCATTGCCTCTGCAACGACACCACCAGCGGGCACGGCACAGACATCGGAGCGTTGGTGAATCCCCGTGGCAGCGTCGCCAGTGCTCATATCAACCGTCTTCAAGGCACGAGGGACAGTCGAGATGGGCTTCATCGCAGCGCGAACGCGCAACTGCTCCCCATTCGTCATGCCACCTTCGATACCGCCTGCACGGTTGGTCAGCCTCCGCACACCATCTTCGGTGCGCTCGATTTCGTCGTGTGCCTGCGATCCACGGCGACGCGCCTCTTCGAAACCGTCGCCGATTTCGACGCCTTTCACCGACTGGATACCCATCAGCGCGCCTGCCAACTGCGCATCCAAGCGTCGTTCGCCAGAAATGTGGGAGCCAAGGCCGATCGGCAGCCCATCCACAATGACCTCGACGATCCCGCCGAGCGTGTCGCCCGACTTCTTCGCAGCCTCAATGCACGCGACCATGTCCGCCTCCGCGTCCTTATCAAACGCACGAACAGGGGAAGCATCAATTGCCTCGATATCTCCGAAACTTGGCGACTCCCCAACGTACGGTGCCGACTCCCCAATCGACACCACATGGGAAAACACCTCAACCCCGAGAACCTCACGCAGGTAGCTACGGGCAACCGTACCGGCTGCTACGCGGGCAGCAGTCTCTCGTGCAGAGGAACGCTCAAGCACAGGACGTGCAGAATCGAAACCGTATTTGATCATGCCGGCGAAATCGGCGTGCCCCGGACGCGGACGGGTCAACGACGCACCGCGACCAGAGCTCAACTCTTTTGCCACCTCAGGGTCAGAAGCATCAACCGGCTCAGCAGACATGATCGTGGTCCACTTCGGCCACTCGGTGTTGCCAATCTGGATAGCCACCGGGCTACCGATAGATGAGCCGTGCACGACGCCCGTCAGCAAAGTGAGCTCATCTGCCTCAAACTTCATTCGCGCGCCACGGCCATAACCGAGACGGCGACGAGCGAGCTGATGAGCAATTTCTTCTTTCAATACCGGCACCCCAGAAGGCATGCCCTCAACGAGGGCTACGAGGGCCTGGCCGTGCGATTCACCGGCTGTAGTCCAACGAAGCATGGCGACATTCTCGCACAAGCAGCTGCGATAGATGTGCTTATACCCCGAAATACATTACGACGAGCCACGTTGCGGCAAGCATCGATGGACCATGTGCGGCGGTTCGGCTGCGACTTAACCACGCCATTAAGACTGTGAGCAGGCCGGACACACCAATCGCAACGAGTACCGCCGGCAGTTTTCCGGAGATCACACACACCATCGCCAGCGGCAGCGCCAGCTTAACGTCCCCACCACCGACCCCCTGAGGCGAAAACAGATACAGCCCCGGCCACAGCAGTGCCCACAGCAACGTCGCCTCGCCAAGAAATGGCGCGAGAAGGCAAGCAATCAGCGCCACAATGGCCGGCGGCACTGTCAGCGCATTCGGCAGACGCCGAAACGCAACATCAAACACCATCAGGGCCGCTGTCCAGCAGGCAGCAACAGTGGCCCCCAAAACTCCCCCGAATTCCATATGGACAGCGTACCGAAGTTGAGTACTTCGAACCGCTCTGGCAAGCGAGCTGCTTCTTACGAGTTCGCGTGCCGCATCAGCGCGTCGCGCATCGCCTGTCGCGGTGCGTCCACACCGGTGAATTGCTCAAACTGAGCGTACGCCTGTCCGGCAAGCATCGACAGTCCACCAACGGTGCGGTAGCCGTTCGCTGCAGCCTCTACGGCGAGCCGCGTGGGCCACGGGTCGTAGATCACGTCAAACACCGGGGCGTGTGCAAGATCGGATGCCACGTAGTCAGCTGCCCCGGCGGGGACAGTCGAAATGACGAGGTCCGATGCGGACGTAATGTCCGCTAGAGGTGCCTCGAAATCCACGAAGTTAAGCACCATCCCCGCAGCAAGGTCTGTGTACTCCCCGCTGCGGTCAGTGCGGTTGACCACGGTTACCTCACGGACTCCGATATGCCGCAAGGCCCACATGACTGCGCGCGCTGTACCGCCTGCGCCAACGATAACGGCGTGAACCGGGGAATCGGGACCAAGTAGCTCCCCAATGGCAGCAATCACGCCCTCGCAGTCCGTGTTGTCGGCGCGCCAACGGTTGTCGTCGATACGCGTCAGCGTGTTTGCAGAGCCGATCTCACGTGCCCTATCAGTGACTTCATCCGCCACCTCGAGAGCGGCAAACTTGCACGGCATGGTTACAGAAAAGCCCCGGCAACTCGGATCGGCGTTGCGGACGAGATCAGCCAAATCATCTGCAACACACTGTTGGCGCGAGTAATGCCACCCAGTGAGGCCCGCCGCCTCGTAACCCGCATTGTGAAGAACCGGCGATAAGGAGTGCTCGATCGGTGAACCGAGGACCGCTGCCCGATTCGTCACAGTCCCCGACACAGGTTTGGCTGAGTTCATGCTGCGCGACGACTCCATAACTAACGCTGCGAGTCCAGGATGCCTGACTCGATCGCGCGCTGCGTGTCATTGAGGTGCTGCTCGAACGTGTCGTTGAAGATGGTTGTGCCGTCCTTGTCCACGGTGACGAAGAACAGCCAGTTGCCGTCAGCTGGGTGCTCTACTGCATCGATCGCCTCAATGGACGGAGATGCAATCGGTGTTTGCGGCAGGCCATCCATTGCGTACGTGTTCCACGGAGTAACCCGCTTGCGGTCTTCATCGGTGGTTGCAACCTCAACGCTCGGCAGCCCGTAGTTCACCGTGGAGTCGAATTCCAGTCGCATCGGCTCATCGAGACGGTTCAAGATGACGCGAGCGACCTTGTCAAACTCTCCGGCCGGTGCCTCACGCTCAACCAAGGACGCAGCGACAAGCAACTCGTACGGGCTCAAGCCAATCGCTTGCGCGCGGTTGACAATGTCGGTTGCGTCATACTGCTTCGCAGAGCGCGTCACCAGATCCGAAAGAATATCCTCGGCGCTCGCGTGCGGGTCGATGATGTACTCACCAGGGGCAATGAGGCCCTCCAAACGCTTCGCGTCGCCAGCACGGGCAGCAACCGCTTCACGAGCCCACTCCGGCACACCGAGCTTCTCAGGATCACTGTTCGCCGCAGCGTTGTTCAGCTTCTCCACGTTGACGCAATCCGGTGTTACCTCTTCGCCACAGGTAGCCGACTGGATCATCGAGAAAATACCGAACCGAGTCTGGCCGCCAACGACGTTGATATCCATCAACGTCGCACCTCCGTAAACCTGCAGAGGGGTGATGCGCTGCGCGGGATCAAGGAGTGCCTCAACCGCTGACTTCGCGCTCATTTTGCCCTGCAATCTGTAGAAGCCGGGCTGAATGTTTCCCGCATCAGGGCTATTCGCTGCCGCTGTTTGGAAAGCACCGTCGCTGGCAACAATGCCGCGCTCTTCAAGCTCGGGGCCGAGCGCTGACAGGCTCGATCCCTCTTTGATTTGAACGACCTGTTCCTCACCGTTGCCTGCACCCTCAAAGTCTGCCGAACCCGAAAGGTTGCGCAAGACGGCAATCCAAGCGACAAGGCCAATGATGAGCAAAATGGATGCGACTAGCACCGCGGTGCCTCGGGTACGCCGACGTGCGGCTTCACGGGTAGACACGGTTAGTTCTCCTTGAGGTAGTTCAGTCGGCCGTCAAGCCACGATTGCAAAATCTCTACAGCAGCTGCTTGATCAATGACCGCACGGCCTGCTTTCTCATTCACACCAGACATCCGCAATGAATGCGTCGCAGCAACTGTGGTGAGACGCTCATCCGCCATCCGCACCGGCACATCGCTACGCCGGCGAATACGGAATGCGATTTCCTTCGCATGTTTCACGCTTTTTGATCCATTGCCTTGCAGATCACGAGGAAGCCCCACAATGACTTCGACTGCTTCATTCTCAGCGATGAGTTCCAATATCCGCTCGATATCTTGCCCATCGCGGTCTTTGAAGCCGGTCACACGGTCAATCGTTTCGACCGGTGTTGCCAGGCGGGCATCCCGGTCGGAGCGGGCAACGCCAATGCGCACAGTGCCGACATCAATGCCAAGTCGGCGTCCCGCACCGGGGTCGTCGACCCCAGGGCGATCTGGCTCCACCTTCATCGCTGCTCCTTTCCGTGTCTGCTGGCCTGGTCTCAACCTAGCCGTTAGCTGTGCGTCTCGTCGGACGCGCATTCGGCGTGTCAGCGTCGATTTTGTCCGCGAACGCGAGGCTTAGTCCCGGCGAAGCCAGTCCCGCACAGCGGACAAAGCAGCAGGAATGCCTTCGGGCTTCGCACCAGAGCCCTGCGCAAGGTCTGGCTTTCCGCCACCCTTGCCATCGACGTACTCGCCAAGCACCTTGACCACGTCTCCCGATTTGATGCCGTTTTCCACTGCAGCCTTTGTTGCTGCAACCGCCAGAGAAACCTTGTCGCCGACCTTCGAGGTCAGCACGATCAGCGCATCCTCGGACTGCAACTTGCCACGCAGGTCAGAAACAATCGTGCGCAGATCACCCGTGTTGATCCCGTCGGGCAGCTGCTTTGCGACGAGGCGACGCGCGCCGATGGTCTCTGCTTCCTCCGCAAGGCTTGCAGTGGAAGCCAACAGCTGCTGACGGTGCAGGTTCTCGATTTCCTTTTCAGCCGCACGCAGTCGCTCAGCAAGTTGGGCAATACGGTCCGGAAGATCTTCCGTCGGCGTCTTGAGCTCCGCAGCCAGGCCAGAAGCCAGCGCTGCCTCCTTCGACAGGTACTTGAAGGAATCCATACCGGAGTACGCCTCGATACGGCGGGCTCCGGAACCGACCGAGGACTCGCCAAGCACGGCGACCGGGCCGATCTGGGAGGCGTGCTCCACGTGGGTACCGCCACAAAGCTCGACGGAGAACGGTCCGCCGATCTCGACGACGCGGACAACGTCGCCGTAGCTTTCGCCGAACAGCGCCATCGCACCCATGGCCTTCGCCTTGTCCAGCTTGGTCTCAATGGTGTTGACAGCAAAGTCTGCGTCGACAGCCTGATTCGTGATCGTCGCAATCTCCTGCAGTTGTGCCTCGGTCAGCGCCTCGGTGTAGTTGAAGTCGAAGCGCAGGTAACCCGGCTTGTTCAAGGAACCAGCCTGGACTGCTGTGGGGCCGAGCACCTCACGCAGCGCCGCGTGAATGAGGTGCGTTGCGGAGTGCGCCTGGCGGGCACCGTGGCGCCACGCACCGTCAACCTCAGCCGTGACCGTCGAGCCGAGATCCAGTCCACCGTTTTGGACCGTCGCCTTGTGCAGCCACAGTTTCTTGCCCACGCGCTGCACGTCGTTGACGTTGAGGATCGTGTCCCCCATGATCAAGCGGCCACGGTCAGCCATCTGACCACCAGATTCGGCATACATCGGGGTGACGTCGAGGATGACCTCGACCTCGTCGCCCTGCGAGACCTCGCCAACTTTCTCACCGTCGCGCACGAGGCCAATGACCGTGCCGTCGTGGACCAACTGCTCGTAGCCGACGAATTCCGTCGGGTTGTTGTCAACCCATTCGCGGTACAGCGACTCGTCAACGTTGCGGTGCTTCTTCGCCTTGTTGTCGGCCTTCGCGCGCTCTCGCTGTTCCTGCATCGCAGCGTTAAAGGCATCCATATCGACGTCCAGGCCGGCCTCGCGCGCCATCTCGACCGTCAGGTCGATCGGGAAGCCGTAGGTGTCATGCAGCTCAAAGGCCTGATCACCCGGCAGGACAGCAGCACCCGAAGCCTTGACTGCGGTTGCGGCTTCGTCGAAGCGCGACGTGCCGGATTCCAGTGTCTTGGAAAACGCTTTCTCCTCCGCCACAGCAACACGCAAAATGCGCTCGCGGTTGTCCGCGATCTCGGGGAAGGACGGCGTCATGGTGTCCATGATGGTGTTCATGAACGTCTCCATAACCGGCTTCGTCGCACCCAACAGACGCGCGGAGCGGATGATGCGACGCAGCAGACGGCGCAGGATGTAGCCGCGTCCCTCATTCGACGGGGTAACACCGTCGAGGATGATCATCATGCCGGTACGGGCATGGTCAGCGATCACGCGGAAACGGACGTCGTCTTCCTTGTTGCCGTCGTCGTACTTCGAACCGGTCAGTTCTACCGCTGCATCGATGACTGGGCGCAGAAGGTCCGTCTCATAGACGTTGTCTACTTCCTGCAGGATGCAGGCCACACGCTCAATGCCAAGACCGGTATCGATGTTCTTCTGTGGCAGCTCGCCGACAATCTCGAAGTTGCCCTTCTTATCGCCTTCGCCGCGAATGGACTCCATGAACACGAGGTTCCAGATCTCCATGTAGCGGTTGTCGTCGGCGATTGGGCCGCCTTCCTTGCCGTACTCCGGACCCCGGTCGTAGTAGATCTCAGAGCAAGGGCCACACGGACCGGGGATACCCATGGACCAGAAGTTATCCTCCATACCCATGCGCTGAATACGCTCTTCCGGAACGCCAATCTTGTCGCGCCAGATTGCGGCCGCCTCGTCGTCGTCAAGGAAGACCGTAACCCAGAGACGCTCCGGATCAAGGCCATAGCCACCGTCAGCAACAGCACCCGTCAACAGGTTCCACGCGTGAGTAATGGCGCCTTCCTTGAAGTACTGACCAAACGAAAAGTTGCCAGCCATCTGGAAGAACGTGTTGTGGCGGGTGGTGATACCCACTTCCTCGATATCGAGGGTACGCACGCACTTCTGAATCGATGTCGCCGTGCCGTTGGCAAAGTCTGGGGTCTGATCGCCCAAGAAGTACGGCTTGAACGGCACCATTCCTGCGTTGACGAACAGCAGCGTCGGATCGTCGAGAATCAGCGAGGCGCTCGGTACCGGGGTGTGCCCGGCCTCAACGAAATGGTTGGTAAACCGCTCTCGGATCTCATGGGTTTGCACGCTTCGGTGTCCTTTCAACTGCTCCGGAGTTTTTCCGCGCTTACTTTACCCGCGACCCCTCTTCAGTTGGGCTACCGCCCGCGAACAAGTCGGCGTAACCGACCAATAAACTCGCTAATTCGGCGCTCCGCGCCGTGTTCCGTCGGCTCGTAATACACCGCTTCCTCCAGCCCATCCGGGATATATTGCTGCTCGACCACTCCCCGCGGGTCGTCATGCGGGTAGACATATCCAACCGCATTGCCCATCTGTTTTGCGCCCTCATAGTGGCCATCGCGCAAATGGGCCGGCACTGGAGGCACATGCCCCTCACGCACGTCCGCTAAAGCACGATCGATGGCCTTAATGACGGCAGGCGACTTCGGCGCCGTAGCCAGGTGAATTGTCGCCTGAGCAAGCGCAAGACGCCCTTCTGGCAGGCCGACAAACTGCACTGCATTCGCCGCAGCGGTAGCAGTCTGCAACGCAGTCGGATCTGCCATACCAATATCTTCCGAAGCGTGAATGACCAGACGTCGTGCGATAAACCTGGGGTCCTCCCCGGCCTCGATCATTCGCGCCAGATAATGCAGCGCTGCATCGACATCAGACCCGCGGATCGACTTGATAAAGGCGCTGACCACGTCGTAATGCTGATCGCCATCGCGGTCGTAGCGAACAATCGCGCGATTGACGTTTTCACGCACAGTCTCCAGCGTGATCGTGCCACCGCCAGAAACAGCTTCAGCGGCAGCTTCGAGGTACGTCAGCGCCCGACGCGCATCGCCTCCAGCGAGCAGAATGAGTTGTGCGCGGGCTTCGTCGTCAAGCAAAACCTGCCCCTGCAACCCCCGCTCATCTGCCAATGCGCGGTCGATGACTCCGCCAAGGTCTTCGTCGCTAAGCGACTCGAGCTTGAGCAGCAGCGAGCGCGACAACAACGGAGCAACAACGCTAAAACTCGGGTTCTCCGTCGTGGCGGCAACCAGCAACACTGTGCGATTTTCGACGGCCGCAAGCAGCGCATCCTGCTGCGTTTTAGAAAACCGGTGGACCTCGTCGATAAAGAGCACGGTTTTCTCACCGCGGATGAGGTCACGCCGCGCCTCGTCGATAACCGCGCGGACTTCTTTCACGCCGGAAGACAGCGCGGACAACGCCACAAAGCTCTGCCCCATCGTTTTTGCGATTAACGACGCAATCGTGGTCTTACCTGTCCCAGGCGGACCATACAAAATCACCGATGCTGCACCAGAGCCTTCGATGAGCCGACGCAGCGGCTTTCCCTCGCTGAGCAAATGCTTCTGCCCCGCTACCTCATCTAGGGACTGGGGGCGCATCCGTGCGGCCAGCGGTGCTGTCGAGCCAGCTTCAAAAAATGAGGTACCCCTATTCCCCAATGCTGCACCGGGAACGTCGTTGCTAGAAGCAGCCGCGAAAAGTTCTTCTTGGCCCATTGCCTTAACGCAACCGCCTTGCGACCTCGGACGCGAACTCAGCAACGACAACGTATGCGGGGTCTTTACCGCTACCCGCATAAGCTGCCAACGACTCGAACGTCTCGCGCAAATCACGTCGCACGAGAAGCTCATCTTCGGTCAATGGTTCTCCACCTCGCGGTCGAAGCACAACGCCAGCATTCTCTTCGGCGTCGTCGCCAATGGCTTCGGCTACCCCATCTACAAGATCAAAATCCTGAATATCACCTGCCGAAAGACCAGCAGCTTCAAGCTCTTTCTCAAATGTCGGATCATCCTGCAACAACGCGGCCATAGGCTTCGGTTCCAACATGGCGACGCTACTAAGCGCCCACCCCACCAGTGCACCCGTGATGCGCGCCTGCAACGTATCCGGATGCTGCACTCCTGGCCAAAGGTCAGAGACCTGTATCCGCCACGCATCGACGAACGCCTTGGTCGCTTCCTCGTTAAACGGCTGCGAAGCCAAATACACCGGGAACCGCGCAACTACGTAGGCAACATCGAATGAAACATCCCGAAAGCCCGCTGATTCATAATCAAGAAAGTGAAACGAGTTCCCAGACCGGATGACGTTATCTGGTGCCAGGTCAAACGGCGTAAAAGCACGCATACCGCCACGCAGCAGCCGGCGCTCGATGTTACGAGCCGTGAGAACCACCTCTTGAGGAATCTCAATTCCGGCCTCACGCATGATCCGCAACCCAACTCTGATCCGGTGGGACAGCAACCGGTCCCTCAAACGTTGCAGCGGTGCAGCGTTGGGCCGTGAACGCGTCATTCGATGCAGTAAGACGTTAAACGCTTCCTCTTCATCGGCAGTACCTGCATGCATTCTGCCAAGTGCAGTGCCCAAGCTGCGCAACAGTGCGATGTGGTCCTCTTCGCTTGCAGTCTCAAGCGCTTCTGCGAGAGTTTCCCCATCACCGGAGTCGGTGATGATAATGATGCGTTGCTGCGTGTCGTAGCCCAACAACGCAGGGCCAGGCCTGGTCTTTTCACTTAAGGAAGTGGCGAATTGGTACGCGACAACCTCTCGAAGGTACGCCGCCTCTTCGAAGACAGACTCCGTTGGCGGCGCCTGCTTAATGATGACTGAGCGCTGCTGGAAAAACGGGTTCGTTTTAACACGAGCCCTCAACACGATCGAGGGACCGGAGCCATTAAGGCGTTCAACCTCAAACAACGACTGCTCACCGCCGTAACGGCGAGTGAGAATGTCTGTAGCGCTTGCAACGACTTGCTCGTCACTTACTTGCTCGGGCTGCATCCGGTCCCCTTTGTCGTGCGCCACCGCAGGAGCAGGTTCCTGCGGTGGCTGCATTCAATCGGCTACTTCGTGTCCGTTTCGCCGTCTGCCTTGTCTTCAACCTTCTTCGGCTTGAAGTCCACTCCAGTTTCCTTGCGCTGCTCAGCCGGAATTGGAGCAGGCGCGTCGGTAAGCGGGTCGACACCGCCGCCGGACTTCGGGAAAGCGATCACATCGCGGATCGATTCAAACCCACCGAGCAACGACACGATGCGGTCCCAGCCAAAGGCAATACCACCGTGCGGAGGAGCACCGAACTTGAACGCTTCGAGCAGGAAGCCGAACTTCTCTTCGGCCTCCTCATCGGTGATGCCCATGACCTCGAACACGCGCTTCTGTACATCGTGCTCATGGATACGGATGGAGCCGCCACCGATCTCGTTACCGTTGCACACAATGTCGTATGCGTAGGCGAGAGCCTCGCCCGGGTTCTGCTCGAAGTTGTCCAGGAACTCCGGCTTCGGAGAGGTAAACGCGTGGTGGACTGCGGTCCACTTGGAATGGCCCAACGCGACATCACCGGATGCGGTTGCGTCTGCAGCAGGCTCAAACAGCGGTGCATCCACAACCCACGTGAACGCCCAATCGCCTTCCTTGATCAGGTCAAGCTTGCGCGCAATCTCACCGCGGGCTGCGCCAAGCAGTGCACGAGATGCCTTGGTTTCGCCTGCTGCGAAGAAGATGCAGTCACCCGGCTTCGCGCCGACGTGCGCAGCGATGCCAGCCTTTTCCTCGTCAGTGATGTTCTTCGCCACCGGACCGGTGAGCTCGCCGTCTTCCTGAATGAGAATGTAGGCCAGGCCCTTCGCACCGCGCTGCTTTGCCCACTCCTGCCATGCGTCAAGCTGACGACGAGGCTGGGATGCGCCACCTTCCATCACAACAGCACCCACGTACTCGGCCTTGAATACGCGGAAGGTGGTGTCCTTGAAGAAGTCGGTGCACTCGACCAATGGAATGTCGAAGCGCAGGTCCGGCTTGTCGGAGCCGTACTTCTCCATCGCTTCCTTGTAGGTCATGCGCGGAATCGGCGTCTGAATGTCGTAGCCGATCAGCTTCCAAAGCTCGACGAGGATTTCCTCGGCCAGCTCGATGATGTCGTCCTGATCAACGAAGGATGCCTCGACATCGAGCTGGGTGAACTCAGGCTGGCGGTCTGCGCGGAAGTCTTCATCGCGGTAGCAGCGTGCCAACTGGTAGTAGCGTTCCATGCCCGCGACCATCAGCAGCTGCTTAAAGAGCTGCGGCGACTGCGGCAGCGCATACCAAGAACCTGGCTTCAAACGAGCAGGAACAAGGAAGTCACGTGCACCTTCCGGGGTCGAACGCGTCAGCGTAGGCGTTTCGATCTCGGTGAAGTCGTGGTTGTCCAAGACGCGACGGGCGGCTTGATTGGCCTTAGCGCGGAGGCGAATTGCCTTAGCCTGACGCTCGCGGCGCAGGTCCAGGTAGCGGTACTTCAGACGTGCTTCCTCGCCAACTTCATTGGAGGATGCATCCTCGATCTGGAATGGCAGGGCTGCAGCCTTGTTCAGCACCTTCAGGTCAGTGACGTTGACCTCGATTTCACCGGATGCAAGGTTCGGGTTCGCAGAGCCTTCCGGGCGTGGCTCAACCACACCGGTGACCTGGATGACGAACTCGCTGCGCAGGTCGTGTGCAGCCTCTGCTACTTCGGACTCACGGAATACAACCTGAGCGAGACCAGAGCGGTCGCGCAGATCGATAAAGATGACCCCGCCATGGTCACGGCGGCGGGCCACCCAACCTGTGAGCGTGACGGTCTGACCGTCGAGTTCTTTGTTCAAGTTCCCCGCAAGGTGAGTGCGCAGCACGGTTTCTTCCACGTCCTTCCACGTGATGGCGAATCTAACCTGACAAAGTCTACCTACCCCGGCTGAGTGGTGCCTCGGCGAGGTCCGCCCCACACCACCCCAGTCGCTCGAGACACGATGTTTTGGCCCAACCGCGACACTCGGTAGGGATCTTTGGCACAATTCAGCCATGACATTTCGTGGTGATTACGCGCAGGGTCAGGGCGGCAACGTCAGGACAAGCTCCGGCTCCGGTCGCGGAGGCGGCGGGGTCAGCCCCGGCGCAATGGCAATTCTTCCGATGCTGCTTCGCGGCGGTGGCGGAGGGACTGTCATCTTGATATTGCTCGCGGTGCTGTACTTCAGCGGTGCGTTAGATGGACTCCTTGGCGGCGGGAGCAATTCTCAATCCCAGTCTGAATCGCAAGGTGACTACTCACTCGAGCATTGCAACGAACAAGGATCCTCGAACACCTACGACGATTGCCGCGCGGCGGCAACCTTCGGGTCTGCCCAACAGATTTGGAGCGAAGTACTCCCTGCGCAGGCGAATGTCGAGTTCGAGCCGGCAGATATGGTGCTTTTCCGCAACGATGTCACCACTGGCTGCGGCTACGCCACCTCCGCTACCGGCCCGTTCTACTGCCCTCGCGATACCACCGCTTACCTTGACGTGAGCTTCTTTGAGCAGCTGGGCCAACTCGGCGGCGCGAACGGTCCGCTTACTCAGGAGTACGTAACTGCCCACGAGTACGGCCACCACATCCAGCATCTGGAAGGAACGTTGGGGCTGAGCGACTATAAGAACCCAGGCCAGGATTCTGCGGCTGTCGCAATTGAGCTGCAGGCGGACTGCTACGCCGGAATCTGGGCAAAACATGCTGCCGAGCAGGGCGTTTTGGAACCGATCACCGACGAACAGCTCGAGCAGGCACTGCAGACCGCCCGTTCGATTGGCGACGACAGCATTCAACGACGCTCAGGCGGCGACGTCGACCCGGATGCGTGGACGCATGGCTCCTCTGAGCAGCGTATGGAAGCGTTTAATTCCGGATACAACTCTGGACAGATGGCCGCCTGCGACACGCTCAACCGCGGTGTCTACAACTAAAAGGCACCGTTCGCTTATGACCAAGTCCGCACCAAACCGCGCTATCCCGTTCCTTGCCGCCTTCAATTCGATCGAGTCGCATTTGCGCAGCGAATTGGATGCCAAACGATCCGATTCGTTTACGTGGATGGTGGGCCTCGCCGCAAAGAAAGGGATTCTTGCTCGCGACCAGGCCGAGACCTTGCGTGAGTTTGCGGATCTGCGCAACGCGATTAGCCATGGGGAGTACGACAATCTCCGCCCGATTGCAGAGCCGCTCCCCGAGACGGTTCAAACAATCGAGCATTTGCGCGACGCGATACTCTCCCCGCCGTTGGCCCTTGAGGTGGTCCCGCATCAGAAGGTGGTGACGTTTACGCCGGAGACGGACATTCATGAGCCATTGAAGACAATCGCGACACAGGGACTAACGCAATTCCCGATCTACGACGAAGGCAAGTGCGTCGGGCTGCTCACCACGAATGCAATCGCGCGCTGGGTGGCGGCGGAACTGACAGATGATGACCGCATTCCCGCTACCACCGTTCGCGATGTGCTCACCCACAGTGGCAAACTCGACCACCCGGTGTTTCTTCCACGGACCGTAACCGCCGCACGTGCTGTTGATGCGTTGAGTACTCCATTGGAAACCGGCGCGGTGCCTCGCCTGGCCATCATTACCGAGCACGGCAAGGCAAACCAGCGGCCGATCTCGGTTTTGGGGGCAACCGACATCCCTGCACTATCTCAAGCGCAGTAGCGCATCCCGCTTATCGACGAGCCACAACCGGTTTCTGCGGTAGGATTCGCCGCATGTCAGCAAACTTTGTCAGTGTTGTCGACCTGTTCAGTATCGGCATCGGTCCATCCTCATCTCACACCGTTGGCCCGATGCGGGCTGCAATGACGTTTGTGGAGAAACTCGGGAAGGTACCGGCGAAGGTTGTCGTAGAGTTGCGTGGTTCCCTCGCCGCCACGGGAGTCGGCCACGGCACCGACCGTGCTGCGTTGCTCGGGCTGGTTGGGTACACCCCCACCACCACTTCTGCAGACATTGCTCCAAAACCTGGCGAGCCGATCCCTTCCACAGGCGTGATCGAAGGCCCGACAGGGCGCGTGGAGTACGAGCTTCGCTTCGACCCGGCACCGGTGGCCGAGCACCCGAACTGTCTCATCTTCGATGCGTGGGACACAGACGGCACCATGATCACCGAACGCGAGGACTATTACTCTGTCGGCGGCGGCTTCATTCTGGATCGCTGGGAGATGGAAGCGCACCGACAAGAATCCGGTGTTGCATCCGCTCGTGAAATTGCGACGGTCCCCTACCCGTTTAACAATGGCGCAGAACTCATGGAGCAGTGCCGAACACATGGGATGACAATCGCAGAGATCATGCGTGCGAACGAGGAGTCGATCCACGGGGCGCAGCGACTCAACTCCCATTTGGATGCGGTGTGGGACGTCATGCAGGAATGCGTTGCGCATGGCCTGAAGACAGAGGGAATCCTTCCCGGCGGCTTGAACGTAAGGCGTCGCGCGAACCGTCTTCACCGTCTACTGACTGCAGAGTACGAAGCATCCACTGCCCGTGGGCTTGACGCTATGGAATGGGTGAACCTGTACGCGCTTGCCGTGAACGAAGAAAACGCTGCTCACGGCCAGGTGGTTACCGCGCCAACGAACGGCGCAGCCGGCATTATCCCTGCAGTTATGCATTACTGCCGCGACTTCACCGACGACTTCACTGCTGAGCGCGCCCGCGAATTTCTGCTTACGGCTGGTGCGATCGGGTCGATCATCAAGACCAACGCCTCGATTTCAGGCGCAGAAGTCGGCTGTCAGGGCGAGGTCGGTTCGGCTTCTTCGATGGCCGCTGCTGGCATGTGCGCAATCCTGGGCGGCACCCCTGAGCAGGTTGAAAACGCAGCTGAGATCGCGCTCGAGCACAACCTTGGCCTGACCTGCGATCCTGTGGGCGGTCTGGTCCAGGTTCCGTGCATCGAGCGCAACGCAATTGGTGGCGTAAAGGCCATCAACGCGGCACGGTTGGCGAAGCTTGGAGATGGCACCAACATCGTCACCCTCGACGACGTGGTGGAGACCATGGCAGCCACCGGCCGCGACATGATGACTCAGTACAAGGAAACGTCCATGGGTGGCCTCGCAGTCCAGCTCGGCCTGCCCGTGAACATTACTGAGTGCTGATTGCCTGCGCGACCGCTTCAGCGGAAAGCGCAACGGCCTCCTGTGAGTGCTCGGCGAGGTTCTTGACTGCAACCTCGCCTGCCTCCAGCTCACGCTCGCCGAGCACCAGCGCGAAGCGTGCGCCCGCGCGGTCAGCACCCTTCATTGAGCCCTTGAGCCCGCGGTGGCCGTATGCCATGTCGGCGCTGATACCGGCCGCGCGGAGTTCGTCGACAAGCTTGCTCATCTTCACTCGTGCTTCGTCGCCAATCGCGATACCGAACACATCGACACGGTGGGCTGCTGCTTCAAGCTCGACGCGTTCAGCTTCGAGGGCGAGTACCGCGCGATCAACGCCGAGACCGTAGCCGATGCCGGAGAGGTCCGGGCCGCCAATCTGGGCCATCAGGCCGTCGTATCGTCCCCCGCCACCGATGCCGGACTGTGCGCCGAGGCCATCGTGGACGAACTCGAAGGTGGTCTTGGTGTAGTAGTCCAAACCACGAACCATGCGTGGGTTAATGACGTACGGCACGCCGAAGTCATCCAGCGCTGCGGTGACGGCCTCGAAGTGGGCACGGCATTCGTCGCAAAGGTGATCCAGCATCAACGGCGCATCGGCGGTCATCTCTCGGACCGCCTCACGCTTGTCGTCGAGCACTCGAAGTGGGTTGATCTCAGCACGGTGGCGAGTTTCCTCGTCGAGTGGGAGATCAAACAGGAACTTCTGCAGCTTCTCGCGGTAGGCCGGGCGGCAATTCTTGTCGCCGAGGCTGGTGATCTCCAGACGGAAACCGCTCAGGCCGATCGCACGGTAGCTGCGGTCTGCCAAGGCGATCACCTCGGCGTCGAGCAGCGGATCGTCGACACCAATGGCTTCCACGCCCACCTGCTGCAGCTGACGGTAGCGTCCGGCCTGCGGGCGCTCATAGCGGAAGAACGGTCCGTAGTAGTTGAGCTTCACGGGCAGGTAACCGCGGTCCATGTTGTGCTCGATGAAGGAGCGCATGACGCCGGCGGTGCCCTCGGGACGCAGCGTTACCGAACGGCCACCGCGGTCCTCGAAGGTGTACATCTCCTTGCTCACTACGTCAGTAGATTCACCGACGCCGCGGGCAAACAAGGTGGTGTCTTCGAACACCGGCAGCTCAATGTGTTGGTAGCCAGCGATCCGTGCCTGGCGCGCGAACTCGTCGCGGACATGGATGAACGCACTCGAGGCGGGCGGCACATAATCGGGCACGCCTTTCGGTGCGGAAAGTTTTTGGAACTGCTCGGCTTGATTCTCACTCACGAGGCCTTAGTCTAACCAACCTCTCCCCTGTGCGGGCGCACTTGTCGCTGTGGTCTTTCCACCGCTGTTGCGATTAGCCCTGCTAGGCTTTTGCACCGTTCAATGCGCGCGTGCTTTTCGACGACATCACGCACGCGCTTTCCCCGATACTCGAAGAGGTGCATCGCCAGTGGCTAGCAACGAACAGCGTGGCAAAGAGGCCCTGTCCAATCTGGAACGGGAACTCGATTCCCGCGACCGCAAGGAAAAGTCCCGCCCGTGGTCGGTCGCAGCGCTTTCCGCCGTTGCCATCGCGCTGATTGGTGGCGGCATCTACGTCGCAGCCAACCAGGGCGACGAGGACAATCTAGCAACTGACGATACCTCCGCCGCTTCGGAGACTGACAACGCGGAACAGGAAGAATTCGACGCTTCCACCTTCGCGCCGATTGCTACGAAGCGCGAGAAGGCCTTGCCGGCTACCGTCTCGTGCACCTATGAAAACGAGGACGGCGCCGAGCTGCGCGCTGGCACCCCGCCGACCGAGAACGTGTCCACCGAAGGCACCGTCACCGTCGAGCTCGAGACCAACCAGGGTCCGATCGGCATGACGCTCGATCGCGCAGCTTCCCCGTGCACGGTCAACGCCATCGAGTACCTGACCTCCGAGGGATACTTCAACGACACGGTCTGCCACCGTCTGACCACTGCCGACGGGCTGAAGGTGCTGCAGTGTGGCGACCCGGATGGCACCGGTGCGGGTGGCCCTGGCTTCCAGTTCGCCAACGAGCTTCCCACTGACGAGGCACTCGACGGCATCGACACCGAAGGTCTCGACCTACCAGCCGATATGGATGAGGCTACCAAGAACCAAACCCTGCAGATGATGCTGCAAAACGAGCCTAAGCGCTATGACCGTGGCACGATCGCCATGGCTAACGCCGGCGCGGACACCAACGGCTCCCAGTTCTTCCTAAACTACGGCGACTCGGTCCTGCCGCCGCTGTACACCTACTTCGGCACGATTGACGACGAGGGCCTTGCCACCCTGGACAAGATCGCCGAAAAGGGAGTTGAAGGCGGCGGGACTGACGGCGCACCGGCCGAGGAAGTGCGTATCACCGCAGCAAGCGTGAAGTAGCACCACATACATATCGCTATTGCACGCAACCCTCGCAGGCGATAGCATCCTGCAGAGATTCCGTTTCAAACCTTTTCAGTGAGGACCCTCATGAAGACTCGCACCAGCCTTGTTGCAGCCGCTACCGTCACCGCAGTCGCTTTCACCGGTGCAGGTGTGGCTCAGGCTGCGCCGACCGTCGTCGGCGATAACACCACCAACACCACTAACGACAATGGATCTTCGTCCAACGAAGAGGGCTCGTCCATGCGCGACATGAGCCCGTCCGAGATCCAGGATTGGCTCGCAGTTGTCACCGCGATCATCGGCATCCTGAGCCAGGTGGCTACGGTTGCCATGAAGTTCATGCGATAAAACGCGTCACTGCGAAAAGCGTCTCCGGTTTCTCGCCGGAGACGCTTTTCTGTTCCGTGGTCATTTCTCTCGCGCTGGGTCATGCAGGCCTATGAGTTCAAACGCAATCCATTCAATGTCTGCATACGAATCCGTCGTGACAAACGATGCACGCTGAGTGCTTAAGTCCAGCAGCAGCATCGAGGAGAATCCCCGCGTTGCACCGTTATGCCAGTACAGTTCGGTGCCTTTAATGTTCGCCCACGTAAATCGCGTACTGCGACGCTCAAGGATATGCATGGCGTACTTCGCCATGTCCGAGGTGGTCGAACGCAGGCCGCCGGATGGAGCTGTGCCGTCCATCTCCCAAGCTTGCACAGGTAGACCGAGTGCGGAGACTCCCCTGGGTCTATCCGGTCCGACTGTTCCAGGCAAAGCGACGTAAGTCTCCGTCATCCCCAACGGGTCGAGCACCCACTCTTTGATCAACGTCGGGTAGGTCGTGGTGGAAACCCTGGCCAGTAGAAACCCGAGCAAGTCGTGGCCAAGATTAGAGTATTCCTCCACGCCACGCTCTCGCAGTGTCGCTGACAGTGCCTGCTCGATGACATCCTCGGATGTGACTCCTACGTCAGGGTTCAGGCCGAGAAGTGCTCGTGCAATGTTTCGCGGTCGTTGCTTGCCGGTTCGTGGCAAGCCCGAGGTGTGGTTCGCCAATTCAGCCAGCGTCACATCTGCTAATGCGTTACCTCGCACACGCTGCCCAAGCACATCTCCGACCGTTGTATCGGTGTCAACCAACCCCTTGGTAATGGCTTGCTCGAGCAGCTCGGCATTGAACGTCTTGGTTATCGAGGCAATCTCGAACTCGGTGTGCTCATCCGCCCCGAGCCCAGCAAAGTTGGCTTTCCCGTCTTCAACAACGCAAGACGCAACATTGCGAAGAGGATAACTATCCGCACTCGCCCGTGTTGCCAATGAGGAAAGCAGTCGCGCAAGAGACGCATCCCCTGTCAGCTCTTGTGCAAGGGTGACCCGTTTGAACCGCATCGCAACCTCCCCTATCAACGCAACGTTGAACAGGTCTCGAACGAGCTTAGGTTACGCAGTCACTCTGTAGACGTCGAACACACCTTCAATGTTGCGAATCTGGTTCATGATCGAGCCGAGTTGTTTGATGTCTGACACCTCAATGGTCAGTCGGATCGTCGCCACTCGGTCCTCCCCTGCTTGAGACGACATCGCGAGGATTGGGAGTTTCGCCTCGGAGAGCACCCCGGTGGTCTCGGTAAGCAGACCATTGCGGTCGAGTGCTTCCAGCTGAATCGTCGCGCGTGACGCACTCTTGGTGCCACCGGGGGCGGACCATGACACTTCGACGAGACGCTCTGGCTCGTCGTTAAGTTTGGTCGCGTTCGTGCAGTCAGTCCGGTGCACGGAAACTCCCCCACCACGGGTGACAAACCCGAAGATGGCATCGCCGGGGACGGGTTGGCAGCATTTCGCCAACTTCGCCATCACATCCGGGCTGCCCTCAACCAGGATCGCAGGGCCGTCGCCGGTTGTTTGCGGGCGAACAAGTGCAGAAACAGGGGTACGCGCTGTGAGGGCGTCTACGGCGTCATCGTCGCCGCCGAACATGTCCATGAGCAAGTGCGCGACGTGCGCTGCAGACACTGTTCCCGCGCCGATAGCCGTATACAGCGCATCAACGTCCTGGTAGTGCAAACGCGTTGCTACCTGGCGCATCGACTCGTTGGTAAACAGCCTGTGCAACGGCAGCCCGCCACGCTGCACCTCAGCAGCCAGGGCATCGCGACCCGCGTCGAGCTGCTCCTCGCGACGTTCCTTGGCAAACCACTGTCGAATCTTCGCCTTCGCGCGCGGGGAGACAACAAAGTCCTGCCAATCGCGCGTTGGCCCAGCGTTTTGATCCTTTGAAGTGAAAATCTCTACCCTGTCGCCGGACTTCAGCTCGGTTTCTAGGGTGACCAACTTGCCGTTAACCTTCGCACCAATGCAGCGGTGGCCAACTTCAGTGTGCACGGCGTAGGCGAAATCGACCGGAGTAGAGCCTGCCGGCAAATCCACTACATCGCCCTTCGGAGTGAACGCGAAAATCTGCTGGCTTGTCAGGTCGTAACGCAACGAGTCCAAAAACTCATTCGGGTCCGCGGCTTCCTTCTGCCAGTCAAGCAACTGACGCATCCACGCCATCTGGTCGACCTCGGCCTGATCGCCCTTGTGGGAGCCCTTCGTCTCTTTGTAACGCCAGTGGGCAGCCACACCGTATTCGGCGTTGTAGTGCATCTCGTGTGTACGCACCTGCACTTCAAGGGGGCGACCGGTCGTCGTCATCACCGTCGTATGCAGCGACTGGTAGACACCGAAACGCGGGTTGGAAATGTAGTCCTTGAACCTGCCCGGCATCGGCGAATACAGCGAGTGGACCACACCAACAGCGGCGTAGCAGTCATACACCGTATCCACGAGAACACGGATACCGACCAGATCAAAGATCTCCGCGAAGTCGTGACCGCGCACAGCCATCTTCTGATAGATCGACCAGTAGTGCTTCGGACGGCCCATGACCTCAGCCTGGATGCCATTCGTGCTCAACTCGCGCTGCAGATCGGTAGTGATCTCGCGCAGGGCACGGTCGCGTGACGGAGCGTGATCCGCCACAAGACGTACGATTTCCTCGTACTTCTTCGGCTGCAAAATAGCGAACGCGAGATCTTCTAGCTCCCACTTCACCGTTGCCATACCCAAGCGGTGCGCCAACGGTGCAATGACGTCGAGCGTCTCCTGCGCCTTCTTCGCCTGCTTCTCCGGCGGCAAGAAACGCATTGTGCGCATGTTGTGCAAGCGGTCCGCGACCTTAATCACCAGTACGCGAGGATCCTCGGACATAGCAACGATCATTTTGCGGATCGTTTCCGCTTCTGCGGCGGCGCCGAGCGCGACCTTGTCCAGTTTGGTCACGCCATTGACAAGTTTGGCCACTTCCGGGCCAAAATCGCGGGTGAGCTCATCAAGTGAGTAGTCGGTGTCCTCTACCGTGTCATGGAGCAGAGCCGCCACCAGCGTGGTGGTATCCATACCAATCTCGGCACAAATCGTTGCGACGGCGAGCGGGTGGGTGATGTAGGGATCACCTGACTTGCGGAATACACCCTCGTGCAACCGTTCTGCCGTTTCGTATGCAAATCCGAGCTGCTCTACGTCAGCCTTCGGGTGATACTTGTGGTGAATCGACAACAGCGGATCGAGCACCGGGTTCGTTCGCGGACGCCCACCTCCCGTAAGAGAGCGGGCCAACCTGGCGGAGACACTGCGCACGGTCGGGCCCGACCGCTTGACTGGTTTATCTGTCATGTCAGGACTCCTCCACTGTCAGCAGGTACTAAGTCTGTGATACTACCCGGCTAGTTTTCTTCTTTCCCCAAAACCACAAGCGGAGCGCCGTCGAGTCGCTCGCGCCCTCCAAGTCCCGGGACTTCCAAGACGACGACGTAGCCGGCAACTCGCCCGCCGGCGCGCTCAATCAAGTCGCGCGCCGCGATCAACGTCCCGCCGGTAGCCAGGACGTCGTCGACAAGCACAATGCTCTTGCCAGAGATATCCACCCCATTAGCGGGGATCTCCAGCGCAGCGGAGCTGTACTCCGTGGTGTACTCCTGGGTAATCACCGGTGGCGGCAACTTGCCCTTCTTGCGAATCGCAAGGATGCCGGTGCCCATCTCGTACGCCACAGCGGAGCCGAGCAAAAACCCTCGGGCATCAAGACCGCCGACGAGATCGGCGCCGAGCTCCTTGCTCGCCTCGGCCATCTCTGCAATGACCACGTTGAGCGCGGCTGGGTCGGCAAGCACCGGAGTCAGGTCCTCGAACAGCACTCCCGGCTCCGGAAAATCCGGAACGCGGCGAATCTTGTCCTGCAGTGCCTCAAGAGCGGAAGCGTAAGGCTGACCGCCATGCGGGCTGATCGACGGGGTGGGCGACATGATTTCGGATCGTCTCCTGGTCAGGTTTATCGGGTTTTTAGGGTCGGGAATTAAGTTTGGTCAGTTGGACCATCTGTCCATGTTCCAGCCAATGCCGGAAAGTCCTGTATACGGCACCACGTTGCGCACTGCATTATCGACGACAAAGGTTCGGGGTTGTGCGGCCAGCGGAATCGATGGCAGCGTCTTCCACAGATGCCCCTCCTGGGCACGCAACGCCCCCAGATCCTGAGCGCGATTGTTGGCCGCTGGGTACTCGCTCATCGGGTCAACGACTCGCAAGATAGCGTCGGCTTCGCCGTCATGCACGGATTCGTTGCGCCACTCGTCGTACTCCACGTGAGGCAGGTCAGCGAGCGTCTTCCCCTCGCCTGTGACGTCGATGATCGTAATTCCTGCTGGCTCGCAGGTGCGGCGCATCGATTCCACCATCGCGGCCCAACGGTCGTCCGGATACACGTAACCGATACGCAACGTGGAACCCCGAAGTGCGGAAGCTTCCTGGATATTCACGTCCAAAAGCGGAGCAGCGATATCTGCCATACGCTGAGCCAACGGGTCGGTGTGCTGAATGACATGCAACGGTGCAACTGGCACTTCAACCCCGGCCTTCTCACTTGAAGCGGCGGCAACAGCGCGAGGATCGATGCAACGTGCAAGTGCCTTCCGGTTCTCCGGATCCGCCCAAAAACCAACCTCCGGCAGGGTCAACATCTCGGTGAGCTCACCGATGGCCGTTTTCACATCCAATCGATTGCCTTCTGCGTCCTCGTCGTACCACTGTGGTTGCAACTGCCGCAGGTCGCCGATCTTCATCGCCTTGGATGCTGCTAGCTCCGCAGAATCTACGGAACCAGGCCACACCACCATTGCTGCTGTCTGCGGAGCGTCCCCGTAGTAATGCTCATTAGCGACGAGCCGAACCTGGCCCTTCTCTCCTACCTCCGCAACCTTGAACGGGCCAAACGAGACTTGGAGTTCAGGATCGAACTCTTTGAGGTCAAACCCGTGGCGCCACACCTGCGCGATTGGTTTGAGTCGCTCCAGATCATCCGAGAGTAGATCAGCGACGAGGTCCTCGACAGATCGATTGGTCTTTGCAGCAACAGCATGTGCGGGAAGGACCGTGCCTGGTTCAAAAAGACCACGCCAGCGTGCACCACGGCCTTCCTTGAAGGTCACAGTGAACTCTTTGGATCCGGGTGTGCACGACAGCGAGTCCGTGTCGCCGAACAAAGGCATATTCGAACCGAACGTCGCCGGGTATTGTCCGGCAGCAAACGTCAAAAGATAGTCAGCGCAGGTGACGGGAGTGCCGTCCGAAAACACTGCCGCTTCCGACAAGGTGTAAATCACCTTGCGCTGATCCCCCGGCAGCACCTGGGTTTTTACAAGGTCAGTGTTGGGGATCAACTGTCCGCTTGGACCAGGAACATACACCCCGGGGTACAGGCGACCGGACAACGATTGCGCTAAGTCTGTCGATCCTTCGAGGGATCCAGCGTTTGTGGTGCGCAGGTTGCTTGTTACCTGGTAACCGAAAAGTTTCGTGGACTCATCATCGTCGTTGTCTGAAGATGCGCACCCGGAAAGCACCAGCGCCGTTGCGGCCAACACAGCCGCAACCTTGCTGCCAATCGCCATTTTCGGTCTCATGAGTCCACGCACCACTAGGTTTCAGCCGCTTTCTTACGCGTTCGGACGCCAGGTGCTTGTCGAAGATGCACCCGTGTCTTCCACAGGTCGAATCGGAGTAGCCACGTGGCGCTTCTTCTCTTCGACCGGTTCCTCTTCAACTTCTTCGACCTGGCCACGGCTACGGAATGCCTCAACCGCAGCATTGTGGTCCTTGTGCTCCTGACGGCGGTTTACCAGGCTGACCAACATCGGAGTGGCCAAGAACAACGAGGAGATCACGCCTTGAATGACGCCAATGAGCTGGATGAGCGCAAGGTCCTTCAAAGTACCCACACCCAGCATCCATACCGCGACAATCATCAGTGCGATGATCGGCAGCGCAGAAATAACCGAGGTGGAAATCGAACGCATTACGGTCTGGTTGACCGCGAGGTTGGCCTCTTCCGCGTAGGTGGATCGTCGAGAATCAAGCACTCCCGACGTGTTCTCCTTGACCTTGTCAAACACAATCACCGTGTCGTAAAGCGAGAACGTCAACACAGTCAGGAAACCGATGATCATCGCTGGGGTGATCTCAAGGGCGAACAATGCGTAGATACCCATGATGAGGATGGCATCAACCAACAGCGCCCCCATGGCAGCCAGCGCCATCGCGCGCTGCAAACGCACCGCGACATACACGGAAGCTGCCAAAAGGAACACGACCATAGCCAGGAGCATGCGGTTCGTAATCGTGGAACCCCACGACTCCGACACGGTGGAGTCACCGATAGCGTCAGCGCTCGGCTCACCGTTGTGATCCTGTGGGTGGTAGGTATCGAAAATAGCCTGACGCGCGGCATCGATCTGCTCCTGCGAAAGATGGGCAGAGTTGATCTCCAGCGTGCGGGCGTCGCCAGCGCCAACGATCTGGGTGAGCTCAGGTGTCACACCGGTGGCCTCGACGAAGGTTTCCTCGACCTCGGTCGCGACCAAATCGCCGGCAGGCATCGTCAGCTTGGTGCCGCCCTCAAAGTCGATACCCATGTTGAAGCCACGAATGAACATCGCCAGGATCGCGACCACAATGAGTCCGAGGGTGATGCTGTACCAGGTCTTGCGGTGCCCAACGAAGTCGAGGCCGCCGGAGCCGTCATACAGCGATTCACGGTCGCGACGTGCAAAGCCGCGCTTCGTCGTGGGGGTTTCGGTCGTAGCTACAGTGCTCGACATGATTAGGCCTCCTCATTCGCGGCGGATGCTTCCACGGAAGCTTGTTGCTTGACGACGACGCCGTCGCCCTCCTCAAGATCACCTGCAGCGCGGCGTTCTTCTGCGGTGCGGAATGCGGCACCCATACCGTTGACAGACGGCTTCGACCAGAAATTGCTGCGAGATGCGAGCACCAGAAGCGGCGCAGTGACCAGGAAGGTGACCAACAGGTCGAAGATGGTTGTCAGACCCATGGTGAAGGCGAAGCCCTTGACATCGCCAACTGCCAGGAAGTAGATGATGACCGCACCAATCAGAGTCACCATGTTGCCTGTGATGACCGTCTCCTTGGCCCGTTCCCAACCGGACGCGGTCGCCGAACGGAATGTCTTGCCGTGGCGTACCTGGTCCTTGATGCGCTCATAAATCACGATGAACGAGTCTGCAGTCGTACCGATACCGATGACCAGACCAGCGATGCCCGACAGGTCGAGCGAGTATCCAATCCAGCGACCGAGCAACACGAGCATGCCGTAGACAAGCAAACCTGCTGCTGCCAAGGTGACCAACGAGATGAAGCCGAAGAGGCGGTAGTAGGCGAAAACGAAGATCGCCACCATGGCAAGACCCACCAGCCCCGCATACAGGCCAGCCTTCAAGGAGGCCTGACCGAGTGAAGGGGGAACCGTCATCGCAGTTCCGCCTGGCTCACCGTTTTCACCGGCGAACGACAGCGGCAGCGCGCCGTATCGCAGGTTGTTCGCGAGACCCTCAGCTTCCTCCTGAGTGAACTGACCCGTGATCGAGGTTGCGGAGCCGACTGGGGTTGCGCCCTGGATAACTGGCGCGGAGATCACCTGGGAGTCAAGTGTGATTGCAATCTGCTTCTGCAGCATCTCACTGGTGAGTTTCGCCCAGGTAGCGGAACCGTTGACATCACCAGCCTGGCTGAAGGCGAAGCTGATCTCCATCTGTCCCGACTGCGGGTTGTATCCGCCGGTAATCGCGCGGCTGGTATCAATCTGCTCGCCGGTCAGGCGCGGGCCTTCCAGATCTGTTACACCGCTGAGCAGCGGGACCTCGTCAAGCAGCATCGCCTGACCGGTCGACGGGTCACAAGCAACTAGCGGAAGATCTTGCTTATCCGAGCCAGCGAGCGCGTCGGTTGCCTGGCCGAAGCAGCGTGCGGACATCAACGTCAACGCAGCGTACTGCTGAGTCGGGTCAGTCGACTGGCGGGTCTTCCGCAGCATTTCGGTTGTTTCCTGGCGGCGCTCAGCGGCCTCAACCGGACCGTTCGGTTCCGGCAGTGGTTCAGCGGAAATCTGTGGGACGTTCTTCGGCTCTGCTGGCGCTTCTTCCTCGCTTGGCGCGACGTCCTTGCCAACCTCTGGGTTGTTTGCATCGCCTGACTCAGCAGCTTTGGCCTGCTCCTCGGCTTGTTTCTCAGCCTGCTCCTTGCGAGCCGCGAACTGTTTCAGCAGTGACTGGCCCTCTTCGGGCGTGAAGATGCCGTACTTTACCCACTCGTTCGCCATATCCAAGATGGCTTTATCTGCTTCAGCTGGGTTTGCAGCCGGAGGGTCAAGCACAGGTCGGAAGAACAGCTGGGAGGTCTGTCCGATGTTACGGATCTCCGAGGTATCGTCACCAGCTGCTTCGATCACGATGGTGTTGCCATCGACGACGACCGATGCGCCCGAGACGCCCATGCCGTTGACACGGTTCTCCAGAATCCGACGAGCATCCTGGAGCTGTTCTGACGTAGGCTCTTCACCCTGCGGCACCAGTGTCACACGAGTACCGCCCTGCAAGTCAATACCTAGCTTCGGGGTAGCACTCTTCGTGCCGGTAAAAAATACAAGGGCGTAGACGCCGATGACGATGAGAGCGAATAGGGCAAGCGCCTTCGCGGGCCACTGCCGCTTCGACTTCGCCTCGCCGGATCGCCGAGTGCGTGTAGACACTGAGCAGACTCCTCTTTGTTCAGGCTCGGGTTTTCCGCCTTACACCGGCGCACACGCCGATCCAGCAGCATCTTTCAAGGTGCGGTGGACACAAACAATCGCGCGAGCCGGTGATGGCACAACGCAAATATGCTACGCCATCAGGCCAGAAAAACTTAGTTGGGTACCTCATTTGTGTCGACAGGTGCCACAGGCTCAATCTTGCGCATCACACCAGCCGTATCCATCGTCACGGCTACACCCGGGGCAAGCTCCACAAGCATGGTCTCGCCATTGTGCTCCACGACCGTGGCGTGGAAGCCTGCAACGTTGACAATCTGATCGCCAGACTGAATCGACTGACGCAGTTGATCAATCTGAGCCTGACGCTTCTTCTGGCCACGCATCATGAGGATGGAAGGCAGCAAGAACAAGGCCAGAATGACAATGAGCAAAATTGGTTCCATGAGAAACCATCATTGCACAACACAATCGTGGGCTTAGTAGAGCGGCATCTGCCCAGGCGCTTCGGGAGGTGCCTGCAAACCCAAGTGCTCCCACGCGGCGGCAGTAGCAACCCTGCCCCGGCCTGTTCGCGACATCAGTCCCGCGCGCACCAGATAAGGCTCACAGACCTCTTCGATGGTGCCGGATTCCTCGCCAACCGCGATCGCAAGGGTCCCTACACCTACCGGGCCACCGCCATGTCCCCTGATCAGGGCGCCAAGCACAGCACGGTCGAGGCGATCTAGCCCTAGCTCGTCGACATCGAACACTTCGAGCGCACTTCGTGCGGCATCCAGGTTTACCCTGCCGTCGCCATGGACCTCAGCCCAGTCGCGCACTCGACGCAGGAGTCGGTTCGCAATTCGCGGGGTTCCACGTGAACGCGAGGCGATCTCAACCGCAGCGTCAGTATCAATCTGCACCCCAAGGATGTTCGCTGCACGGCTGACAACCTTGGTGAGGTCGTCGACATCGTAAAACTCCATTTGAGCTGTAAACCCAAAGCGGTCACGCAACGGGCCGGTGAGCATACCTGCCCTCGTGGTTGCCCCGACAAGGGTAAACGGAGGAATCTCTAGCGGAATCGATGTCGCGCCCGGGCCCTTGCCAACAATGACGTCGATACGGAAATCCTCCATGGCCATATAGAGCATTTCCTCAGCCGGCCGTGCGATGCGGTGAATCTCATCGATGAAGAGCACATCGCCCTCCATCAAGTTAGACAACATCGCCGCCAAGTCGCCTGCCCGTTCAAGAGCAGGCCCGGAGGTCATGCGCAACGACGTGCCTAATTCCTGTGCGACGATCATTGCCATGGTGGTCTTGCCCAGTCCAGGCGGACCAGACAGCAAGATATGATCCGGCGTCACACCACGATTTCGGGCGCCCGTAAGCACAAGACTGAGTTGTTCTCGTACCTTGGGTTGGCCGATGAATTCCTGAATGGACTTCGGACGCAACGAACGCTCAATATCGTGTTCGTCGGCCTGCACGTTGGCGTCGACAGGCGACGGTGCTTTCGCTGAAAAACCTTCAGGGAGCTGGAACTCGGTCTTTTCCACATCAGACATTGCGCATTAGCCTACTTCTTGCCCAAATGCGTCAGCGCTTGACGCAACAACGCAGAAGCGTCGAGATCCGGCTGGTCTGTTGTCAGCTGATCTACGACCGACTGTGCCGTACGCTCTGGGAATCCGAGTCCGACCAGCGCTTCCACAACCTGTTCCGAGGCGTAAGTGGTGGCTGGCTTTGCTGCTGTATCAGCCCCCACACCGTTTGGTGACTGCGCCGGCAACATCGCTTCAACTTTGTCCTTGAGCTCGAGGATCATGCGCTCGGCCATTTTCTTGCCCACGCCGGGGATCGTTTGAACCTTCTTCGCGTCACCGTTTGCAATATGCGTCGAAAGCTCGCCAGGCTCAAAAACAGACAACGCGGCAATAGCCAGTTTCGGCCCCAAGCCAGTCACGGTCTGCAACTTATGGAACATCTCGCGCGATTCATTGTCGCCAAAGCCATACAAGGTGACGCCGTCGTCTTTGACCACCATCGAGGTCATCACTCGACGCGTTTCACCACGCACAAGACCGCCAAGCGTTTGCGGTGTAGCAAGAAACCTATACCCCACCCCCGAACACTCAATGACCGCATGGTCGAGACCAATAGTGAGCACCTCACCGTTGAGAGAATCAATCATTGCACTGCCGCCTTCGTATTGGGGTGTTGAAGTTGTTGGAGATGTTGCGTTCGAGCGATAAGTGGCGCACGCCAGCAGTGACAGACTGCAATGGCCAGCGCATCAGCAGCATCTGCTGGTTTCGGCGCCTCACTCAAACCAAGAATGCGCGTGACCATAGTGGTCATTTGCTTCTTGTCCGCACGTCCATTGCCAGATATTGCTTTCTTTACCTCTGAAGGGGTGTACATGTGCACCGGGATGTCACGTTCCGCAGCGGCTAAGACCATGACACCGACAGCGTGCGCTGTGTGCATCACCGTGGAGACGTTGCCACGTTCAAAGATACGTTCCATAGCAACAACATCGGGCTGGTAATCATCCATCCACTCGCCCACCGCCCGAGAGATTCTGAGCAGGCGCTCCGCAAGCTCCGCGGTTGAGGGAGTTCGCACGACGCCAACTGCTACGGGAATGATCTGGCGGCCACGACCTGCCTGCACAACAGACAAGCCACAACGCGTCAGACCGGGATCAATTCCCATCACCCGTAGTCCTTCGAGGTTCACGCAATCACTCCTTCGCTCATGACACATATGTTCTACCACAACGTGCGAAAAAGGCGCGCCCCCGAAGAGGGCGCGCCGGTTCACGACGAAGTGTTATGCGTCGAGCTGCGCTGCAACCTCGTCAGAGATCGTCATATTGGTGTAGACATTCTGGACGTCGTCGGAATCTTCCAACGCGTCGATCAGGCGCATCATCTTCTGTGCGCCTTCGAGATCAAGATCGACCTGAACGTCAGCACGGAATTCCTGGCCAGCGTCTTCAATCTCGATGCTTTCACCGATCAGGGCCTCACGCACTGCAGGCAGGTCAGTCGGCTTGCAGGTAATTTCGAACTCTTCACCGAGGTCGTTGACTTCCTCAGCGCCGGCGTCGAGCACTGCCATCAGCACGTCATCTTCGGAGAGATCACCCTTCTTGATCGTGACCACACCGGTGCGCTCAAACATGTAACCGACAGAACCGGACTCGCCCAGGTTGCCACCATTCTTGGTCATGGCGGTACGTACCTCGGTTGCGGCACGGTTGCGGTTGTCGGTCAAGCACTCAATCAACACAGCAACACCGTTGTTGCCGTAGCCCTCGTACATGACAGTTTCCCAGTCGGATCCGCCGGCTTCCTCGCCGGAGCCACGCTTGCGAGCGCGCTCGATGTTGTCGTTGGGGACCGAGGCCTTCTTCGCCTTGCGGATCATGTCATCGAGGGTCGGGTTAGCAGCGGGGTCACCGCCGCCTGTGCGGGCGGCGACCTCGATATCCTTGATCATCTTCGCCCAGAGCTTGGAACGCTTTGCATCGTTCGCCGCTTTTTTGTGCTTGGTCGTTGCCCACTTTGAGTGGCCTGCCATCGAGCACCCCTTCATTCCTCTGTTGACGGTTAACAGAGCGCAAGTATACGCCAGCTGCACAAATACGCTGTTACTGGCCGTCGGTGGCAAACTGCGGCACTACCGCCGTACCGCCAAGACGGAAAAACCGCACCAGAGGTCGCAACTGCAGCGCCAACGTATCCGCAACCGCATCGTTATAGAATCGCCGGGCGAGTTCTACTCGGGTATGTGCATCACGGAGTTCAGCCGGTACGTCGCCACTGCTTTGCGACGACTCCCTGACCGCCTGCATCAGATCCCCCTCAGCGCCAAGACGCAGCCGAAGATCCTTCGAGCTGAACCGAAGCGCCTCCGTTTCGTGAGCCTGCTGCGCGAGCTCGGGAAACAGCGCCGCAACTACAGCGCAGCGGCAATCAAGAGCAGCCTGCAGCGCATCACGGGACCTATCCAAACGAATATGCAATCGGTGAAGTCGCTGCGCAGTGTGAAACGCCCAGACAGCCACGATGACAACGAAGATCAGCGCGACGACGAGAAGCACGATACCAAATGTCATCGCTCAATCCTCACCTTCTCGTTGTAGGAAACAGCCTCATACACAGCGCAAACACGGTTCGCCACCACTGACCAATCGAATTCCGTGGCGCGACGTACGCCTCGGTTAATCAAGTCGTTGCGGTAAGTGGCGTCGTCGATAAGCAGCTGCAACTGCTGCGCCAAAGCATCGGGATCCCCCGGCGGAAAGAAGGCCGCAGCGTCAGAGCCAACGGCGGCAAAAGCAGGGATATCGCTGGCTACCACGGCACACCCCGCCGCCATTGCTTCGACCAGAATGATGCCAAACGACTCGCCACCGAGGTTCGGGGCAACAAAAATGTCGGCGCGGCCGAGAATCTCGACCTTTTCATCCTCCGTAACCTTCCCAGCGAAACGCACCCCGTCCATTTCGCGTGCAGCACCTCCGCCCATCACCGTCACCTGAGGAAGGCGCGGAAGACGCTCCAGTGCAGTCAAGAACACATCGAGGCCTTTACGTGGCTCGTCGAGTCGCCCAAGGAACACAACCTCCACGTCTGAAGAGTCATTGCGCACACCACGAGCCCGCGCGAAGCGTCGCGTGTCAACTCCGTTCGGAATGATCACAGGGTCAGTGCCAATCTGCTCTGCCTGCCACTGCCATGCCAACTCGCTCACTGCGATTCCGGCACGAATCTTCTCCAAGTTCGCTCGCAACGCAGGCAGTGCTACTTTCAGCGCGTAGGAGCTCTCCGCAGAGGTGTGATAGGTAGCCACGATCGGACCCGCGGCTATTCGGTTCGCAACCATGGCGTAGCCCGGCGAATTTGGCTCGTGGATATGCAGCACGTCGAAATCGCCGAGTTCGATGAATCGCTTGGTCGTCCTCACTACTCGCGGGCCAAACGACAAGCGCGCAACAGAACCGTTGTAAGGAATCGGAACCGCTGGCCCGCCCCGAGTTACCCACTCAGGCAACGGCGTATCGGCAGATGCAGGGCCAAGGACTTCACTGTGATGTCCCATTTCCCGCAACCGCTCCGCCAAGTCAAGGACATGCGCTTGAACCCCACCAGGTTCATCAAAAGAATAGGAGCAGACTAGCCCAACCCGCATCGGCTAGGTCTCCCTTGAGATGTCTGAACGGTTGTCGAGCGCCCAGCGCCTCCCGCGAACCGGGACATCGACAGGCCACAACGGCTGCAGCATGTGCCAATCCTGCGGGTGGTGGGCAATCGCGACAGCGAACTCGTCTGCAATTGCCTGCACCGTTCGCTCAAGCGTGGTTACTTTCAGCGCAGGTGCAACGCTCATCCCCCAGCGAGGATCCGTCTGCGAACCTGCAAACCACGTATGCACTGTGTGAAGGCTCGCGCCTGTCTCCAATGCCAACTTTGCTGGCCCTACAGGAAAAGTCGTATCCTCGCCGAAAAATGTCACTGGCACACCTCGACGTCCGAGGTCACGCTCTCCCATCAAACACACGATGCCCCCGCCTTGGAGGACCTCTTTGAGCCTTGCATAGGGAGGAGTTTTCTCCCCGGTGAGGGCAAGCACTTCGAAACCCAGGCTTTCGCGATACTCCACGAACGCATCAAACAGCTTCTCAGGCCTGAGCCGCTCAGCAACCGTTGTAAACGTTCCGTAATGCTTTGCAAGCCACATTCCCGCCATATCCCAATTCCCGGAATGCGGCAGAGTCAGTACGACCCCGTTGCCAGCATCGATCGACTCCTGCAAATACTCCCTACCAACCAGACCTGCAGTGAGTCGCTCATCCAAGTTTGGATCATCCGCAATGCGAGGCAGTTGGAAAGCTTCGAGCCAATACCTTGCGTAGGAACGCACGCTGTCACGCACCAGCTCCTTGGTGACGTTTTCTGCACCGACGACGCGTGTGAGATTGCGGCGCAGCATGTCCATTCCGGCGCCGTCGTTTGATACCCAATCCGCACCAGCAGCAGCTAACGGACGCGTTATGCGTTCCGGCAGCGCCCCGACGATCTTCCACCCGGCGATGTAACCCGCCGAAGACACACGCTTTCCAATGCCGCTCATCTACGCCCCTGCTGGTGGCGCCATCTTCGCGTTCGCCTGATCGTCTCGCGCGGCGAAGACCAGCCGCTGCGCCACGGTAAACAGCGACCCTGCTAACAGAAGCCAAATTGACACCACGACAGCGTTGGGCACCCCAAACCCCTCGAGCGCTAGCCCGCCCAAAGCAAGGATCAAACGCTCTGGCCGTTCAATGAGGCCGCCGACGACGCTGATGCCGCCGGCTTCAGCGCGAGCCTTGATGTAGCTGATCGCCTGCGAGAGGACCAACACAGCTAGGCAGGCTGCAACATGGGCCGCAGACAAGTCCGCAACGTAGACCATCCACATAGCGATCGACCCAAACAGGGCGCCGTCCGTGAGACGGTCACAACTGGCGTCTAGTGTTGCGCCGAAGGCCGTCCCACCACCACGTAATCGCGCCATGGTGCCGTCCACCATGTCACACGCTGCAAAAATCGTGCTCAACACCGCTGCCCACACGAGATGATCCGTCGGGATGAGAACCATCATCGCCAGCATCGTGGCAATCGTGCCGGCAAGAGTGATCATGTTCGGCGTGACGCCGGCTTTCAACAAGCCCTTCGCCACCGGTTCCACGACAACAGCTGCCGGTTTACGCCCATGCACACTAAGCATCGTGGCTTCTCCCCTCGCCCTGTTCGACCTCGCGCCACCCCTGCGCCAGCAGCTCGCGAGTCTCTCGCAGGAGCTGCGGCAGAACCTTGGTTCCGGAAAGCACAGTCATAAAATTCGAGTCGCCTGACCAGCGCGGAACCACATGCAGATGCAGGTGATCTCCAACCGACCCTCCGGACGCTTTGCCCAGGTTCAAACCGACGTTAATCGCCTCTGGGCTCGACACATGCTTCAGCGTCTTTACCGCATGCTTGGCAAATGCCATCAGTTCGGTTGTTTCTTCGTCGTCAAGCGCTTCAAGCTCCGCGACCTTGCGATACGGCACAACCATGAGATGTCCCGCGTTGTACGGATACAGGTTCAACACCGCGTACACACGCGTGCCACGGGCAATAATCAATCCGTCTTCGTCGCTGAGTTTCGGTATCTCTAGAAACGGGTCATTGCTTTTCGACGATCTCGGCGCCGACGCAATGTAACTCGACCGGTAGGGCGCCCACAGACGTACAAGACGGTCAGGAGCCCCTACACCGGTATCGATGTAGGGGTCCTCGCCATGATTACTGCCGCTGGGCTGCAACGTTTGCCTCACTCGGCTGATCGTTACGTTTCGCCGCGATCCAGTCCGCGATGATCTCCACTGCCTCATCGACATTCACGCCGTTGATCTGCGTGCCATCAAGGAAGCGGAAGCTCACAGCGTTGGCATCAACGTCACGCTCACCCGCAAGCAGCATGAACGGGATCTTGTTCGTGGTGTGCGTACGGATCTTCTTCTGCATGCGGTCGTCCGAGTGGTCAACCTCTGCACGAATACCGCGCTCGCGCAGCTTTGCGACGACCCCATCAAGGTGGTCGGCAAACGCATCAGCAACCGGAATACCCACAACCTGGTGTGGCGCCAGCCATGCCGGGAACGCACCCGCGTAGTGCTCGAGCAGCACGCCGAAGAAACGCTCGATCGAGCCGAAGAGTGCACGGTGGATCATCACCGGACGCTTCTTCGAACCGTCAGAGGCGGTGTAGGTCAGGTCAAAGCGCTCAGGAAGGTTGAAGTCCAACTGGACGGTCGACATCTGCCAGGTGCGACCGATGGCGTCGCGTGCCTGCACCGAAATCTTCGGGCCATAGAAAGCGGCGCCGGCAGGGTCCGGAACCAGCTCAAGGCCAGACTTCTTCGCCACCGACTCGAGAATGCTCGTGGAACGCTCCCAGATGTCGTCGTCGCCAATGTATTTCTTCGGGTCCTTCGTGGACAGTTCGAGGTAGAAGTCATCCAGACCGTAGTCCTGCAGCAGCGAGATGATGAACTCCAGAACGCTGGTGAGCTCTTCTTCCAGCTGCTCCTCAGTGCAGTAGATGTGAGCATCATCCTGGGTAAAGCCACGAGCACGAGTCAGACCGTGCACCACACCAGACTTTTCGTAGCGGTACACCGTGCCGAACTCGAACAAACGCAGCGGAAGTTCGCGGTAGGAACGACCACGAGAGTCGAAGATCAGGTTGTGCATCGGGCAGTTCATCGGCTTGGCGTAGTAGTCCACCGGCTGCTTAGTCACGTTGCCGTCGGCGTCAACCTCACCGTCGAGCTTCATCGGCGGGAACATGCCGTCCGCGTACCAATCCAGGTGACCAGACTTCTTGAAAAGGTCACCCTTGGTCACGTGCGGGGTGTTGACGAAGGAGTAGCCGGCTGCCACGTGACGCTCACGCGAGTGCTGCTCCATGGTCATACGCACGATGCCACCGTCCGGGTGGAATACCGGAAGACCAGAACCGACCTCGTCTGGGAAGGAGAACAAATCCAGCTCATTGCCAAGACGGCGGTGATCGCGCTTCTCAGCCTCCTCGAGCATGGTCATGTACTCGTCGAGCTTTTCCTTCGACTCCCACGCCGTGCCGTAGACACGCTGCAGACCAGCGTTGTCCTGGTCGCCTCGCCAGTAGGCAGCGGACGAACGGGTCAGTGCGAATGCCGGGATGTACTTCGTCGTTGGCACGTGCGGGCCACGGCACAGGTCATGCCACTCCACCTCGCCCGTACGGGGATTGACGTTGTCGTAGTGGGTCAGCTCGCCTGCACCGATTTCAGTAGCTTCGTCAGAATCTGGGTCGACGTTGCCCTTGTCGTTGATCAGTTCGAGCTTGTACGGCTCATCCTTGAGATCCTCGGCTGCTTCCTCCACGGATACGTAGACACCGCGGACAAACTTCTGGCCTTGCTTGATGATCTTCTTCATACGCCGTTCAAGCGTCTTCAGATCTTCAGGCGTAAACGGCTCGGCGACATCAAAGTCGTAGTAAAAGCCATCTTCAATCGCAGGGCCAATGCCCAGCTTGGTTCCCGGAAACTCCGTCTGAACAGCCTGTGCAAGTACGTGCGCACAGGAGTGGCGGATAACAGAGCGACCAAGCTCAGTGTTTGCCGGGACAGGAGTGAACGTGGCGGTTTGCTCCGGCACGTGGGAAAGATCTTTGAGTTCGCCCTCTGCATCCAAGACGCAAACGACGGCGTCGTCGCCCTTGTTTGGCAAGTTCAACTCCCGCATCGCTGCACCCACGGCGGTGCCTGCGGGGACCTCGAACGTTGCAAACTCGACTACTGCTTCGTTTGACATAGGTGTCGTGCGCTCCTTTGCGCGTCATTGGGCTGCGTCATACCTGGACGCAACCCCATCGTGCTGTTCACTGTCCCGACGGCGCAGACGCACGCCGGTCGATAGGGATTCTACCCCCGAGTGCCGGAAAGTACGGCTTCGCCCCAGTACGTATCACCGGAGTTACCACTACCCGGCTCCACAGTGCCCGGTGGCACCCAGTACACCGCGGAACCAATGTGAGTCGTCCATTCGTTAAGGCGATCCATCTCCAGCAGGCGGCGAAGCACCGGAGTGAACTGGGTATCCGGGTCCTTCTGGAAAGTCAGAAAGACCAAGCCTGCATTTGAGAGACCTTTCGAGTTCGGATCCGGCGGAAGGTTGTAGTTGTACGGTCTGCGTAAGAAACGCTGCTCCGGATGGTCCTTCGGCGGCATTGCTCGCGCCATGTGCGAGTTCCTGTCAATGACGGGCAGACCGTATTCATCAATTGCATCGAGATCTGGTTTGTCGAATTCGCTGTCGCCAGTGAGCGGGGCACCGTCGCTCAACCTGCGGCCGACAGACTCCTCGCGTGAAGCCCGGTCGAGCCGCTCCCAATCGTCGAGATCCATCGCGATCCGGCGCACTACCAGTGAGGAAGAGCCATCCTCGTGAAACACCTGCTCCGCGAATTCATCGTCCGAATGTGGGTTGACGGTTCCATCGACTTGACCGAAGAGGTTGCGCGGGGTTTGGCGTTTCGGAATATTGCCGTAGGCGTTCATGAACCCTTGCTGCACCCACGCAGTTTTTACGTAGTCCATCCCTGCGCGGGTCATGTGGCGCATTACCCATGCACACACCATCGGGTCATCCGAGCAGATCTGGAGAACGATATCGGTTTGTCCCCACTCTGGAACGAGTTTCTCCCGTGGCATCGACTCAATGTCGTGCAGCCACGCCGGCTTACTTTCGGGGGCGGCAACGTCAAAGATTCGCTCGCCTAGCCCGCATGTGATCGTCAGGTTTGCCGGCTTGTCTACCATTTCTGGCTCAAGGCTTGACAAAGGGTTGCGGCCGGAGACGAGCTCTCGCGCATCTTCCGTCCACAACCGCATAAGACGGCGGATTCCATCGGCCTCCACGCCGTCTTTGAGGTTGAACCCAACGAGGTTGAGATTCGCTTGTGTAGTCGTTTGGATGCCTGCCTGATGAGCGCCATCGAATGCGATAGTTGATTCGGTAAGTGCCCGTGATGCAGTTTCGCGATCATCCTCACCGCTACACGCAACGAGCGCCATGCTTGATGACGCAACCCCCGCCACCCCAGCCGCACCGGCCAGAAACACCCGGCGGGAAACTCCGCCACGCTGTGGCTCAACCATTGAATTCGCTCCTCCTAGTGCTTGTGCTCAGCGGTTTCGCTGTGCTCGGCGTGTTCGCCATGCGCTGCATCGTCGCCGTGCTTGTGCTGGCTGTGGTCCATGACCTGGCCATCCTCGCCGTAGTCCTCATCGCCCGGCAGCATGGTACGGACGGCTACTTCCGGAATATCAATGGTGGTGCCACCCTCAGTCAGCAGCGTGACATCAACGGTGTCTCCAGCAGGAATCTCGTCCGGGTGGCCCATCACCATGAAGTGGTCACCGCCCGGCTTCAGCTCGTAAGTGCCACCGGCCGGAATGACGATGCCCCCCTCCTTCTCCTGCATGACGCCATCCACAACCTCGTGAATTTCGTACATGGCTTCACCCAGCGAGGTAGTGAAGCCAATCACGTGGATGTCTTCATCCGTGCCATTTTTCAAGGTGCCAAAGATCGCCGTCATATCACTGCCATTTTCTGCGTCCTTGGCAGCCTTTGCACGCACAGTGCCATCGACGAGTTCAACGTCCGAGGTGGCGGCAGCATCCGTGGCAGTCTCACTTGCCGACGTTGCAGCGGACGAGGTAGCTGTGTCGGTTGCCGCCTCATTAGAGTCGCTAGAGCAGGCGGTCAGCGCCGGGGTCAAAGCGAAAGCAGCGACAACTGCCGTGGCCATCAAACGATTCTTCATCATGTTTCCTTACTGCGCGCCTTTGCGCACGTCATCAGTTATGGTCTTGCTCTTCTTCGAACGATTCGTCACGGCCAACACCGCGATGACCGCAAGCACGATGGTGCCAAGGGCAAGCAGCCAGAGAGCAGAAACGCTTGAGTTTTCATTCGTTTCTGCAGCGTTAGTAGCGGTCGAATCCTGTTGCGATTGCGAGCCAGCGCCATCTGGCTGATAGCTAAACGAGGTCATGCCCTTAGTTGCGTGTCCGTCGGACGAGACGATTTGGAAGCCAACTTTGTAGTCTCCGGCCTCCGGCTGCAGATCTGGCGGAAGGTCGAGTGTGACGTTTCGGCCCTCAATTACCGGTTCGCCGGTGAACAGCACATCCGTGCTTCCATTCTCCGTACGTGAGATGGCGACGGTATTGAAACCTTCCTTGGGCTCGCCAGAAAACTCCAGCTCGATCCGCTCAGGAAAGTCCTGCACCACAGACTTGTTTTCGGGGTTGGATCCGATAACAACGTCATGCGCAACCGCGGGAGCCGAGGTAACCAGAGCAGTTGCCAACGCCGCGGCAGCAATACCGCCCACTCGTGCAACTTGCCTGCAATGTGCAGGTTTGGGCATTTCGTCTCCTTGTTCAAACTATTGAGTGCGTAATTTTCGCACTCGAAATGAGTAGTCGCCTAAAACGGCCGAATAGTTCCCACACTGGCACAAAACCCCCAATATTGGCAGCTAGGAATCGCAGACCCCAGCCTGACTGCCTGAAGAAAAAGAAAAACCGTCAGTTTCCTGACGGTTTGCGTTGTGGTCCTAGCTGGGATCGAATTAGCTACGTCTGCTATAGTGAGGGCTGTCGATAACGTTCTTACCTGCATGTTTAACGACATACCACGACAGATCGTGACAAACCGTGACAAACTAGAGGGCACGCAGAGGGCACGCCCAACCTACAGAAAGGACCCCTCATGAGTTCATTCGGCACCATTCGCAAACTCCCCAGCGGAAACTGGCAAGCGCGTTTCTCCTACAAGGGAGAGCGTCACTCGGCCCCAACGACATTCCGCCTCAAATCCGAGGCTCAAGTCTTTCTAGCTCGGGTACAAACCGAGATTGCCAACGGCACTTTCATCCCCTTTGACGAACGCGAGGCGCTCGCAGCCGAAGAGAAAGCCAAAATCGACGCACAGAAGGCCCGTGAAGCCGCGAAGCAGATCCCGTTCGGCACATATGCCACCAAGTGGATTAGAGAGCGCACAAACAGCCGTGGCGAGCCACTGAAGCCGACGAGCAAGGCGGAATACGAGCGGTACCTGGCAACCGGCAAGCTCGCCTACTGGAAAAACACCCCAATCCCCCACATCACACCTGACGCTGTACGTAGCTGGTACATCGAAGAGCAGCAGGATGGGCATCGCACGTCGCTGGCAAAGCAGTACGACTTTATGAAGTCGGTGCTCAAGACTGCCGTCGAAGATGGCCTGATCACGGTGAACCCGTGCACCGTCAAAGGAGGGAGCCGCGCCTCAACCGGCAAAAAGGTCACCCCACCCACTGATGACGAGCTGGAGAAAATTCTGGAGGTGCTCCCGACCAAATACGAGGTGATCGCAGTAATCGCAGCGGCAGGCGGACTTCGTAAGGGCGAGATCCTGGCGTTAAAGACCAACGACATTGCAGTGGTCAGAGACGAATCAGGCGAAGTCGCATCGGTCGATATCACCGTCAACAAGTCGCTCTACGAGGCCAAGGACGGCACTCGGGGTGTCGGCGAGCCGAAAACCCTCGCGTCCGTCCGGCATGTGGAGATTTTCGGCAAAGACGCCACCACCATTGCCGACTACATCGCTGACAAGAGCCCTGATGCGTACATCTGGACCAACCGCGACGGTACGAAACCTATGCCGATGACGACCCTTCAGGACCCATGGGAGAAAGCCAGGGACGCAGCAGGAAGGCCAGACCTCACCTTCCACGCACTGCGCCATTACCAGGGCACCCGCTATGCCCAATCCGGAGCGACGTTGAAAGAGATTATGGCCCGTCTCGGCCACAACGACGTCAACGCCGCGATGCGTTACCAGCACGCAGGTGGCCGCTCCGCTGAGCTAGCACGTAAAGCAGCACGGAACTAGTGCTCCGAACAGCTGCGCCACCAACGCCCTCCCCGTGAACACACGATTATCAAGGCGTTGGTGGCGCCCTGTGCGCTGCTGCCCCGCCCAGGCCCACATCTCGCAGCAATAGCTGCGAGCAAGCAGATTTTGAACCCACGGTGGTTCCCCGCGCATGGCCAGTGTGCGGGTCATCTGCACGTGTGAGGAGACATCATGGAGCAGCAACCTATTTCGACCCCCGGCGATGTGATCGCCTTAATCCCCGGCTTACTCGGGTTCTACCCGCAAGAATCACTGGTGGTGCTGTGCTTCAACCGCGACGGCGGCTATGTGGAGACCAGCCCTGCAATGCGCCTTGACCTCGACCAGGTCACAGAGGACGCATTTGGTGAGCGTTTTCGGCGCATCACCGGCGACTACAACGTGGTGCTCGGCGTCATTATCACCCGCCACCGCCACCACCCGGTCGTGCTCAACGCACTGGATCACCTGTACGTCGCCTACGTTGATGAACTCATCGACGCTATCTGGTCTGTGCCCGATGTTGCCGAGGGCGAGCGCTACCACCTTGAGTACGGTCAGCAGCCGTCGATGGTGGATGACCCGCGCTTTTATGAAGGCGACGTCGCAAGCATCATGGCCTCGCCTGCAATGGCGCAGCTTGCGCAACACGGCGTGCTGCCGGAGCTGAGCCGCGATGACATGATGGGCTACTTTGCGCTCGCCACGCACCGTGAGTCGCGCTACGACCAGGTTGCCGCCGACGCGAAGCTGCACGGCAGTGAGGTGCTCGATGCCTGGGCTGATGGTGTTCACGACCCCGCCCGCGCGCTGGTGGCCCAAGCGATGCTCACCATCGAAACAGCACAGCCTGCAATGATTGTGCCCGCGCAGATCCCCGATCCGCTGGTGCTACTCGACACCGACGAGCTGACCACCTTTGTAGCGTGTCTGACCAGCAGTAAACTGCGCGACGCACTGATTACCGTCGTGCTCGACAACCCACAGCGTGCAAGCCAGATCCTGCTTGCTGTCGCTACCTGCTTCGACGGCGTTGTGCGTGCCAACGCGCTGTGCCTGTGGTCCATGCTGGCCACCAACGAAGACTTGGCAGGGCTAGCGCGTGCCGCACTCGACGCTGCGGTGGACACCGAGCCAGAGCATAGGCTGACGCGCCTGTTGGACAAGATCATGGCGCACGGGCTGAGCAGACAGCTGCTCAATAGCGCCGCTGACGGGGCGAATATGACCCTGCAGGAGCTTGGCCTATGAGCGGGCCAGCTGTGCCACAGCGGTTCTTCCCAGGTCGGATGATCGCGCAGATCCCAGGCATGTTCGCCTATTTCCCGCGCGATGCCTTAGTGCTGGTCGGCCTGGACTGGCTAGACGATGCGCTGCAACCCGTTGAGCTGGCCTATGTCGGCCTAGAGCAGGTGTTGAGCCAAAACTGGCAGCACGCGATGTTTCGTGACCTGCGCAGACTGCCTCACGTCTTCGCCGTGATCGTGACCCCGCATCGTGAGACGCAGCAGGTCGATGACATCACCGAGCACGCCTATGTGGCCCAAGTGCTGGGCACCAACCTCATCGAGGCGTGCTGGCACGTGGCAGACATTGCCCACGGTGAGTCATTCTCGCTGGTGTTCGCCACACCAGGGCTATTGGGCTACGACGTGCGCAGACCGCCTGTGATGTTCGGGTCGGTGGCCGACCCGGAAGACAACGACCACATGCGCCTGCTACACAACTGTGGCGTGCGCCCAGCGGCGAACTTCGCGACGTTTGCCGGCTACTGGGAGTACTCCGAGGACTTAGCAGCGCTGACAGGCGTGCACAGCAAAGCAGCCTCACAAGAGTTCGCCACCGCCAACGCCGTGGTGGATGTGGCAACCAGCGCGCTGCGCAGGGCGCACCGGGCGCTGATGGACCTCAACGACGGCAACGCTGATCGCGCTGTCGATCTGGTCTACGCCGCCCGTGACGTGCTGCGCAGTGCTGTGGCCAGCGAGCTGATCGAGCCGACACACTCATGCCCGCAGATTGTGCTGGTCGATGACCCGCATGAGCTTGAAGTGCTCATCGCAGCACTGAGCGTGAGCAAGATCAGCGACTGCCTGATCACCGAAGCGCTCGACCACCCGCAGCAAACCGCAGGGCTGTTGATGCACGTCGCCAAGACCACCCACGGCGAAGCACGAGCGCACGCCCTGGGCATGTGGGCGCTTATCGCGCTGCAGGAGGGTATTACCCCCTGGACGCTGCAGGCACTGCGCCAAGCAAGCGCTGAGATGCCCTCCTACACGCCTGCACGGGTCATTGGAGAGCTGTTGCGCCAAGGACGCAGCCACGAGGTCATCTCGCGGGCTCACAGCGGCTCACAGCGCGCCTGGGCCGAGCTCTTGCTGCCACCAGATGCGATGCACTGGCGGCGCACATAGGAAACCCGCCCTGGATGCACCAGGGCGGGCCCGCAGCCAGGGAGCGCCAGGTGTACTGACCGGGCACGTTGATCAACGTTTGCTGAATCAGCAAAAACAGTTGCGGGCTCTTTTGGTAGTGTGCGGTAATGGAACTGTCGGTAATGGAACTGTCTACGAGAGGTGCAGGTCATGCGTATCGGTGTCGGAGAACTTGTCCAAGCTGCTGCTGTCGGCGTGGGAGCAACCATCGTGATGGACGGGGTGGCGGAAATACTGCGCCGTACTCGTGGCTCCAAGTCATTGGACTACGCGATGGTTGGTCGATGGCTTGGGCACATGCCCGCCGGTGTCTTCCGGCACGATCCGATCATGGCAGCCGAGCCCGTCCCTCACGAGAAGGAGTTGGGCTGGGCGGCCCATTACGCCATCGGGACGGGCTTCGCCGTTGCGCTGGCCGCCGCTGATCCAGGCTGGCTCGAGCGGCCGCGTTTCATACCCGCGGTAGCATGGGGACTGGCCACGCTGGGGGCGCCTTGGCTGCTCATGCAGCCTTGTTTCGGGATGGGCGTGGCGGCGGCCAAGACCCCCAATCCCAAGCAAGCACGGCTCGGCAGCCTGCGCGCCCACACTTCCTACGGAGTGGGCATCTGGCTGTCAGGGCAGCTCGTCCACGCGGTTGTGCATCGCCGCGCCTGAGTTGGCCTCCACCGAGCCAGCGAGGTGGATTCTCCGCCCTTGGAGTCCCAGCAGGCTGAGGACCTCCACGGCCGATGTCCCAGTGCTACCGAACCAGTGCGGTGTGGTGGTGTCGAACTCAGCTGCCTGTCCCACCGTGAGTAACATGTCATGGTCCCCGACGATGAGCCGTAGTTCGCCAGACAGAACGTAAAGCCATTCGTAGCCATCGTGTCGGCGAAGGGCGGGCGTCGACTTCGTGCTGGGAATCACCATCTTCAGCGCTTGCTGCGGGCCCGGGAAGTGCGTCAGGGGCACCACCGTCATGCCGTTGCGCCGTAGAGGACGCGGATAGACCCGTGGATCTCCCACTGGCGGGGCTCCCACCAGATCGTCCAGGGGTAGGTCATACAGGGCGGACAACGCGAGCAGCAGCTCCAGTGTGGGTCTCCGGCCCCCTGATTCCAGTCGTGACAATGTCGAGACCGACAAGCCTGTTGCCTCGGCCACGTCGCCCAACGTCAGGTCACGCGACAGGCGGATGCTCCGCAGCCGAGGACCGACTCCTTTGAGGACTTCATCCATCACCAGACCTCCTACTCATTCCGCAGATACTCGAAGTTGTGGCACAGGATGTAGCGGGGCACCTCGTGCGGCTTGATCGACCCGCCTACCAGGTACTCGGTGGCCTGCCGGACCGCGACGTCGAGGTTTACACCTGGGCTTTTCGCTTCACCGATAACAACCGAGGGCTGGAAGAGATCCACCCTCCCCAACCCCACCGAACCAGCACGCTCAGCGTACATTTCGTAGATGGCAACAGACGCAGCATCCAACCCGAAGCAGCCGTAGAGCTCGGCCCAGTACGTCTGAGCATGCCGCTGCTCAATGTTGGCCTGCTCCACGCCTGGGTTGTCCAGAATCCCGCGCCAACGAACTGCAAACTCCTGCAACCTTGCCACGATCTCGGATCGGGATAGCCGCTTACCACCGTTTTTAATCACAACCGGCATCTTAGTCATCACCAAAACCTCGCTGTCTGCTGCGTCGGAGCCGTTCTAGAACCTCATTTTGAGCCGAACCCCTCTGTTGTTGCTGCACACGCTCGTATACCGACTTGCCTGAAGGTTTGCGGTCGAAAATGCTTCGCGGACTGTAATCGACCTGCGATTTGGGAGTGTGCTGCTTAGGGGCGTGGGCCTCAGCGATCAGTGCATTGATCCCGGCCACATTCTTGTAGCGCTCACCACCGAGCTTGCGCCCTGTCGAGCGCATCTTGGTCGCGCGCTTTGAACGCCCTGAAGGGGCCAGTGTGACCACGTCTCCCCCGTTCACAAACGCGAAGGAGACTCCAGCAGTACCAGCAGCAACCTCGTTGTCGCTGCCTTTGGTCCTCACTGAAATCGACTGGCGCTGAGCGAAGAACTCCAACGCCTCAAAGGAGTCCACCTCAGGGTGGCGGATCAGAGCATCGACTTGCGCCTTCAACGCAGCTTTCCAGGTTTTCCGGTCCAGCTCAGCGATAGGACGTGCAACGAGCTCATCGTCGCTCGGAAAGGACTCCCCCTCGCGCTCTGCACGAACCTTGTGCGGATCGCGTTTGCCACCAGTCTTCTGGATCACCGAGATGCCCATCTCTGAGGCCACTTCGTCCGATGCCTTGGCCAGCTTTTTGTGCACACCACCCTGAAAGCTCTTCGCGGTCTTTAGGTCGTGGTTCGCTAGAAACACGTGCGCGTGCAGATGTCCACGGTCGTTGTGGAAGATCACTACGTACGGCACGTTGTGCGCGAAGCGATCTAAGGTCTCCAGCACGTGCTCCTTCGCCCGCTGCACATCTCCGGCGTCGTGCGGATTGAACTCCTTCGGGTCAAAGCTAATCAGCACCGCGTACCCCTCCCGCTTACGACGCTTAGGCCCCGACGCCAGGAGCGCTCTGGTGTTCGCGGTGATTTCCGCGACGGAGCCACCGAGAGTGGACTCAAAGCCCACGCCTCGAAGCTCCCCCATCGTATTGACCAACGCGTACGTCAGATACCCCTTCATCGCCCGTACGGGCGACACGCTAGTGAACGGCATCGACACCACCACCTGTCAGATGCACACCCAGGAGCTTATCCAGGGTGTCATTGATGAACCGAAGCTGCTCACGCACTTCCTGTGCCGTCTGCGCATCCTGCACCGAATTCAACCGGCGCACAGCCTGGTTGAGGTTGTTGCCCAGACGGTTAACCGCGAGACGCAAGCCGGCGACGTCAGCCACCGCCTCGGAGCTAAGCAGTGCGTGCTGGGTGGGCTGTATTCCCGTGCGACCATCCAACTGGCCTAGGGCCTTCAACCCGGCCCGCATCACCCCTGCGCCACTCGAACCGTACGCCTCAACGAGTCGGTCCAAGGACCGCTTCTCTTTCTCGGTCAGGCGTACAGTCACTCGCGCCGCAGTTGTATTTCGACCCTCGGGCCCCTCAGTGTGTCTCATGCTTCACCACACCCCAAGAGTCGAAATACAAAGACGGCAAGCAACGTTTTTGGCTGCCAGCCTTCGGCGCAGACCAAAAACGATGCTTGCTAAGGGGGTCAAGCCCCCTTAGAAACCCCCACGCCGCTTGCGCGGCGTGCATCGGCGCTAGCGCGCCTCGCTGAGCACAGCCCAACCTTCCAGAGCAGGTGTTACTCACTACCGTAACCTCCTGCCCGGAACCCGTTCCGACGCGTCTCAATCTGCTCAGGGACACCAACCTGAGCCGCCTCAAAGGCCCGGGCCTGTTCGGCAGCGAACTCCTCCTCAGACAACCCGTGCACGGAGGTATTGGACCCATCCTCACCAGCAACCACCCGCTGCCGGGTGGGAGTGCCTCTAGAACGCTTACGCGCAGCCTTTTTGGCACGCTCAGACCGAGCCAATTTCTCAGCTAACTCGTTACGCGCAACCTCTAACCCCTCATTGTCTTCAAAGTCAGCACGCAAATCACGAACCAACCCAAGAACTGCGTCACACGCCGAAGCTTCATCACCATCGTATAGCTCGAATCTCGCCCGCTCCCACCTAGACGCATGCCGCTCTAGCCGCTTACGAGCCTTCGCCTTGGCAGCAGCATCAGATTTGATTGCATCTTCGAGCTGCTTGCGCAACTCGGTTACGTGGGCAGACTCACTTGCCTTAAATGTCATTTTTACTCCTGTTATGTCCAGCACGGCTACGCAGCCCTAAGCGGCGTCCCGCTGTTCGGTAACTTCCAATACGTCAAGCGATTGCATCAGCTCAACAGCCTCTTCAACGTCGCCAGGGTTGATGTCATCAAGAACCTGTTTCCGCCGATCCTTCTTGCTCATGTGGTCCCACATTGACCGGGTAAAAGGGCCGTATCCTAGGTTCGAGAGCCACTCCACCTTTTCGTTCACCGACACGTTCCTTGAGTCCAGCGTCGGCACGGACCATCGCCCGTCACGCCTCCCAGCAACAACCTTCTTCAGCGTGTCGGCACCCGCAGTGAAAACGTAGGGGCGTCTCCCAGCTGCTCGTTTACGAGCCTCATAACGGCGCTGAAAGTCCCCCCACTCATCGACCGTCCGCAAGCAACCTTCGACACCATCAGCCTCGCTAGTGCCAGGGCGCTGTTTCACGATGTGCTTCGCGATGTCCTTTGCCCGCTTGTAGTCGACAACGCTGTCCCACGGCTCAGTCTCGAAGCACGCCACCTCGTAGGCACGACCCCCATGATTCACCATGATCGCGCGCATCGTCTCAAACCGAGGTTTGCGCTTGAGGTCGTAGTCCAGGGACACGCGCTTGACCACTTCACCGGCTATAAAATCCTTCCGGCGGGTGGCGTGTGACAGGTCCCGGAACTTGGGAAAGTCCGTGTAGCTGAACGCCACCTTTCCTTCGCGAGAGACCGCGGCGTCAAAGAACCAGACCCGCTCCTCTATGCTCCCACGCTCAATGCCTTCTGGAACCTTTATCCCAGCCTTCGCTAAGACTCCACCGTCCTCTCGGGACACATTGCCACGCGTGGTCAGATTCAATAGATCATTCTGGGAGTGTTTAACCTCCCAAATGCCAGGATCGCCGGTGAGGTACTCACGAGCGTCACGCAGCTCACTCGCAAGACCGTAGAGGTCAAGTGCCTCAATTTCGGCGACAGCGCGACCCGTAATGAAGCCGTCTGTGGTGATCGAGTACACGTCTGCGACTTGGTTTGCGACGGCCAACAACTGGGCGCGGACAATCGAGGTGGTCATTGATGCGTGATACGGACTGGTAATGGCAGAACCACCGATATTTTCCATCTCTTGGACCCAAGAATCCCAGGCCGAACGGTCACTCACGTCCTGGGCAAGCTTGCCGTACACGGAGTTCGTGGCAACCTTGATTACAAGCTCCTGCAACGACTTCTTTCCGTGCTTCTTTTTCGCTCGTACACGATCCTCGACCATCATTCGCAGTGCCGAGCGCAGAGCGCGGGAATCTTCACCACCGACCTTGTAAACACTGGTGAAGTATCCAACTTGGCAACGCACGCGAGCCCCCCAACTTGACCGCCAATAAAATTTCGGGCCCCATCAACCACACGCCCTCGAAGGCTGCCTGGAAGTTCGTCCCGTCCATCCCCACACCCAACGAAGATCCGAGTCCCCGAGAAGTGCGTGGGTACAACACAGATCCCTTGTATGAGACGGGCAAACACGGGTGCTGCACGTGCTCAGGGAATTCCCATTCGCAGTAGGCCACCAAACCGGTAGCAAACCCGCCCGGGAAATCACCTTCGGTGAAGGTGTGGTCCTCAACGATCCTGGAAATGGCGCCAGCCTCAAAATCAGGATCTACCACCATCGCCATCGCAGTCGGGTATGCATTTTGAGCGTCCACATCGATCGTCAGATCCTTGTAGTAGCCAACAATCGGGCACGTGTTGAGCCCACCGTGAAAAGCCTGCGCGGCCCCGAAGTGGAGCATGCCCGCATGCCCGTCAATCGGCTGCAGCTCACGCTGCACGTAGTACTGCAGCTTGTGCGGGTCATCATCGACCACGTCCTCCCGGTCAATGGCCACCAACCCCTGCAAGCGCGCGGTTAGCTCTGCAGCATTACCGATCCCCCAGTAGCGGCCTACACCAGCGCGCACTGCACTAGCTCCGCCACCAGATAGCGTTACCGGAGGCTCAATGTTGTCACCCCACACCATGCCCAAGTACTCCAATGGCACTACACAATCCTGGATGCCGTACTCCAGGAACCCCTGCATATCCTCGCGCAACATCAGACCCATGTCGCTCTTGATGTCGTCTGCAACAGAGATTTTCTCCACACCACAGACTGCCCCCAAGTCCTCAAGCCTCTTGCTGTCGGGCGGAGCCTGCCCCATCGTGTCCCGAACAGTGATGCGCAAAGGCATCCACCAATCGCCCCGTCCATCTCGCCATACGAGACGGAGGGGCTTGAGACTTACAAGACCACCAGAGGCGTTGTTTACCTGGCGCAGAGGGTCGTTGTACTTCTCACCACCGCTACGCTGCTTCGCGGGCCGTGCGAACGCCGTCAGATCAGCCTGCAAATAATGACCGACCAGCGTGATGTTGAGGGCCCCAAGTTTGAACAGCTCACGCTTCGACCGCTCGTAATTGAGCTTGCCGTCGTTGAACCGGTAAAACTTCTTCTTGAAGTACCCCCGGCTTCTCATCTCCGGCACGCATTTCCAGAGCTCAGCTTCCTGAACCACGATGTACAGAGCATCCTCAATTGAAATACGCTGATTCGCGAGCGGAAGCATCACCACCTGCCAACAAAAGTCCCTGTCAGCAGGGTCAATGCAAGCGAACTGGTAGGAATTAACCACCCGTACACTCTCACCGGAGTCAAGCGTATATGTAGTGAATTCGGTGTCGTAGGTCACGATGATGGTGTCCCGGCCCGTACTCATCGCACGCACCGTTGCCAGATCACCAAACGCAACGTCATCACCCCCGCTACAGCCCTCGATAGCAGGCCCTGGAGCAGACCTCTGCACAAGCGACGAGGACCGGCCCGATCCGGCCCGGCCATTCTCGCCTCCCATAGGGGATATTGGCCGGATTGAATCTCCCCTGGTTAGAGCTTGGTTTCCGAGTAGTTCGAGGTCGGGGTTCTTTGAGAACCCCGACCTATCGACCATTTTGGGTAGACGGTTTGGGCGTAGCTTCCGACGTGTGAGGACCGCATATTCAGACGGCGCTGCAGACCCACGCCCCTCGTTCACATCAACGCATTTTATGGTCCAATCAGAGCCCTGTGTCCCTGCAAGAACCTGGCTATAGGTCAAAGGGGGAAAGATGCTGGACATTACGCAGCACCCCCATAGATGTACTCACGCAGCTCACGAGCCGAAAAGACAACGTTTCTACCGACACAAGCCGGTATGGGACGCAGTTCGCCTCGAGCAACGAGGCGCTCAATAGTGCGGGTGGAAGTTTTGAGTCGTTCAGCGACTTCCCGTTTGGTGAAGACCTGCAAATCGTCTTCGATAAGTGGTGCAGACATGCGTCAGCCCACCTCCATTCTTTAATGGAAGTTGGGCACCGCTGTCGCTTCGGCAGGGGGATCGCCATCCCATGTGTCCTGCCTACTCCCACCGGATATTGGGTGGGTGCACCACTTGTAACTCTCCATCGGATCATCAGGGCCAAGTGGCACCCCTACCCGACAGGCTGGATCTCTCTCTAGGCCAGCGGGAGTCCAAACCCGTAACTCTGACCTGGTGCACCGGAGCGGGATTGCCCCGGATGTGATCAAACTTACTATATGCGCGACAAATCGCGCCAGCCCCGCCAGGCCTAAGACCCCACCCCAATGGTCAATGACCCTGCTGCAGCTGAATCACCCACAGGAGGGCACGTAGAGGGCACGGCAACAAAGGCGTAGCGCCCTGCAAAACGAAAAACCGTCAGTTTCCTGACGGTTTGCGTTGTGGTCCTAGCTGGGATCGAACCAGCGACCTTTCCGGTGTGAACGGAACGCTCTTCCACTGAGCCATAGGACCGAACGAGTTGCTAGATTACACGGATGGAGCGCCACGGACGAATCCGCAGGCCACAACCACTTTCCCCCCCAAGAGAGCCTTCCCCTGCCTAGTTTGACACCTTGAATCGCGTGCGGCTCCCGAGAATTACATCGCTGAAACCTCATTAACCAACCCGCACCAAGTGCCGTGAACTGCCGATTTGGATACAAGCGGTGAATGAGGATAAGGTTTGTTCTCGCAATCAGCGCGGTAAGCGCGGAGAGCATGCGGATGTAGCGCAGTTGGTAGCGCATC